>DAOUUW010000090.1 GCA_030667965.1 Deltaproteobacteria bacterium
GGATAATCCATATAGGCCACCGGCGTGGCCATTCTCTGGTCCACGCCGAGACGCAGCTGGGCCGGTGGTCCGTCAGAGGTTGGCCGACGGCCGACGGAGAACCAGATTGGCTGTCCGCCGATATTGTTCCAGTTGATAAAGGCCCGGTCAACCCGCAGCACGCTGTCACTGGGCTGGCGTGTCATGGCGCCGTCAAAACCGCTCAAAGTGGAAGAGAGAAAATGGGGACCGCCGTTCAGGGAGTAATCAACAGGGTTGTTCTGCATGCCCCATGCCTTGTACATGGCAAAGCGGCCCTTGAACTCAACATTCTCGGTTGCCTTGACCCGCATGTTCAGGCGGAAGCGGTTGGTGTAAATGGTATCGTTGTCGTAGTCGGTGTCGCTGCCACTTGGAGGCATCAAAACTTTTCGTTGGGCAGGTGTCATTACTCTCATTAGAGTTACTAAATCTTGCACCGAGGTGGTGGGATTGAGGGTTGCCATAATTGTGCCTATCTCGGTTTGCTGAGCAATACTTAAAGGCAACCCTGCAACAGCCAAGTTTCCTGCAATAATTGGAAACGCTGCCGGATCCGTCAGCGTTTCCTGAAAATCAACAACTCCTTTAGCAACACCCATTGCGGTATAATGCTCCGGCACATCGGTTGTGTTCCAATCCGCCCGGGCGCGGAAGTCGCCGTAAAAGCTGAAGCGTGAAGCAAGGTCCCAGGCTTCGCTACGCTCATCAAGATCATCAAAGGCCTCTTCCTGGTTTTCTTTCATGCCGGCCATCTCGGCCTTGACAGCGGCAAGTTCCTGGGAGAGTCTGTCAAGTTTCGCAGCTAGATCATCGTTGCTGCTGCCGGTGCTGCCGGCGTTTGCTGCCATTGGCAGGGCAAAAAGTCCTGCCAGTGCTAATACTGAGATTTTTTTTAACATAATCCCCCTCCTGAAATGAATAAAAAAAGCAGACTGAGTCTGCGTCCCCCTATTATCCGTGAGCGGCTGGAAAGGTATTCCATCACTCAATAAAACAATTTATTCTTCAGTTAGATTTTTCTTCAATTAAAGGAAACAATGAAATTACCACTACGGTGTAGTGGTGTCAATAAGGCACTAGGTATAAAATTGTAAATAATTACTGGTAGCTCAACAATTTGTATTAGTAAAGGTGAAACGGGCAGACTTTGCCCTTTTTTTGCATTTTACATTTTATCTTCATTGTTTTATGTTTAATGGTTTGTATCAGCTATCAGCTTTTTTGGGACTTTGGAAAAAGGAACTTCATAAATGTATTTTCAAGATATTATCTTCGAACTAAGCCGTTATTGGGCGGAACAGGGTTGCGTCATCCAGCAACCCTACGACATGGAAGTGGGTGCCGGGACCTTTCATCCGGCTACTCTGTTGCGGGCCCTGGGGCCGGATCCCTGGAAGGCGGCCTATGTGCAGCCGTCCAGACGGCCGACAGATGGTCGCTATGGGGAAAATCCCAATCGACTGCAGCATTATTATCAATTTCAGGTGGTGCTTAAGCCGTCACCATCCAATTCCCAGGAACTGTACCTGGACAGCCTGAAGCGCTTTAACCTGGATCTCCTGCAGCATGACATCCGCTTTGTCGAGGATGACTGGGAGTCACCCACCCTGGGGGCCAGCGGTCTGGGCTGGGAGGTGTGGCTCGACGGCATGGAGATCACTCAGTTTACCTATTTCCAGCAGGCAGGCAGCCAGGAATTGTTTCCTGTAACCGTTGAGATCACCTATGGGCTGGAGCGAATCGCCATGTATCTACAGGGTGTAAACAGTGTCTATGATATCGCCTGGAACGAAGAGGTTAAGTATGGTGATATTTTTCATAGGGCAGAGGTGGAGTTCTCGGCCTTTAACTTCGAGCATGCCAATGTGGATTTTCTGATATCCTATTTCACTTCATGCGAAAGCGAGGCCCATAGTCTGCTGGAAAAGAATCTGCTGCTTCCGGCCTATGACTATTGCCTCAAGTGCTCCCATACATTTAACCTGCTTGACGCCCGCAAGGCCATCAGCGTGGCGGAACGTACCCGTTATATCGGCAGAATCAGAAGTATTGCCAGAAAAGTGGCAGAGCTGAAGCTTGCTCAAATCATTTAGCATGTGAAAAGTTTCTCCTGCTAAACGGTTTGGACCGCCGGGGAAACTTTTTCTTTCATTTGGATTTCTTTCCGCTAAAATTCTTTACTCTGTACCCCTTCATTCCTCGCGGGTATTTTCTCCTATTTTCTCTTGTCTCTACCGTGAAATGCATATTTCCGCTTGACATTCTCTTAAAGAACGCTAAGTATCAACCGTTTGTCAATAGGAGCTGTTGGTTTAGAAAAGGAAAAATGGGACCTTTTTCGGATCGATACACGTTGAATCAATTTGTATAATCACAGGGCAGGGAGGCGCCAAGCCATCTTAGTTGGCATGGTCTGGTCCCTCGTGGTTTTCAATTTTATTGAAAAGGAGAGGAGAATGAAATATTCAGTAAGGCCAAGGAGTAATGATGCTTGTCAAAGCCCATTGGACGGCAGGGAGCGAGACTTGCCTTGCCGGCAACAGTGGACCGGATGACTGTGTAAATTGCAAATTTGCAGTATGTGCCGGTCTTAGTGACTGAGGTCCGGCGTGATTGAGATGGTGTAATATTTGATTTTGCTTACACTTTCACGGTGTCCCGTAAGTTTCAAGCAGATTGTTTCCGGAGCCTTTTAAAAAGAAGAAAATTACGAGATATGGAAAAAATAAATCCCTTTCCGCCTATGGATCTTTGTTGGAAAGTGGATGAGAAAAGAGAGAGGTATTGTTTAAAATGATTTATAAAATTTTTCCGTTTATGCTCTGGTTTAAAGGGTATAGCGGAGGCAAATTCCAGATTGACCTGATGGCAGGTATTACCGTGGCCATGGTTTTGATTCCACAGTCAATGGCCTATGCACAGTTAGCAGGCCTTCCAGCCTATTATGGTCTGTATGCTGCTTTTCTGCCACCCATGGTGGCCGCTCTTTTTGGTTCCAGTCGTCAGTTGGCCACAGGGCCGGTTGCTGTTGTGTCTTTGATGTCGGCTGCTTCTCTTGAGCCTTTAGCCACGGCGGGCGGGCCTGAATTCATTGCCTATTCTATTATTCTTGCTCTTACAGTAGGGGTCTTTCAGTTTTCCCTCGGTGTGTTACGCCTTGGTATGGTGGTAAACTTTTTATCACATCCGGTAATTAACGGTTTTACCAATGCGGCTGCCATCATTATTGCTTCGTCTCAGTTTTCAAAGTTTTTTGGCGTTTATGTGGATAAGGCGCCCCATCATTACGAAACCATGATGCGGGTTGGTCAAGCTGCTCTTGATTATACTCATATTCCCACTTTGCTGTATGGTATTGGCTCGGTGGTTATTATGGTTATTTTAAAGAAAGTTAATCCCCGTATTCCCAATGTTCTGGTGGCTGTGGCTGTGACCACGGTTATTTCTTTGATGACTGGTTTTAATAATGATGTTTTTGTTGATGTCAGCAAGGTACAGCTTGATGGTTTAAGCCATAAAGTTGAGGCATTTAATCATACTGTGGCTGAAATTGAGGCAATTGGTAGTGAGCGGGCCCAGCTTGGTCTGCAGGTGGATGAGCAGAAAAAGCTCGAAACAGGTGGACACGGGAAGTCCATCGAGCTGATTCAGCTTGAAGCCGAAGTGGCCATGCTTACGGCTAATATTAATGCTGCCAAGCATCATGCCCAGGTTTACCGTGGAGAAATGCGGGATATGAAATTTGAGGCCGTAAAGACAGGTGAAGGTGCTGATGCGCAGTTTACCTTCTACCCCAAAGAAGCGATTCCTGCCGGAATTGACACTGATGGTGGAATCTGGCGTCTGAAGGTCGGAAATTCCTTACTTGATGCTACGAAACTGAAAGTAATGGGTGGTGGTGCCATTGTTGGTAAAATTCCTACAGGTTTAAGTTTTGCTATGCCTGGCACAATTAAAGACCCGGCGACAGGAAAAAAGACCGGCGAGAGTATGTTTGGCATGAAAACATTTATGAAGCTGTTGCCAACTGCAATTATTATTTCGCTTCTTGGTTTCATGGAAGCCATCGCCATTGCCAAGGCCATGGCCGCCAAGACAGGTCAGAAGCTTGATGCGAATCAGGAGCTTATTGGTCAGGGTCTTGCTAATATGTTAGGTTCCTTTGGTGGTTCCTACGCAGTTTCCGGTTCTTTCTCACGTTCTGCGGTAAACCTGCAGGCTGGTGCTGTTTCCGGTATTTCATCAGTTGTAACGTCTCTGGTGGTTGTCCTTACCCTGTTCTTTTTTACTCCTTTACTGTACCATCTCCCACAGGCTACTCTGGCTGCGGTTATTATGATGGCTGTTATTGGTCTGGTTAACATCAACGGTTTTGTTCATGCCTGGAAGGCCCAGTGGTATGACGGCGCTATTTCCATACTGTGCTTTCTTGTTACCCTTTACTTTGCTCCCCATCTTGACAAAGGTATTATGGTGGGTGTTGCCCTGTCCATGGCGGTCTTCCTGTACAAATCCATGCGGCCTGTTGTTGCAAGCCTGTCCAGAGATGAGGAAAATGTGCTGACCAGTGCGGAGCATTTTCGTTTGAAGGGCTGCAAGCATGTCTCTGTTGTTCGTTTTGACGGTGCGCTCTTTTTTGCAAATGCCAGCTATCTTGATGAGCAGGTGGCAAAATTCAGGACGGAGCAGCCTGATCTTCGCTATATTCTGCTTGATGCCAAGGGTATCAATGATATGGACGCGTCCGGTGAGGAGGCTCTTGAGTTGCTTGTTGAGCGAATACGAAGTGCGGGTCTTGGTTTTGCCATGTGCGGTGTGAAAGGGCAGGTCGTTGTTGTCATGAAGCGTACAGGCTTATGGAATAAAATTGGAACTGAGCATTTTTATGCTGATACCGAGGCGGCGGTTAAAGCGATCCTTGATGTGATCCATAACGATACTGACTTGCCGAAGGACGGTTGTAAGAATTGTCCTTTGACAAAGTATATCCCGGCCTGATGTAAAAAGAGTTCTTGCAAAGGCACAAAAAAAACCCGGGCCAAAAGCCCGGGTTTTTTTATATGTTATATAAAATATGGCGGAAGTGCATGGGAATCGAACCCACCTACCAGGCTATTAACCCAGTACACCGGATTTGAAGTCCGGGAGAGCCACCAGAGCCCTTTCCACTTCCATATCTGTCTAGGCCCGGAAACTGATAATGCAAAATAATGAAAATGTATTTCCGAATTGTGATTTGTTGCGAACTTTTTGGTAAGAAAAATTTTTCACAACTGTAGAATACTAATTCTTCTTGCCGAATACGGCAACTTTTTTTATAAAGACAAGTTGAAGAATTTATGTCTACTGTAATGTATTGGTCACCAAATGGATTAATGCTGTTATCCCTGGAGAAAAAAAATGCAATGCGAGCGCTTAAATAGGCTTGTCCGGTCCTGGTATGTTCAGGTGCAGGAAGAGACCTTAGCCCCAGCCAGAATGGTTGAATTCATGGAAAAGCATGTTGAGTCATGCGATGATTGTCTTGCTGATCCGGACGTGGCGTATGAAGTGAAAAAAATCACGGAAATAGTTTTACCGCCATCTAAAATGACGAAACCGGTAAAATCGGCAGAAGTGGATGCGAATAAAGTGAATTCAATTCCAGAGAAGGCAGATAAAGTCGCTGACGACGCTGAAGTTGACGACGACGATGAAGTTGACGACGATGACTTGTGATTAATTCATCGTCTTTTCGGTTTTTTCATAGGCCGCAGAGCCCCAGCCTCGAAGATGGGACAATTCTCTCATCTTTTGTCGACATCATTATTCTGTGCAACAACAAAAAGAGCTGTAACTTGGAAACCAAGTTACAGCTCTTTTTGTTGTTTTGGTGGCGATGCAGGGAATTGAACCCCGGACACCACGGATATGAGCCGTGTGCTCTAACCGTCTGAGCTACATCGCCAAAACTTTTTAAATCAAGGTGAAGAAAACTATATGGTAAATTTTCTTCACCTTGTCAATAAAAAATCAGCAGAAAGGGCTTACATCATGCCGCCCATGCCGCCCATTCCGCCCATTCCTCCCATGCCGCCCATTCCTCCCGGAGGCATACCAGGCATGTTGTCTTTATCTTCCGGTGCGTCTGCAATCATGCACTCGGTGGTCAACAGCAGGCCGGAAACACTGGCTGCATTCTGCAGAGCAAAACGGGTTACTTTGGCAGGGTCAATAACGCCTGCGGCAATGAGGTCTTCATATTTTTCGCTATCAGCGTTAAAGCCATTGGCACCCTCCAGGTTTTTCACATGCTCGACAACAACGGAGCCTTCGCAGCCTGCATTGGCGGCAATCTGGCGTACCGGTTCTTCCATGGCGCGTTTGATGATGTTGATACCCAGGGCCTGCTCGCCTTCAAGTTTCAGGTTGTCCAGTGCTTTAATGCAGCGGATATAGGCAACACCGCCGCCGGGTACAATACCTTCCTCGACTGCAGCACGTGTGGCGTTCAGCGCATCTTCAACACGGGCTTTTTTCTCTTTCATTTCGATCTCGGTGGCAGCACCGACATTGATAACTGCAACGCCGCCGATCAGTTTGGCCAGACGCTCCTGCAGTTTCTCGCGGTCGTAGTCAGAGGTTGACTCTTCTGCCTGGGCGCGAATCTGCTTAACGCGGGCAGCAAGTTTCTCCTTGTCGCCGGCGCCGTCGATGATGGTGGTGGTGTCTTTGGCAATAACAATGCGTTTGGCTGTGCCAAGATCATCAACAGTTACATTCTCAAGCTTGATGCCAAGGTCTTCTGTAATGACCTGGCCGCCGGTGAGAGTGGCGATATCTTCGAGCATTGATTTTCTTCTGTCGCCAAAACCGGGAGCTTTGACTGCGCAAACATTAAGGGTGCCGCGTAGTTTGTTGACAACCAGGGTTGCCAGAGCTTCACCGTCAATATCCTCAGCAATAATCACAAGTGGTTTACCCATTTTGGCAACCTGCTCAAGGACAGGCAGCAGATCTTTCATGTTGCTGACCTTTTTCTCATTGATCAGAATGAGAGGATCTTCAAGGTTTACTTCCATTTTCTCTGCATCGGTGACAAAGTAGGGAGAAAGGTAGCCACGGTCAAACTGCATACCCTCGACAACGTCCAGAGAGGTGTCCATTGATTTGGCTTCCTCAACGGTGATGACGCCTTCTTTGCCGACTTTATCCATTGCCTCGGCAATGATGTTGCCGATGGTGGTATCATTGTTGGCGGAAATGGTGCCGACCTGAGCGATTTCTTTCTGCTCTTTGGTGGGCTTGGCGATATTGGCAAGTTCAGCTACAACAACTGCAACTGCTTTGTCGATGCCGCGTTTGATTTCCATGGGGTTGTGGCCGGCAGCCACAAGCTTGATGCCTTCGCTGTAAATTGACTGGGCCAGAATAGTGGCCGTGGTGGTACCGTCACCGGCAACATCACTGGTCTTGGAAGCAACTTCCTTGACCATCTGGGCGCCCATGTTGGCAAATTTATCTTTGATTTCGATTTCCTTGGCAACGCTGACACCGTCTTTAGTGATGGTGGGTGCGCCAAATGATCTCTCAAGCAATACGTTGCGGCCTTTGGGACCGAGAGTTATTTTTACAGCATTTGCCAGGGTGTTCACACCGCAGAGAATTTCCTCTCTGGCTTTTGCTCCATATTTAATGTCTTTCGCCATTTTTGTTCTCCTTAAAAAATATGCCCGGGAAAAAATTGCGCTCAGGGCGTTTTTGCTTTTCCTGCTACAGGCTTATATTAATTTTTAATGAATGTTGTTTTAATAGGTATGTTAAATGATTACTCAATAACGCCGAGGATATCATCTTCCCGCATGATGAGAAAATCTTCACCCTCAATTTTTACATCAGTGCCGCCATATTTGCTGAAGAGCACTTTGTCTCCAACTTTTACTTCCATGGCAACCCGCTCACCTTTATCATTTAATTTACCGGAACCTACAGCTGTAATCTCGCCTTCGGCTGGTTTTTCTTTGGCGCTGTCGGGAATGATAATGCCGCCGGCAGTCATTGCTTCGCTCTCAAGTCTTTTGACCAGAATACGATCGTTTAAGGGACGAATTTTCATCTACAACCTCCATTCTAAATTGTTGTTTTGGTATTTAGGGGATACAACCGTGCCGGGTTTTGGGCCCGGTCATTTTCGCTTAACAAAAAACAAGGAAATTGAACCTTTGAGACAAGATTCTATTTCCTTGTAGGCGAAACAATAGTGACGGGTATTTGAAAAATCAAGTGAGGAAAGAAAAAAAATTATAGATGTGAAATCCATCCGTATGGTGCAGGGTTGCGACCATATTGCATGTTTTGCAGTTCTTCAAAAAGACGCCGGGCCAGTTTGCCTGTCTTGCCGTTGTTAACGGAGCATGTTTGTTCCTTGTAAAAGAGCGAGCCAACAGGCGAAATAACAGCTGCTGTGCCTGTGCCGAAAACTTCGTTGAGCATGCCCTTGCTGCTTGCTTCAAAGACTTCATCAATGCTGATCGGTCTTTCCGACACGGCGCAGCCCCAGTCGCGCATGAGCTTGATAACGGAGTCACGGGTGATGCCGGGCAGGATGCTTCCGGAAAGCGGCGGGGTGATGACCTCGTCGCCAATGACAAAGAAGATATTCATGGTGCCGACCTCTTCAATGTATTTCCGGTGTACTGCATCGAGCCAGAGAACCTGGGTGAAGCCCTGTTTCTGTGCCTCAAGTGCCGCCATGATACTTGCGGCGTAATTGCCTGCAGTTTTGGCATTACCTACCCCGCCGGGAACGGCACGCACGTATTTGTCCGTAACGAAAATTTTGACAGGATTGAATCCTTCAGGATAATAAGCTCCGACCGGGCTCAAGATGATGTAAAAGAGGTACCTGTTGGCCGGTCGCACGCCGAGGCCTGCCTCGGTGGCAATCATGGTGGGGCGGATGTACAGGGAGGCCCCTTCAACCGCCGGCACCCAGTCCTGTTCTGTTTTCAGCAATGCCTGTAATCCTTCGTAAACATCATCAATATTTAATGTGGGCATGCACATTCTTGTGGCGGAAAGATTCATACGTTCCAGGTTGTCTTTGGGGCGGAACAGGTAAATCTGATTATCGTGGCCCCGATAGGCCTTGAGGCCTTCAAAAATTGCCTGGCCGTAATGAAGGACCATGGCCGCCGGGTCAAAGGAGAAGTTGCTGTATTTGGTCACCCTGGCATGGTGCCAACCCTGATCTTTGTCGTACTCCATGACAAACATGTGGTCGGTGAAAATTGCGCCAAAGCCCAGGGAGTTGCCGTCGGGTTTTGTTTTTAGTTCGGTCCCGGGCACCTTTTCTATGGTAATATCCATATGAATGCTCCTGAAAATAGAAAAGATCTGTATAAAAAAATTTCTTCTAATCGAAATGTTTGTTATATTTATTAGGAAGCAGGGTTGTTTGGGGTTGCACACGCAAATTAATAAATATAGCTGATTCTTTCCTGCTTTTAAACAACTTATTTTTTTGTATTCTGCCATATATAAGGAAAAACATGAAAAAGCAAATACCAAGCCCCATGGTTTTGCTCTATTTTTTGAGCCTGATGTTGCTGGCTACTGTCCTCGTTGGCACATTGTTTTGGCCATTTTTGTCAATAATTATTTTGTCCTACCTGCTTGCCACTGTTTTTGATCCCGTTTACACCCTGCTTACTAAAAAGCTTACTGAAAATTTTTCTTCACTATTGACCTGTATTCTCATTGTTTTGGTTATTTTTGTGCCGCTCATTTTTTTTGTCGGGGCACTCTCCACAGAGGCCTATGCCCTGTTTCAAATGACTAAGGGGACAAATCTTGCGGTAAAATTTACGGAATTTGTCGAGGGAAGCGCTTTGCTTGCCAAGTTCAAGCATCTTCTGGAAGGATATGGCATCGTGGTGGAGGTCGCCCAGTTTGGTGACGAATTGTCAAAATTTGGCCGCACCATTGCCCTTTTTATTTATAATCAGGCCAGTTCCTGGGCGGCCAATATCCTTCATTTTATTTTTAATTTTCTGCTGATGGTGCTGATCATTTTTTTCCTTCTCATGGACCGGAAGGCTCTACTGGCCTATCTCATGCGCCTTTCGCCTCTTCCGGATGATCATGAGCAGCTCCTGATAAGCAAGTTTGAGGAGATCAGTAAGGCTGTTCTTGTGGGAAATGGCATCTGCGGTGTTATTCAGGGGGTGCTTGGCGGGATGATGTTTGCTTTTTTCAATTTGGGTTCACCTGTGTTGTGGGGTGTTGTAATGGGTATTCTTGCCTTTCTGCCCATTTTCGGCATCGGCCTGGTGTTGGGTCCGGCGGCAGTTGTTCTCATGCTGCAGGGCAATGTAGGGCAGGGTGTGGGCATGATTATATTTTACGCCTTTCTCTCCCTTGGCGTTGAATATCTTCTTAAGCCGAAAATGGTGGGCGAGAAGGTGAAAATGCATACCCTGCTTGTCTTTCTGTCAATTCTGGGAGGTCTGAATGTTTTTGGCTTTCTGGGGATTATTTATGGGCCGCTTATTGTCACTGGTTTCATGACCCTGGCTGAAATTTATTTGATGAATTATGATAAGAGCGTAAAAAGTATGACGTACTGGAAAGGCTGGCGGCGTGAGAAAGACGAGTAAGGGTTGGATGAGACCAGCGCCTTGGTGAATTTGTAAAATCTGTTTGTGCGGAAGTAGGCGGGAGTGCTTTGTATCCTTAAATGGTCGGGGCGAGAGGATTCGAACCTCCGACCTCCTGCTCCCAAGGCAGGCGCGCTAACCAGGCTGCGCCACGCCCCGACTTTTGGCTACAAAGAATGCAATCAAATAGCACTCTATTAGGAAGTCGTCAAGTAAAAATAAAAAGCGGCTGGATAAAAAAAAAAATTTCATTCATGTATTTTTCTTGCTTAAAACTGTTGACGCGCTAATAGCAAGTTGCTATATTTGCCGATTCCAAATGCAGTGTTATCCCTGATAGCTCAGTTGGTAGAGCAGGTGGCTGTTAACCACCTTGTCGCAAGTTCGAGTCTTGCTCAGGGAGCCAGATATCAAAAAGGCCGTTTCTTGCAAGAGAAACGGCCTTTTTCTTTTTATGCGTCGGAGTCCCTGTTAATGGCTGGAGCTGACGACTTTCAGTTGTACCTTTTTTACGTTCTCCCTGGCTTTTTCACTTATGTGTATGCCGTTATACTCCGGAACCACCGCACGAAGATGATTGATGAGCAACGGCACATCGCGGCTGGCGGCGGCGCGGTCGAGATCGGCAAGGACACGCGTTAACCAGTCCCACTCACATTTACGTGCCCTGGCAAGGTGGAGTTTGGCATGATCGGTGCCGCGCAGGTTTTCGCTTTCGTGAAAAATTTCTTCAAAAAGCTTTTCTCCCGGACGTAATCCGGTATAGGTGATTTTAATGTCACGCTCCGGTTCAAGACCTCTCAACCTGATCATCTGCTCGGCAAGGTCCTTAATAAGTACCGGTTCGCCCATATCAAGAACAAAAATTTCACCGCCACGGCCCATGGAACCAGCCTGCAGGATGAGGTTTACTGATTCCGGGATGGTCATGAAATAACGCTTGATATCTCTGTGGGTGACCGTGACGGGGCCGCCCTTTTTGATCTGCTTTTCAAAGAGCGGGACCACCGACCCGGCTGATCCCAGCACATTGCCGAAGCGGGTGGTGATAAAACGTGTTTGGGAGCGCTCATCAAGGTTCTGGCAGTAGATTTCAGCGATGCGCTTGGTGGTTCCCATGACATTGGCCGGATTAACCGCCTTATCCGTTGACACGA
>DAOUUW010000160.1 GCA_030667965.1 Deltaproteobacteria bacterium
ATCGTATCAATTCCTTTATGAATATGCAAGCTAATCGTATCATCCACACCGACGATGGGTCGGTCCTTCGACTACCGTCAGGGGCCGGACCAAGCTATCTATCTGAGCTTGTAGCTTTTTCCTGATTTGTTAAACAACGGGAGGCTGCAGAGAACGTTTTGCGGAACGGTGAGAGCCTATCCAGTTTTATGGTGCAATCTCTCCATGCCAATATTGAACGTCGTAGGCTGCAAAGTGAATTCATCGCCCGCGGCCTGGCTTCGCGTGATGAAGCTCGAAAAACTGGTGAATACTTCGATGCCGAGGATGTTTTGCGAGAACTGGACAATATGCTTTCTCTTGCGGAAAAAAAATGACCTATGCAGTTCGCTACACCAAGGCCGCTAAAGAGGATTTGAAGCGATTATACGGTTTTCTTTTGGATCATGATCAGCAAGCAGCCTGTCGAGCACGCGAGGCTATCGCCAAAGCCATGGGGTTTTTGCGTGATTTCCCTTTTGCCTGTCGTAAAGCAGTACCCGATAACCCATTTTTACGGGAGATGCTCATCTCTTTTGGCGCGAGCGGCTATGTTGTTTTGTTCGAGATTGAGGATAAGGAGACGGTCACCAACCTGGCTGTCCGACATCAGCGCGAAGAGGACTATCATTAGAGAGTAATCGGGGACAGACCACGTTTACCCATGATATTTCACGGAAGTGGGATTATCGGATCAAAAACTATGTTTTTAATGTTCTTGATCGGGAAAAAGATATTCTAACAGAAAACTATTTTTACAGAACCCAGGCAAAAACAGAGATAGCACTTTATAGTTTGTCGAGAGCAACAAGTGGAATTTGTTGAGGTGAAAGCAGGGATTGAGCAGGGGCTATCTTTGACGTATCGTTGGTTTTTGGATTTAACTGCATTTTAAAGTTTGCAGTTCGGAGTCTCTGCTTCGTTTTCCTGCAGTTGGTAGTTGAGTTGACTTGGCCGGAAAAAATAAAGAACCCTGACTTTTCACCATGGGAAGCAAAAAACACCCTTGACTTTCCACTTCACAGGGGCGTAATATGCAGTTTGGGCTTGAGGTTAAACCTGTGTTAAGAATGCCTGGCACAAAGGAGTATATTTCTTGCAACGATTGGCCGAAAAACAGATTACAGGCTGGAAAGACTCTCCGCGCCGTAAACCACTGATTATTCGTGGGGCGCGCCAGGTTGGGAAAACATGGCTTGTCGAGAATGTTGTGGCTAAACAATTTAATAGCTTTGTCAAAATAGATCTGGAAAAACGCCGCGACCTACACACTCATTTCTCTGGAACTCTTGAGCCTCAGTCGATACTGAACCATCTGGAATTGACAACTGGTCGAATCATACCCGGACAGACACTTCTTTTCTTTGATGAGATACAGGCCTGTCCGCGAGCAATCATGGCATTACGCTATTTTCATGAAGAGATGCCGGAACTTCACGTTATTGCTGCAGGTTCATTGTTGGAGTTTGCCTTTGGCGAAATATCCATTCCTGTTGGTCGCGTTCAGTATCTGCACATGCATCCGATGACATTTTACGAATATCTCTTTGCAATGGGCAAAGAGCATATGGCTGAATACACGCTGAATCAGCCAGATAACGTTGCAAAGTCTATCCAGGAAATCATTCTCGGTGAGTTGCGAATCTATTTCTTTGTTGGCGGCATGCCTGAATGTGTCAAGACCTATCGTGACTTTGGTTCTATGGTTGAAACTTTTCAAGTCCAATCAGAAATTCTGGACTCGTACCGCGATGACTTCTCCAAGTATACCCCCCGCATCAACACGACGTGTCTGGATACCGTTTTTTTGAACGTAGCAAAAAGTATTGGAGAGCAATTAAAATATACACGCCTTAATGATGGGCATTCAAGCCGGATGAATCGTAAAGCGTTTGACCTGCTGGTCAAGGCGCGGGTAATTCATAAAATTCCGTCCTGTGACCCAAGTGGTTTGCCGTTAGGCGCAACAGCCAATCAAAAGAAATTCAAGGCATCCATGCTGGACATAGGGCTTATGCAGAGACTCTGTCAGGTGCCTGTTGAACTGGAATTGCAGCAAGAAAACCTTCTGGCGATGTATCGCGGAAAACTCGCAGAACAATTTGTCGCCCAAGAACTTCTGGCTTGGCATAGTTCAGAGTTATTTTATTGGGCACGGGAGGCCCGAGGTAGTAATGCCGAAGTAGACTTCCTTGTTGTTCGTAAAGGAAAGATTTACCCTGTAGAGGTTAAATCGGGTTCAGGCGGGAGTATGCGAAGTCTTCACCTCATGCTTAAGAAATATCACAATTGCCCGCAAGGACTGGTACTTTATAGCGGTACGAGCAACAAATTATCTGAGCAGAACCTCCAATTCCTGCCTCTATATTGTGTCTCGACCATTGGTGACCGACGACCGGCCGTGTTTTGAGCAGTTTACGTCCGTTTTACCCCGGCAAATATCGAGGCATTTTCAGGAAACATGCCCGGCGCTCATGCGCAATTTCAGGAGGCCATCAGGCTCAATCCTCTTAACGTGGATTATATGGGCCAGCTGGCTCTTTACCTGGAAAAGACAGATAAAAAAAGATCGGAAGAATTGCTGAGAGCTGCAGGCCGCTGGGACCCTGTCAATCCGAGGCCATTGCGGGCTCTGGGCAATATGCTGCTTGACCGGGGAAACCGGCAGCAGGGACTTGAAAAAATAAAAGCCGCCCTGGCGATAGAGCCGCAAAAGACAAAGGAATATCTTTCATTGCTGGTGTTTTATAAAAAATGGCCACTAACTCATAATTTTCTCATAAATTTTCTGCCGACTGCGGGCTGAAGATTTGAGTACCCCCACCGGATCAATATAATCATACACCTTTGCTTTTTTTCCTTTGCCGGGTCGCAGGATGCGGCCAATGACCTGGGTCAGGCGGCCTTCAAATTTTATCGGGGTGCAGAGGAAAAGGCTGCTCAGGCCCGGGCAGTCAAATCCTTCTCCGATGAGTTGTATGGTGGCGACAAGTACCTCGACTTGTCCTTCCTGAACATTGTTGACGATTTTATTGCGTTCTTCACCTGAAACACGGCCGGTTAGCAGCAGCGGTTGGATATTGCGCTCTATGAGGAGACTGCACAGGGTTTCGCAGTGGGCCACCCGGTCGGAAACAACCAGCACGGTTCCGCTTCCCCTGCGTACTTCACTGCTGATGTCGTCGGCAATCTGTTCATTGCGGTTGCTGTCCGACGTAAGGGCGGCCATCAGGTCCTGGTAGTTTCTTCGGTACTGGAAGGTGAATCCGGTTTCTCTTTGAATGATGAGTGGTTTTAATACCGCACCATTCTCATCGAGTTCCCGGCTGGAAACCCGGTGGGCCAGATCGCCGATATGCCGGTAGATGAGTTCGGTCAACCCGTCCCTGCGAAAAGGGGTTGCTGTTAGTCCAAGCATGAAACGGCAGTCAAATTCCCTGATGATTTCCGTGAACATGGAACTCGGCGTGCGGTGGGCCTCATCAACAATAATATGGCCGAAGAGGGCAGGGAGTTTGTGCAGGTGTTTGCGTACAGAGTGGATCAGGCCCACTGTAAGCGGACCGGTGGCAAAAGAGCCATCGCCGATAAGGGCCGGTTCTATTTCAAGAAAGGTGCGGATGCGGTCGCGCCATTGATAGAGAAGCTCTTTGGTGTGAATGAGGACAAGGGTGGGTTGTCTGCGTCCGGCAATGATATGAGCGGCCATGACCGTTTTGCCGCTGCCTGTTGCCGCTTCAAGCACGCCGAAATCCCGTTTCAGGATGTCCGAGCATGCCTTTTCCTGGTAGGGGCGCAGGGTTGCCTGAAAGTTAAAATCGACCGGGTCAAGCTCCCGTCTCTTGTCAATAATTTTCGGTTCAAGTCCTTCTGCCCGGCAGATCAGCACGGCCTGGTTGGCAAACCCTCGTGGAAAGAGAATGTCGTTTCCTTCCATTGAATAAAAATAAAGCTCCCTTTTCAGGCTTTTACCTACCCACCTGCCATATTTGACGGCATCGGCGTATTTGGGATTGACAAGGGTCAGCTTTTTTTTCAGCACTGTTATGAGGGAAGGCGGCGCCTTGCTCAGGGTGCAGACGTTGGTCACTGTCAGGTTTAATTCATTCATTGCCCTGACAGTTTATCACGGCAACGTGTGAATGAAAATAGATATTGATGGCGCTCGGTGCGCACCCTACGGTGTAACCAGTAAATTTTTCGTAGGGTGCGCACCGCGCACCTTGATAAACTGTGCTTGATTTCATTGGGCATGTATGGAAAAGTAGTTGTTTTAACTGTAGTTGCGTCATGTGGTTGCTGATGATGGAATGAAGCTGAGGAGGCTTTATGACAAAGAAGGAAAAGATGAAGGGAGATATGGGCTCCATGCAGGAGCTTTTAAAGGCGATTCCCAAGGTTGATGAATTTCTGGGCTGGGTCGAGCATGTCCAGGGGCCCATTCGCCTTGTCAAGGCGGCTGTGCGTGAATTGCTCGAAGAACAGCGCCAGTCTATTTTAAAGGAAAATGCAGGCCGCAAAGAGGATCTTGCCCGGCAGGTTCTGGTGCCAAAATTTGAAAAAAAACTGCAGGATAAATTGACCCCGCGTTTTCGTACCGTCATCAATGCCACCGGGGTTATTGTGCATACCAATATGGGGCGTTCCCTGCTGCCCCATGATGCCATGGATAATCTGGTCAGGGTGGGCAGCCGCTATTCCAATCTTGAATTTGATCTGACCACGGGCAAGCGGGGCAGCAGGTACACTCTGGTGGAGGAATTGCTCTGCGAGCTCACCGGCGCGGAGGCAGGGCTTGTGGTGAATAATAATGCCGCCGCTGTGCTGCTGGTGCTCGACACCCTGGCCAAGGGTCGTGAGGTGATTGTCTCCCGGGGGCAGCTGGTTGAAATCGGCGGATCATTCCGTATCCCTGAGGTGATGGAAAAGAGCGGCGCCATTCTGAGAGAAGTCGGCGCCACCAACAGGACCCATCTGTGTGATTATGAGCAGGCGATTAATGAAGAAACCGTCATGCTGCTCAAGGTGCATATGAGTAATTACCGCATAATCGGCTTTACCTCGGAGGTGAGCCTGCCCGATCTGGTCGATCTCGGCAGCAGGCACGGCCTGCCCGTGGTGGAGGATCTTGGCAGCGGCAGTTTTGTTGACCTGACGCAGTTCGGACTGGAAAAAGAACCCACGGTGGGCGAGGTGATCAAGGCAGGTGTGGATGTGGTCACTTTCAGCGGCGACAAACTTTTGGGCGGCCCCCAGGCCGGCCTTATTCTGGGCAAGGCTGATATTATCAAGCGCATAAAGCAAAATCCTTTGAACAGGGCACTACGTATCGATAAATTTACCCTGGCCGGTCTTGAGTCTATTTTGCGCCTGTATCTTGACGAGCAAAAGGCATTACAGCAAATCCCCACTCTTGCCATGATGGGAATGCCCGAGGAAGTGGTGGGGAAAAAGGCGCGCAGACTGCTGCGCAGGGTGAAAAAACCGCTGCTTGGCAAATGTGAGGTGGCAATGATGTCTGTCTCGTCTCGGGTGGGTGGCGGCGCCATGCCGGAGCAGGATCTGCCGAGCCGGGCTGTGTCTCTGCGTCCCCAGGTGATGAAGGTGAATGAACTTGAAAGGAAATTGCGTGAGCATTTCCTGCCGGTCATTGGCCGTATAGAGGATGAGTCTCTGCTGCTGGATATGCGCACCGTGGCAGATGATGAGATTGCCATGGTCGCCGAGGCCATGTTTGCTGTTTTTGAGGTGAGCGGATCATGAGCTTTCCATTTGCATTACAGGACAAAGAGCTGGAAGAGGCGGACCTTGACCTGTTTTACCCGGAGTTTGTCGAGACCGTCTCTCTTTTTCTTCCCTGCACGGATGTTCATTTTGCCGGGCCCCATTCTGGAGGTGAGCTGAGTTCCCGCTGGAAGGCCGGAGTGGAGATGGTGCGCAGTGAGCATAAGCCGGTTCTGGACGGTGGTGATGAGGGATTGTACCTTCCTTTATGGTCAGGTGACTCCCTGTTGGGGGTTGCTATTTTAAATGGATGCCCAGCAGCCTGTAAGGAAAAGTCAAGTACATGGCTGCTGGAAAAAAGCAGGTTGATCTCCAGGGAAATGGCCAGGGTGAAAGGGTATGCCCTTGATTCGGTCACCGGTTTGCCGGGGGGACAGGCTCTGAGGCGGAGGCTGGATACTCTGCTTGAGGCGGCCCGCAAGGGAGAAGGTGATTGCACCTTTTCTCTTTCACTGCTTGATCTCCACCCCCGGGCGCGGGATGCGGACCATGCCCTGGCCGTAATCAACCGCAGTGCCGCCTTTCTCTCTTCCCTTATTGGTCATCTTTTTACGCCCTGTCATCTTGGTAATGGTGTTTTTGGCCTTCTCTGGCAGGATATCAGTGAAAATCAGGCTCTGAAAATGGCCGACATGCTGCTGCGCTGGCTGAAAAGAGAGGGCTTCCCCCGCAGCTGGATCGGTGTTCGGTCATTTGCTTGCGAAAAAGCGGAGATCAGCGGCGAAGTTCTTCTGGCCCAGGCCTGGGAGGCCTTGACCATTGCCGGCAAGAGGGGGCCCTTTGCCCTCTGCTCGTATCAGGCGGTGAGCAATAAGAGCGCCCATCCCCTCTGTCCGCCGAAAAGCAGGGTTGTTGCCGAGCTGCGAAAGATGTGGACGGGAGATGATTCCTTTGGCCTGGTACTGCTCCATATGGATGAGATTGAAAAAGGGGGCCATCTTGTTTTGCCGGATTCTCTGCCGGGACCTGTCGTGGATGTCAATGAGCAGGAAGTCTTTGTTTATCTCCCCGGGGTTGAGCGTGGCCGCGTTGAAGAGTGGTGCCGGGATTTTCAG
>DAOUUW010000004.1 GCA_030667965.1 Deltaproteobacteria bacterium
CAGAAGCCATAGTAGCCAAACATCTGGACAGTCCCGGACACGGTGAAGGGCTGAACATCAAGGAGAGGAAAGGTATTCATGGGCTCTGGACATACGTTGAATCCGAATGGAGGAGTACTGTTCAGGCGCGGATTGGAAAAACCGACTCAAATCTTCATTGCCCGGCTACGGTCCGGCAACTTTGATGAACCGCCCTATGCGCGCCCAGCGGAAGTGCCCTTGGGGTAGACCCGCTTGTGGGGTGGTGTGGGGGCTGAGGGAGAAAAACCCCCGGCTACCCGATTCGGCGATTTCTGTGAACTGTCAAGAATAAAGATATTACCTCGTAATCATTTCACAACTTGACATCTTCCCATGAAAATCTTACAATGATTACATCGATCAACAAAAAGGAGAATATCATGCAGACGACTATCTCGAGTAAATATCAAATAGTCATTCCCAAACCGGTCAGAGAGCATCTTAACCTCAAGCCGAAACAAAAACTGACAGTTATAGAAAAAGACAAGATGCTCATCCTCATTCCCCACGCCTCTCTTGATGAGTTAAGAGGCATTGCCGCTGGTGCTCGAACCGATGACTATCGAGAAAAGAAGGATCGCTTCACATGATTATTGTTGACTCTTGCGGCTGGCTGGAATGGTTTACTGACGGCAAGCTAGCCAACAAATATAAAGAGCATCTTGCGGCTCCGGATAACATCCTGATGCCTGCGATCATTCTTTACGAGGTCTATAAGGTTCTTAAGAGAGAGGTTGGCGAAGAAAAGGCTCTGCTTGCTGCCGGGTATATGAAAAACTCTCAGGTGATCCCGTTTGATGCCACCCTTGCTCTTGCTGCTGCAGATATTGCCCTGCATGAAAAATTAGCCATGGCAGACGCCATTATCGTGGCTATATCACGAGCCCATAATTGCAAAATCATCTCTTCTGATGCGGATCTTAAAGATCAAGTCAACGTGGATTATATCCCGAAGAAATAACATTTTTTCGAAGAAACCGTGGGCTTCTTTTCTCGCAAGTTATTCACCTACTTAAGAACCTCCCCTTCCTATACGTTCTCCTTTTCTATTATGTCCAACGGTCATTTCGTCGCCGCCTGGAACGCGGTGCTGACCGGCGCCGGGGGCCGTGTGAGCAAGCGTAGCTTGCTTATGCGGTTCACGGTGTCAAGACAACAGTGTCAAGACAACAGGGTCAGGTCTACACAATTGACAAAATGGTGAATCTGCCGAATTACAAAGAAGCCGTGGATTGGAATTAAATTTGTCAAATGTGTAGACCTGACCCTGTTGTCTCCAGACCCTGTTGTCTCTCACACATACGCGAAAGTGTTTTCCAGTTGAACATCTTCTGAGGATCAAGTAAACAATATCGCTATTACCGTACAATTGCCCGTGTCGTTGTTTGTCACAAAATACACCAAGAAATTTTTTCCCTTTTCCCTATTCTTTCTTCGTGAGCTTCGTGCTCTTCGTGTTAAAAAAAAATAAGCCCACCATCCCAAAAAATGAGATCCACTGAACCAACATGAATTGTCATGACATTTTAAAAAAAGGCTGCAGCAAGCTTAATATTTCCCTTTCTGCGGAGAATATTGACAGACTGGTTCTCTATTACACGGAACTTATGAAGTGGAACCGAAAAATGAATCTCGTGGCCCGGGCAGGAGAAAAGGAAACCCTTGAAAGTCATTTTCTCGACTCCCTCACCCTGCTGCCTTTTATTTTGTCAGAGGGGCATGCTTCCTTACTTGACGTGGGCACCGGGGCGGGCTTCCCGGGCCTGGTCATCAAAGCTGTCTGTCCCGAGCTAAACCTGACCCTTTGTGAACCACGGGCCAAGCGCGTCACCTTTTTACGCCATATAGTCAGAACCCTGCGTCTTGACCAGGTGAAAATCATGGCGGAACGCCTTAAACCCTTGCCAGAAGAAGATGTGCAGCAATACCCATTGATAACCAGCCGGGCCGTCACATCCATCAACGATTTTCTCGCCCTTGTTAAAGGCCACTGCCGGACAGGCGGCATTATCATCTGCATGAAAGGCCCCAGGGCGGAAGAGGAAATCAGCCAGTGGCGGACAAACGCCCCGGCCAGCCCTTTCCGCCTGATGAACATTATAGAGAAAACATTACCCTTTTCCGGAGCACAACGAAACCTGATCCTTTTCCAGAAAAACTGACTTGACGCACTTCAACCTTCAACCTTCAACCTTCAACCTAAACATCTACAAAGATGTATAACCATGCAAACCGATCTGCACACACTCTTTCAAAAAACCACCCGCAGCAAAACACCTTCCCTCATGTTCCAGGGGACCTGCTCCAACGCCGGGAAATCCGTGCTGACAGCCGCCCTGTGCCGTATTCTGCTGCAGGACGGTCTGTCCGTTGCACCGTTCAAGTCCCAGAATATGTCGCTCAACTCGTTTGTCACCAGAAACGGCGAGGAGATGGGTCGAGCCCAGGTTGTCCAGGCCCAGGCATCCCTGCTTGATCCGGATGTACGCATGAATCCCATCCTGCTCAAACCGAACAGCGACACCGGCAGCCAGATCATTGTCATGGGAAAGCCCATTGGCAATATGAATGTTGAGGGGTACATGGACTATAAACCCCAGGCATTCGAGCAGGCGCTGGCAGCCTACGACTCCCTGGCTGACGAGCATGACGTCATTATCATGGAAGGGGCGGGCAGCCCGGCTGAGGTCAATCTCAAGCACCATGATATTGTCAATATGCCCATGGCCCGTTATGCAAAGGCCAAAGTGCTTCTTGTCGGCGATATTGACCGGGGCGGGGTCTTTGCCTCCTTTGTCGGCACCATGGAAATTCTTGATGCCTGGGAGCGTGACCTGGTGGCAGGTTTTGTCATCAACCGTTTCCGGGGCCGTAAATCCCTGCTTGATGATGCCCTGGATTTCACCCTGGAACGTACCGGCAAGCCGGTATATGGGGTAGTGGACTACTTGAACGGCCTGGGACTGCCGGAAGAAGATTCAGTGGGATTTAAAAACGGCATATATGATGCGCCTGATAATGATGATAAAGAGCTGCAGCTTGCCATCATTGATCTGCCGCATATCTCAAACTTCACCGATCTTGAGCCCTTTCTGGCAGAACCCGATGTCAGCCTGCGCATCATTCGTTCAGCAGATGATCTTCAGGAGGAACCTGATGCCATTATTCTGCCCGGCAGCAAAAATGTGGCAAAAGACCTTGAATGGCTCCATCGTTCCGGACTGGGAGAAAAGATTAAGCGTCTGCGCCAAGCAAACACACCGGTAATCGGCATCTGCGGCGGCTTTCAAATGCTTGGCAGCCGCATAGACGATCCCCATGGCCTGGAATCAAATCTGGGCCACATAAACGGCCTGCATTTACTCGATTTGAAAACAGTGCTGGACAGGGAGAAGACATTAACCGGAAAGGAAGGCAAACATCTTGCCTCCGGCTTAGAGGTGCACGGCTACGAGATCCACCATGGCCGCTCCCTGTCTTCCCATGCGCCCCTGCTGCAGTTTAACGATGATGAAGGTGTCGGGGCGGTATCCGATGACGGTCTAGTCTGGGGATCCTATCTACACGGCATCTTTGACGATGACAGCTTCCGCCGCTGGTTCCTGGACCGGCTGCGTACGACAAAAAATATGCCTGCCATGGACCGGGTCTGCGCGCCTTATGATCTGGAACCGGCCTTTGACCGGCTGGCCGATGCGGTACGTTCCAAGCTGGACATGGGCCGCATCTATCAATTACTCAGACTGTGATATCCCCTGTTTTACACATTCTTGCAGCAACAGTACTGGACCAGCTGCTGGGAGATCCCCGCAGCCTGCCCCATCCGGTGCGCTTCATCGGTTCGCTTGGCCTTGGCCTGGAAAAAATCTTCAGAAAGAGCCCTTTGCCCCTGCGTGCAGCCGGAGTAGTAACCCTTGGACTCATGCTCCTTGCCAGCACCGGCACGGTCTTTTCCATTTTACACCTGGCTGGCCTCATCCACCCCATGTTTGCAACAGCCCTATCCGTCATCATCCTTTACACTACCATTGCCGCCCGTGATCTCTGCAGACACAGCAAGGCTGTTTACCAGGCATTACAGGAACATGACCTTGAAAAGGCACGGGACAAGGTGGGCATGATAGTCGGGCGCGAAACAACAAATCTCAACAAAGAAGAAGTTGCCCGGGCAGCGGTTGAAAGTGTGGCGGAAAGCATTGTGGACGGGGTATGCGCGCCCCTGTTTTATGCGTTTCTCGGCGGGCTGGCTGCAGCCATGTGCTACAAGGCGATCAACACGGCGGATTCCATGTTCGGCTACAAGAACGAAAAATACGCCCAATTCGGCTGGGCCTCGGCCCGGCTCGATGATCTGGCTAATTTCATCCCGGCCCGGCTCACCGCCCTGCTCATCCCGGTGGCCGCTTTTCTTCTTCGGCTGGACTCCACATCATCCCGGCGCATTCTAGCACGGGACCGGCACAACCATTCCAGCCCCAACGCAGGCCATTCCGAGGCCGCCGTGGCAGGGGCGCTGGGCATCCGGCTTGGCGGAGCAAATATCTATTTCGGCAAGCTCGTTGAAAAACCGACCATCGGTGATGCAGAGCGTCCTGTGGCAGCGGACCATATCCTGCTGACAAACAGGCTGATGCTGACGACCACGGCATTACTGATCTGCCTGATGACCTTGCTTATGACGGCAGCAGAACTTCTTATCTCGTAACGTGATTTCAAGTGGTTACAGAACCATCCAGGATTTTGGCCGGTTACCGGTTTAAAGCTATTTCTTCCCTACGCTCTCCAGCGCTGCCAGATACGGGCCAAATAATTCATCATAATCCCGGAAGCCTTTTTTAAGCACAAGTGGAAAAGCTGACATCTCATTATCGTTAATAACCAGATTGGCACTGTGTGACAATGCCTCCAGATTATACATGGTATGGAACTCCGGTCCAATCAGCACATAATAAATATAGCGTCTTCCGGTCATTGTCATTGTCCGCATATGCTCGTGAAAGATGGACTTATCAAGACTGCCCTCAAATGTTGAATGCAACACCACGGCTGCAAAATTTGAAAAACGCATGCGCTGGATGGCATCTTCCGCAGTGCGGGGCAGCACCGGCTTGTAGCCCATATCATCAAAGAGCTGCACAACTGAAGATTGCACCCCTTCATCCTGAATCAAAATCAACACCTGGGGAACATCTTCAACAACCTCCCCGCGTCCGAGATCACCCCGTTCCAGCCAACCGAGGTCCGGGGGAAGGGGTGGTTCCAGGGAGCCTGGTGCAGGTTCAAAGGCCTTTTCCTGTTGAACGGCCTCCTTCTTCTCAGGAGAAGAGGGAGCCTCCTGCTTCATTTCAATGGGTTTGGAGCAATGTGGACAATTAAACTTCAAGGATTTGCCGGGAGGCAATGCCGCAAGAGTATTTTCAATTTTTTGCCTCTGGGCATCCGTTAAATTCAAAGTTTGACCGCAACTTGCACATGCAGAAATCATGGTGCACCTCTTAAAACAGCTTTGCTGTAAATTTTAATCTTAAAACGTAAGACTGAAATTAAACAATACGAGTTCTCAGGAAAAAGCATCATACTTGCTTTTCTCCTCCTCTTGCATGGAAAGACCGGTGATGCCGGTTGTTGACACACCCCTGCCGGACTTGATCTGGTCAAGACCGCGTCCCATGGCGCTACGGCGGGAGCAATAACCCAGGGCGGTCTCTTCCGTCACCATGCCTTTCTCATACAACTGTAGAATATACTGGTCAAAAGTGGTCATGCCCATGGCTGTACCGTCCGAGATAATTTCATAATAGGTTTTGCCTTCCGACTCGCCGTTTAAAATAACCTCCCGCACGCGCAGATTTGTGCCCATGACCTCAAAGGCCGCCACCCTGCCTCCGCCTATTTTCGGCAGCAGGCGCTGGCAGACGATCCAGCGGATGGTGTCCACCAGCCGGTTTCTGATCTGGGGCTGTTCGTCATGCTCAAACATACCCAGACAGCGATTAATGGTGGAACCGGCATCAACGGTGTGCAGGGTACTTAAAACAAGATGGCCGGTCTCGGATGCGGTGAGGCCGATTTCCATGGTTTCCCGGTCACGCATCTCACCAACGAGAATAACCTTGGGGGCCTGGCGAAGGGCGGCACGCAGTCCATTGGCAAAGGTGTCAAAATCGTTTCCCTGTTCACGCTGGTTAAAAGTGGATTTCAGGTGGGGATGAACAAATTCTATCGGATCTTCCAGGGTAACTGCATGCACGGCTCTTTCATGGTTTATCTTGTTCAGCAGGGCGGCAAGCGTTGTTGATTTACCCGAACCGGTTGCCCCGGTGACCAGAATCAGGCCATTGAGCTCATCCGACATTTTGTTCATAACCGGCGGCAGATTCAATCCGGCGATAGTGGGAATTTCGGTGGGCAGTTTTCTTAATACCGTGGACAAATTATTTTTCTGGGAAAAGGCATTGACCCTGAATCGTGCTTTTTTACCAAGCCAGTAGGAAAGATCGCATGATCCGCTTGTCGCCAGGCTCTTGAGAAGCCTTTTATTGCCGCCAATAACGTTAAGGGCAAAAACCTCGGCCTGGAATGGGGTAATCTCATGTATGTCGGGTTGGACCCACACAGGGACAAGGCGCCCTGAAGACTCCACCTGCAACGGCCTGTCGACAGTTATGTTCAAATCAGAAACATTGTCATAGGCCTCAAGCATACTGGCAATCCAGTAATCAATTTCAGGCTGCTTCATGCATTCCTCCGTTTATGTGTGTGAAAATTTTAAATTGAAAGACCCAAGAAGTAATCTCGCGGTATATAATTATTCAGATGGCTCAAGTCAGGAGGGCGGGAGCTAATTCTTTAAAAGCAGAAAATATAATTCCCCCGGCTGCTTCATCAAACCGGCGGCACGAGATGCGTATTCGTCTCTGCCCAAGAAGAGGTCTACCCGGCCCGCACCTTTGATAGCTGCTCCACTGTCCTGGTTTACGACGAAACGATGCAGGGATTTCCAGCCGGCCAGCCCACCCTCGTCGTCAAATTCCGGCCTGTCCGTCAACATAAATCCGATCATTGGCGCGGGAAAACAGCTTCTATCCAGGGCAAGGGAACGGCCTGCAGTTAAAAACTGCCCCAAGCTGCCAACAGGACCATCATCGGGCCCATCGCTGCGTGACTCTGCGCCGTTAAAAAAGATGAACCTGTCATTTTGCTGGAGAATTTCCCGTATTTTTTCCGGATGCTCGTGCAGATAGTTCGTTATTGCCGGCATGGTCACCTCTTCCAGGCTCATGATATGCCGTTCCACAAGAACTTTACCGATACTCCGATATGCATGCCCGTTATTGCCCGCATATTGAATCTTCAAAAAAGAACCATCATCGATTTTTACCCGTGCCGATCCCTGCACATGGATCAGAAAAGCCTCAATGGGATCTGCCAGATAGACAAGCTCCTTTCCGGACAGAAGATTCCCGTCTTCTATTTCCCCCCGCGTCCAATACGGCAGAAACACATCATTTTCCATGCGGCCGACCCGCTTTCCCCCATTATTATCTCCTATGACAACGAGATTATCGGGAAGCTGATACAGAGGATGGAGATATGGGGCTTTTTTTTCTAAACTTCCGGAAAAAACCGGCTCATAGTAAGCGGTCACCAGCATTGACCCATCCCCATCCCCACCTGCGGCCCGGCAGACGGTAAACGTATCAAAAATAAACCGCTGAAACTCTGCCGCATTGTGATATTCGTCAATACCGTCTCGAAAAGCCTCAAGAGAAAGGCGCAGCCGTTTTGCCGAATAAGTAGAACCACAGAGATCGTATTGACGGTCATCGTCAATGGAGCGAAATGATGCAATACTCCGGGAAACAGCCTCCTCAAGATTTTTCAACTCCATATCATCCGGTAAAAGAGGCAACTCCCCTTTTTCCAGTGGACTGAGAGCATTCTCACAGGACAAAGCAGGCCCACTGAATAAAAGCAGACAGAATACCAACAGAGAAAAAATACCCCTGCACCTTTGACTCTTCAAAACTTTGCCCCTCTGCCCCTCGACCACTCTGCCCCTCGTTTTTCACATTTCAAGTATAGCACAGTTGCCTTTTCACATTCCAATGCTTCCTCATTTTTTTCTTGAGAAACACTATGTTTAGCGAAAAAATCTTACGTTAAATCTTTTTTTTCTTGACCTTGGCCAACTCCAGTGGTTATCAAACAGGTGTATTTTCTAGGTATGTTTACCTTCTGTATCTCTACTTATACCTACTAACTATCCTTATTCTCGTTATTTTTCACTATTTTAACAATAAATTTTCAGGGAGGCGAAATGAGCACCGAAACAAGTAACATTGAAAGTCTGATGAATGAACAGCGTATTTTTAATCCACCGGTCGATGGCCAGGCAAATGCCTACATTAAAAGCATGGAGGAATATCAGGCCATCTACAAACGTTCCATGGAAGATCCCGAAGGCTTCTGGGCGGAGAGGGCCGAAGAGCTCATCAGCTGGGACAAAAAATGGGATTCAGTTCTTGACGCTGATCTGCATGTACCGGAGATTAAATGGTTTGACGGCGCCAAACTGAACGTCTCCTATAACTGCCTTGACCGTCATCTGGACAACGGCCGTAAAGACAAGACCGCCATCATTTTTCAGGGAGAGCCCGAGGAAGATGTAAAAACATTCACATATCAGGAACTTCATAAGGAAGTATGCCGGTTTGCCAATGTCCTGAAAAGCCACGGTGTCAAAAAAGGTGACCGCGTTGCCGTGTACCTGCCCATGATTCCCGAAATGGCAATCTCCCTGCTGGCCTGTACCAGGATCGGTGCCGTTCATTCCGTTGTTTTCGCCGGATTTTCAGCCCACAGCCTGCGCAGCCGCATACAGGACTGTGAAGCCAAGGTACTGGTCACAGCCGATGCCGTTATTCGCGCCGGTAAAACCATTCCGCTGAAACCCAATGCTTCTGAAGCCCTGAAAGAATGCGAAACCATTAAAAAATGTATTGTGGTTAAAAGGGCCGGCAATGATGTGGCCATGGAAGACGGACGCGATCTCTGGTGGGCAGACGAGATGGCCGGTCCTGCTATTTCCGATGACTGCGTTCCGGAAAGCATGGATGCCGAGGATATGCTCTTTATCCTGTACACCAGCGGCAGTACCGGCAAACCCAAAGGTGTTGTTCACACCACCGGCGGCTATCTGACATACGTCGCCCACACC
The DNA here is from genome assembly GCA_030667965.1 of Deltaproteobacteria bacterium. Lineage (GTDB taxonomy): Bacteria > Desulfobacterota > Desulfobulbia > Desulfobulbales > SURF-16 > JAHLLM01. The sequence continues at coordinate 9,242 of DAOUUW010000004.1, forward strand.
TGTCAGTGGGTTTTTGATCTTAAAGACGAAGATGTTTACTGGTGTACCGCCGATATAGGCTGGATTACCGGACACAGTTATATTCTTTATGGCCCCCTGGCTCTGGGCGCCACCTCACTGATGTTTGAGGGTGTTCCTTCCTATCCGGCACCGGATCGTTTCTGGCAGGTTGTGGAAAAATTCAAGGTAAGCATTTTCTACACGGCTCCCACGGTTATCAGGGCACTCATGCGAGAAGGAACGAAGTGGGCCCAAAAACACGATCTTTCTTCCCTGCGTCTGCTCGGCACCGTTGGTGAACCGATTAATCCGGAGGCATGGATATGGTATCACGCCCACATCGGCGGCGGCAGGGTGCCCATTGTTGACACCTGGTGGCAGACGGAAACAGGCGGTATCATGATTTCAGCGCTGCCCTACGCCACGCCTCTCAAGCCAGGCTCAGCCACACTGCCTCTGCCCGGCATTGATGTGGATATTTATGACGAGGAAGGAAAACCAACAGGCGTTAACCAAGGCGGCCATCTTGTCGTGAAAAAGCCATGGCCCGGTATGCTTCGCGGCATATTCGGCAATCCGGAACGTTTCAAAAAAGCCTATTTCGACCGCTACCCGGGAATTTATGATCCGGAAGACGGAGTGCGCCGTGACGCTGATGGATATTTCTGGATCATGGGCCGCCTTGACGATGTTATCAACGTTTCCGGTCACAGGATGGGAACCGCTGAAATCGAATCCGCTCTCGTTTCCCACAATGCAGTTGCCGAGGCCGCTGTTATCGGTGCTCCGCACGACATTAAAGGCCAGACCATCTACGCATACGTTTCACTGAAAATAGGCATCGATCCTTCTGAGGAACTGCGTAAAGAACTGCGCACCCATGTTCGCAAGGAAATCGGCCCCATTGCTTCACCTGAGTTTATTCAGTTCTCCCCGGGACTGCCGAAAACCAGAAGCGGTAAAATCATGCGCCGTATTCTGCGTAAAATCGCTGCCGGACAGGATGATTTCGGCGATACCTCGACCCTGGCTGATCCGTCTGTTGTTGACAGCCTGGTTGCAGGCAACAAAGATATTAAAAATTAAGATTTTTTTTGTAACCTGAAAAAAAACGGGAGTGACCGCAGGGTCTTCCCGTTTTTTAAGGAGTCTCACAAAAATTGTTTTGGGAGAGAGAAACTGACAGGCTAAGAACTTAGCGCCCTACGGGCGGGCTTTAGACAGGATCAACAAGATAGACATGATAAAAAAATCCAGTTAATCCTGTCTAAAAAAAAACAAAAAATGGAAATTCCTATGCTTTAAATATAAAACCGAATCAATTGCCAAGGGAGTCTTGCCATGACAAAGCCAATCGCACCGCCGGAACTTGATGAATTTATTAAAAAATGGGACACATCGCCAGAGATGAAAAAAGCCTTTCTGCTGTTCAAGGATTTGCTCTTCACAAAAGATGAGGTGGTATTTGATTTCAATGGCAGGGCCGGGGTCAGCTATTCCCTGCGGCCAAAACACCCGAAACAAACGGACAGAAATCTTTTTGCCATGGTTGACGTCATTGACGACAACCCTGAAGAGCGCTGGCTTTCAGTCTGTTTTTACGGGGACATGATTACTGACCCCCGGGAGATCGGGGATCTGGTTCCCGGAGGGTTGGCAGGAGATGACGGATACTGCTTTGATCTTGACGAGTATGATGAAGGAAAAATAACCTATATAAAGGACAGGTTGGAGGAGGCTTACGGGGCAGCAGCCAAATGATGTTCTTCGTGGAGCCTGCTTCCGGCAGGCTATAAAAATGTGAAGCCCGGATTTAAAAAAAATCAGCGCCGTATCATTCAAACTGCTCCTTAAATACAGCAAACTCCTTTTGCAAGGCCTCAAGATCCCGACGCAGCATGGTCACCTCTTCTTCCAGTGAATGCATGCGATCATCATCCTGCTGTGCTGCAGAAGGCGCCATGTCGTGATGTGGATATGAAATCCGCCCGTCTTCACTTTCCGGATTTCCTGCAAGCAGATGGGCATAACGGCATTCTTTGCAACCAGGCTGCCGGACAAGCTTTATCACCAGGCCCATATCGGCAAGACTTTCCAGCGTACTTTCCACCTCTGCCAGATCACTGAATGCGTAAAGGCGTTCCGTTCGGCCCCGAAGCTCTCCAAGGGTCTGGGGCCCCCTCAGAAACAAGAGACAGATGACTGCCGCCTCCTTGCCAATCAGGTTCTTTGCTTTGACAAAATTTTCATTATATTTACTCACCCTGCCTGCATCGCTGCGCCAGACGAACTTTCTTTCCACAAGACTGCTGATTGCCCGTTGAATGGTCGACTCATCATAGGCAACAACCGGATAGCGGTTGGATTTCTGGTTGCAGGCGTTGGCAAGGGCGTTCCGGGAAAGGGGATAGTACTCAGGAGTGGCCATCTCCTTCTCGATCAGGCAACCAAGCACCCGGATTTCCACAGAGTCAAGTTGCTCCTGCACGTTGTCCATGGCATTATTTCCCGGCAAGTTTTTCCGACAGTTCCGTTACTGCCATGGCGTATCGGTTGGAGTGGTTCCAGGCGGTAATTGCCTGGAAATTGGGATAGCCCGCCACGTAGCGCATGCCGCCGTCTTTCAGTTCCAACCCGACAATGGTCAGCTTCTTGTTGTCTGGTGAAGGAGGCAGACTGACTCCCTGCACTCTGGCCACATCAGCCATGGGCACAAAACCTTTTCTGCCCTTTTCAAAGGCCTCTTTCAATAAGTCGCTCTTCAGGTTGCTGCCGATTTCCCGATAGATGGATGCCTTGTACACCCAGCCAAAACGATGCAGGTAATTTGCAATGCTGGCCAGCACGTCTTCGGTGGTACCCCAGACGTCCATTTTGCCGTCTTTGTTAAAATCAACGGCATATTCCCGAAAACTTGAGGGAATAAACTGGGTCTGACCGAAAGCCCCGCCATAGGAACCGGTCACCTGCAGAGGATCAACCCCGTTTTCCCGGCAAAGGAGGAGGAAATGGACAAGCTGTTTGCGGTAGAACCCGCTCCTTCGGGGATAGGCGTCAAACATGGTGTTCAAGGTCTGGAAAAGGTTAAAAGCTCCTTTATATTGACCAAATCGGGTCTCTATACCCCAAATGGCCACCACAACCTCCCTTTCAACGCCGATTTCCTCTTCAATCCTGTCAAGCATGGGGGCAAATTCCTTCAATTTCTGCCTCCCCTCCATAATCACTTCCCTGGTGATGAAACGGGGAAAATACTGATGATAGGGCTTGGCTTCCCACTGGGTGTCCATCAACTCAAGAACCCGGCGCTTTATCTGCACTCCTTTAAAAAGCACGTCAAGTGCCTCCTGACTGAAATCATGGCGGAGACGCAGTTCCTTAAACAACCCCTGGTAGCGTGCAGAGGTCAGATCAATTACTTGCCCGTCCACAACAAGGTCAGCAGCTTTCGGCGTTTCCTCATTCGCTTCCAGAGGCACATGGCCGCATAACAAGCAGACAGTGACCAGCAAAGGGAAAAAAACTTTAAACATAGGGGATCTCCTCTTTAAAATGAACACTATCAGCCTGCATGCCAGGTAGTATGAACAGCCGCAATAAAGGCATCGAGCATACTTTCCGGCAAAGCATTGATACCGGCGGCAGCCTCCCTGCCGCCACCGGTGGGAAATTGACGACAGAGCCCCACCGCCCCTTTCTTGTTGGCTAAAGGAGCCCGCACACTGACCAGAAACGTGCCGTCTCCGTTATCAACCAGCAGGACATGGGCTTTGCCCTCCATTTCACGGGCCTTTTCATTGCTGAATACCCCGGCAACACGCCTGGACCAGGAAGCATCGGGGAACTTGAAAATGCGGTTATAATCACTTTCGGAAACAGGCGCGGCTGAACGGCCCTGCGCCATATCAGCGGCAAACCCTTTTTGTAAACGGTCAAGCACCTCTGACTCGTGATAAAAAGCAAGGGGATCCTTGTAGGGGCGTACAGCCTCGAACAGCTCTTCCGGGGTACAATGCAGATCCGATGGAACGCGGCCGTAGCCGTTATAATTCATCAACTCGCCCAGTTCCCGCAGGATATCAAGCTCACCCACTGCAAGATGAAGGTCTCCGGCGGCCTCGGCAGCTGCCTTGTGGAGATTATCACCATAGGCCGCCACCACAGCCCAGGGTCGAAACCTGCCGCCAAGAAGCCGATCAACGATCAAGCCGGTACAGACATCCGGGTCAGGATCAATGGTAGCTGTAAGATTCTCAGAATCAGGAATATCGGCGGCATAGTGATGATCAACATAGAAAATCTTATTCCGACGGGACAAAAGCGTATGAAGAGCGTCTTTATTGCTGTCCATGGAAATATCAAGCACCGTAATAGAGGCGTCCTTGACACCATCCTGTGCAGCCAGCCTTTCAAGAAGCTTGATATCACGCTTGACCCCGGAAACAAGGGTCGCCCGGCGCGGCTCAACCAGCCTCAGTTGCTGGAGCGCGCAGATACCATCAGCATCTCCATTAAAAACATCAAAATTCATCAACAACAACTCCCTTATCCCATACTCTCACAGAAGCCTTGTAAACTCTGCCCCTCTGCCCCTCTGCCCCTTTGCCCCTTTGTCCCTTTGCCCTTAATAAAATCATTCAAAATCCAGGCCATCACTGCCGGAATCCAGAGAAAAACCTTCCTGAAAATCTCCGCTCACACCAAAACCCAGTGCCTGACCGAGCCCGACAAGGGAAAACATGACCGCCACACGTTCGTCATCGGGAGTTTTCTCGAAATAAACTTTCATGGCCCAGCAGCCCGGATTATAGAGCAGTCCCACGGAGGAGCTGACTATTTCATCGGTATAAAGTGACTGCTGCAATTCCCCTTCAAGATACAGGCTTTCTGTAAGCTTTGCCAGAACCTCGGCATTGATCTGGTTGACATCGGATTTTTTTGTATAGCGGTAATCCAGCGACACACTATCCCCGCGTCTGGAGGTATATTTACTGTATAAATCATACTTTGTGACCCCCTGGCCATACACATTATAGGCGGTTTCATACTTGAGCTGCCAGCGGGGCAATGGGTAAATATTCAAGATAAGATCAATATCGGAAAAGGGCTGCCGTTCATCATCAGGGCCGGAGATGTCACGCCGTTCCTCATGGATATCATAGGACTGGCTTATCTTTAAATAACCGATATAGCGGTTAAAAATCGTACCATCATCATCAGTACCGCCCACCCGGAAATAATTATTCAAACTGTAGGTCAGAAGATTAGTCAGGTCAATCCGGTCAACCGTATCAATTTCAGGCAACTCATCCTGACTGTCAACAGACACATAGGAATACTCCAACTCCGGCCTGATGACATGATTCAGCCAGGAAACCGACCCTAACTTCATGCCAAAATCACGATCAAAGGTGGTGGCAAGATTGGCATCCATGGTCCAGGCGGTTCTTTCCTGATCCCTATCAAAATCCCAGTCGTAGTCTGATCCCCCGGCGTCTACGCGATATATGGTCTCTCGCAGTCCCGCTGTCACCGAACCTTCAATCAAACGGCCAAATGGTAGAGGAGCGGTAAGTCGGGGGAAGAGATCGATTCGCTGTTCTCCAACACCTTCATCCCTGTAATAATTGACATATTCGGAATCCCAGCTGAAGGAAAGCGGCATCTTCTCAAGTTCAAAAACGCCGTTATAAATAAGCCGGGGCAAGGTATTTACCTGAGCTGTCCCATCCTCATCAACAAGATCATCAATACTGACGAACTGACCGCCCAGCAACGAAGATGACCAGGTCTTGACAAGTTGCAGCTGAGAGGGTCTGTAGGGCAGGGTTTCTTCGGCAAGCCCCCGGTTATAATCGCGCAGAAACGCAGCGTCACTCTCGTCAAAACCATTGGCAAATGTGCCTAATTCCTGCAGATAATCCCTGTCCGAGGCAAGATCAATATCTGCTCGGGCCATCAGATTATTACCGAAATCATGGTCAAATTTACCTCGTATCCAGTAACGATTATGTTCGGAGCGGAGATAATCGTCCGATTTATAATCATCGTCCACACTATCCTTTGTTTTGTCGTAAATATAGGTTCCGGCAATGGTGGCGCGAGAGTTATAATCCGACATATAGCGAAATTCCACTCCGGCAACAACTCCCCGTTTTGATAGATAACCGGGATACAGCGTCACATCGGCGCTTGGCGACAGATCAACAAAGAAAGGAGTAATGAGCCCTGTACCGCTGAGAGTGGACTGGGAAAATTCAGGAATGAGAAAGCCGGTTTTCCTTTTAGAATTGGCCGGAAGAATCATGTAAGGCAGGTAAAAAACAGGAACATCTCTCACCCTGAGAACCGTATGCTTGAGCACAACGGTATTTTCAATCCTGACAATAGCCTCGGCGGACTGAAACTCCCAGGGCCGAGTTTCTCCCTCGCCGACCTTGCAGGTGGAAAAATCACCATCTTTAAACCGATACGTGAGAGCGTCTGTTTTTTCCACCTCATGGCCGGAGAAATGGAGATTATTTTCCGGCATGAATAACGTGGTGTCCGTCAGAGTTGCCGTTTCTCTATTGAGATCAATAACGGCTTCACCAGCATCAACGTCCTCGTTGGTATTGCGCATGGACAGATTGCCACGGGCATGCACAACGCCGTCATCCACATTATAGCGTATCCAGTCTGCCTTGATGGTCAGCGGATTAGGGTTGTCTTCTTCAACCCGGCGCAACACCACATTTCCCTCGGCAACAACATTTAACGGGTTGCCGTAACGAGTTATCCTGTCAGCATCAATCTCCCAGGGCCCCGAAGTGACACCTGCAGCTCCGCATTGGCCGGACCACAGGAAGACAACGGAAGAAAACAGGTAAATGAAACATTTTTTATCCAACAACTTTTTCATCAGGGTTGCCGTAGGCATTTAGCAGAAAGGCATTGTCTTTCAATCCTTTAAAACCGCTCCAGTACTTGCGGAAGTTACCATTTTTGCGTAGCGGGCAACATAGCCGCTGGTGATTTTCGGAGCTAGCGGCTGCCAGCTCTCTTTGCGTCTGGCCAGCTCGGCCCCGTCCACTTCACAATGAAGCCGTTTGCCGGTTATATCCACAACAATAGTGTCTCCTTCTTCAATGAGACCAATAGGACCGCCGTCGGCAGCCTCGGGCGAGACATGGCCGACACAGGCCCCCTGGGTGCCGCCGCTGAAACGGCCATCGGTGATTAAGGCCACGCTTTTGCCAAGCCCCATACCGATAATCGCCGAGGTGGGAGAAAGCATTTCCGGCATACCCGGCCCGCCTTTAGGACCACAATAGCGGATTACCACCACATCGCCGGACTTGATTTCCCCGGCCATGATGGCCTTCTGGGCTTCTTCTTCGGAATCATACACACGGGCAGGGCCTGTGTGGCACATCATCTCCTCGGCAACAGCAGACTGTTTGACAACAGCACCTTCAGGTGCCAGATTTCCATACAATACGGCAATCCCTCCCTGCTTATGGTAAGGATCCTCAACCGTTTTGATAATTTCCCGGTCCCTCACTTTAGCCCTGTTTAAATTTTCTCCCAGGGTATGACCGGTAACAGTCATCACCTGCTGGTTCAAACCTGATTCAGTACGCAAAAGTTCAAGCATCACCGCCTGCACCCCGCCTGCTTCATCGAGTTGCTGCAGGCTGTGGGGGCCACCGGGGATAAGGCTGCAGAGATGCGGAACCCGCCTGCTCACCTCATTAAATGTTTCAAGGGGCAAATCAACCCCCGCCTCCCGGGCAATGGCAGGCACATGCAGCACCGTATTGGTTGAACAGCCCAGGGCCATATCAACGGCCATGGCATTTTCAAAGGCCTCTCTTGTGGCAATATCCCGCGGCCGTATCTCCTCATGAAACAGATTCATAACCGCCATGCCGGCCAGTTTGGCCAGGCGAATACGCGCAGCGGCAACCGCAGGAATGGTGCCGTTGCCCGGCAACCCCAGCCCCAGGGCCTCGGTCAGGCAATTCATGGAATTTGCCGTGAACATGCCGGAACAGGATCCGCAGGTGGGGCACGCGGCATCTTCCAGTTCTTCCAGTTCCTCCAGGGTCATGGTTTTGGCTTTAACCCGACCCACTCCTTCAAAAACACTGACAAGATGGACGTCTTTCCCCTGAAAACGACCGGTGAGCATAGGTCCGCCGCTCACCATCACTGCCGGAATATTAAGGCGCAACATAGCCATGAGCATGCCGGGGACCACCTTGTCACAATTAGGCACCAGAACCATGGCATCAAAGGGATGGGCCTGGCCCATAATCTCGACGGAATCGGCAATAATTTCCCGACTGGCCAGGGAATATTTCATGCCCTTATGATTCATGGCAATGCCGTCACAAACGCCGATGGTGGCAAATGCAATAGGCGTCCCTCCGGCCATTCTGACGCCGGCCTTGACCCCGTCAACTATTTTATCAAGATGGATATGACCCGGAATAATTTCATTATGGGCATGGGCAATACCGACAAGCGGACGCCGTATTTCTTCATTGGTGTACCCCATGGCTTTGAACAATGACCTGTGGGGCGCCCTTTCCAATCCTTTTTTAGCAATATCACTACGCATAATCTGTCCTTATTGTTAATAATGCCTTATTTCATGATACAAAAAAAATGCAACTTATCGGCCTTCAGCCTTCAGCCTACCTACCTACCTGAACCGTTACAAACGAATTAAACTACCGTTTCGCTATAAAGAGTGTCAAGGCAAAACTTTCTCTTGCCAACTGATGATGTTTGTTTTTAATTGTAATTTTAATCGTAATACATTATTTATAAGATGGAACTTTCCTCAAACTCTATGAAATATCTCTTTGGACCAGTCAACTCCAGACGTCTTGGCCTTTCCCTAGGAATCGATCTTCTCCCTGAAAAAATATGCAACTACAACTGCATTTATTGCGAAGTCGGTCCAAAAAATATTTTCACCTGCGAGAGAAAAGAATATACTCCAACTACGGAGATTATTGCTGAAATAGATTCCTTTCAGGCGGCCGGCAAACGCAAGCCCATTGACATTTTCACCATTACGGCAAGTGGAGAACCAACACTGCACAGCGGTCTTGGCAAAATAATAGGGTATCTTAAAAAACAATTAATGTTGCCTGTTGCCGTTCTCACCAACGGCTCCCTTCTCTTTGACCCGCAGGTGAGGCAGGATTTACTGGAAGCCGACATTGTCATTCCCTCTCTTGACGCGGCTCAAGAAAGGAGCTTCCGCAAGATTAACAGACCGGTCCAAGGGTGCCCCGGTCCGGAAGAAATTATAAACGGGCTTTCAGCCTTTTCCGATGAGTTTCAAGGGAGCTTATGGCTTGAAATCTTACTGGCTAAAGGCATCAACGACAGCGCGGCCGACATTGAAGCTTTAAAAAATGCCGCCGCACGTATAAACCCGGAAAAAATTCAGTTAAATACGGTTGTCAGGCCTCCTGTTGAACGTTACGCCTTTCCCTTAACGGAAAACGAGTTGCGGGAAATCAGCAGGGAGTTTCCGGGAACCGTGGAAATCATAGCGGATTTCGACAAAAAGAAGAGAGAAGATGTCGGATCTGCGGAAAGAACAGAAATTGTAGAAATGCTGCAAAGAAGACCATGCACCGAAAACGATATTTGCCAGGCCTTAAACCTTGACCAAATATCAACCGCTCAGCTCTTAAGTAAACTGGCACAAAGCGGAGTCATCACCAAAGTGGCGCATGGAGGCAAAAGCTATTACCAGACATCGCAAACCGCATAAACAGTAAACTCCATGCTGTTTATGCAGTTTGCCTAAGGAAAAACATGAACGAAGAAAAAACACCGGAAACAACCCAGGAAGAAACATCGGACAAGCCGAAAACCCCTCAGAAAGAGGAAAAACAAACCACTGAAACAGTTACAGCCGAGATAAAATCCGACACCGTAATTGCAACTGAGGCGGAGGGTCAAAAAGCGAAAGCACCACCAAAATCAAAACCCCGCCCCAGGAAAGCTCCGGCAAAAAAAGCAGCAAAGCCTAAAGTACAAGCATCCCAGGAAAACGAAACCAAGGAAACCGAGGAAACCACCGCATCCCTGAAACTACTTATTAACTCGGATGAACCGGAGGAGGCCCGTATTGCCTTGATTGAAAACGGCAAGCTGGACTCTTTCCACCTGGAAACCGTGTCCCGGGCCCAGACCAAAGGAAATATCTATAAAGGAATCATTACCGCCATTGAACCTAACCTGCAGGCCGTTTTTGTTGACATGGGTATTGAGAAAAACGGCTTCCTCCCCTTTGGTGATATTCATCCGGAATATTACTGCAAGGATGTTCCCCCTTCCACCCACTGGAAAGATCTGAAAATTCAGGAGGTCATCAGAAAAGGGCAGGTGGTGCTGGTTGAGGTGGTCAAGGAAGCCACCGGCAATAAAGGCGCAAGTATTACAACCTATCTGTCCATGCCGGGGCGCTATGTGGTGCTCATGCCCGGCAGTGACAGCCATGGCATCTCCAGGAAAATCGAAGATGAAAAACTACGCAGCACACTTCGCGAAATTGTCGTTGCGGCAAAGCTCCCTGAAGAAATCGGCTATATTGTCCGAACAGCCAGCAAAGATGTGACCAAAACAGCGATGCACAACGACATTCGCTATCAGCTCAACCTGTGGAAGGAAATAAAAAAACAGGGACAGACCGTAGATGCACCCGCACTGATCTACAAAGAGCAGGATGTCACTTCCCGTTTTCTCAGAGATCATTTCACCACGGATATCCAGGAAATTCTTGTTGACAATCAGAATACCTACGATCAGGTTGTTAACTTTCTGTCCCTGATTCCGGCGCGCCAGCGCAAGGCAAAGGTCAAACTCCACAAAGGAGCAAGACCCATATTCAACCTGTACCAGATCGAAGAACAGATAGAACAGATTTACCAGCCATCAGTCACCCTTCCCTCCGGCGGCTCCATTGTCATCAACCCCACGGAAGCCCTGGTAGCCATTGACGTGAACTCCGGCCGCACCTCGAAAGATAAAAACTTTAACGAGACAATTTTTCTGGCCAATATGGAGGCCGCAGAAGAGCTTGCCAGGCAACTTCGTCTGCGGGATCTTGGTGGGCTCATCGTGGTTGACTTCATTGATATGCGGGACAAAAAGCATATCCGGGAGGTGGAAAAAAAGGTAAAGACCTGTATGAAAAATGATAAGGCCAAGGTGGACATGAGTCGTATTTCAAAATTCGGTCTTCTGCAGATTTCCCGCCAGCGCCTTGGGCCTCCGGTGCAGAAAGGCAGCTATGTTGCCTGTGACCACTGCCAGGGACTGGGCATGATTCGCTCGGTGGAAACCATGGCCGTGGCACAACTTCGCCACATCCATACAGGGGCAATCAAGAAAACGACAAACAGGATCACCTGCCATTTCCCACTCGCCGTTGCCCAGTACATGCTCAACCAGAAAAGGACAGACTTGCTCGATCTGGAAAATAAATACAATGTGACCATTCATATCAATGCAGACCCTGACATGAATCCCACCCAGTCAAAAATTGAACTCCATAAGGATGTGGAAGAGTAATATCTTTTCAATGCGACAATTTGCCGCATTGAAAAGATATTCAATTAGGATTATTGAAATGAAAACATATTGATGGAGTTGAAATTACAAGATAGGTCTTAAAAAGGGCAAAAAATGCGCTTAAGTAAGATGCCGGGTTTCCTTGTTCATTTCAAGGCGACTCGCCTTTTTTTTGGATAGCGCCAAGCTCGCGGTCTATCGCTTCATAATCCTGAGAAAAATAACAGATTGTTTGCATAATATAAACTGATGAAAGACCTTCCCTCCTCTATAGCGCAAATATTCGGCATGTCCTGCCTTGCCTTTTCCCTGACTCTTGCAGGCGCATCAGATGTGAACGCAAAAGTAAGCGGCACATGCGGTACCTGCCACACCATGCATAACTCCCAGGACAACCAAACAGTGGCGCAAAGCGGCGAAGGGGCCGGATGGAATGGAGATGATGGGACCTTCAATGATGGAACCTCCCAGAATCCGCTGGGCAACCTGCTTGTGTCCGACTGCGTAGGCTGCCACTCTGCAACCACGGATAACACTATCATAGACCTTGGCGGCAACAGGATTCCCATTGTCTTCAACACCAACGGGTATCCCCCCGAACCATTGGCAGGTGGAAACTTTTATCACGTTGCCCAGGGCGGCAATGAAAATGATGTTTACGGCCACAATGTCTACGGCATTTCAGGGATCGACCAGAACCTTTCAGCGGCACCGGGAAATAACCAATGTTCCGGCAAAAATACTGCCTGCCACTCCACCCTTGCCGTGCCACCCCAAAGCGACAACGACTTCCGTGGAGGCTGTCAGGGTTGCCACTATTACGTCTATCACCATGAAGACAACATAAACTATCGTTTCCTCAATTCACATAATGCCAAAAAGGGAGATTTTACAGGTAGCGGAAGCACCTATGTGACAGGCATAGAAGAGCCGGACTGGGAACAGGCCAATGACCCGACCAAGCATAATTTCTACAAAGGGGTAAACAGTCCGGGGGAAAGTCTCGGTACTTCCCACAGCATCTCAAGTTACTGCGGCGGATGTCACAGGGATTTCCATGTAAACGGAGCTAACGGGATAGGAGACGCCAGTGCCTGGCTGCGCCATCCGACAGACATCGCTTTACCTATTACAGGGGAATACGCCGCTTATAACCCGGAAACAAGTGCCGGCTACAGCATGGAAGCCCCGGTAGCCTGGATCGATCCGGCTCTGCCAAACAGAGAGGAGGCCATTGTCATGTGTCTATCCTGCCACCGGGTCCATGGCTCGGAGCACCCGGACATCTTGCGCTGGAATTATGACAATATGCTGACTGGAGAAGCAGATGATGACTACAAAGACACAGGTTGTTTTGTCTGTCATACCACCAAGGACGAATAAAACGCCCTCTATTCCCAGCTGACCACGTCGGCATCTTCCTTCTCACCGCCCTCCCTGTTATCAGCACCCAGAGAGTAAATATCTATTTCACCGTGCTCTCCCGGGTTTACATAATAATAGGAGTTATCCCAGGGGTCGGCAGGAATTCCTTTTTTCAAATAGGGCCCGTCCCATTTCTCTTCTCCCGGATTCACCACCAAAGACTCTAATCCATCAGCCTGTGATGGATAATGTCCCACATCAAGACGATAGGCATCCAGAGAGGCCATCAGCATGCCGATCTGAGTTCTGGCTGCATTCTGCTTGGCAGTACCAAGTTTTTTAAACATGGCAGGACCCACCAGTGAAGCAAGAAGTCCCAGAATGACCATAACAATCATCAACTCCATTAAGGAAAAACCGCGTTGATTCGCCAGTTTTCCCATAATTTTTTTAATCGTTCTGCTGCCTTTCTTTTCTTCCACACTATCCTCCAGCTTTGATAAATAAGCACAATTTGATTATCTTAAACTCAATGCCATTAACTTAAGCTATCAATTTATTTTTCCCCTCACCTAAATCCTCCCGGAGTCTCTCTCCGGTCGCTTACCTCCCAAAGGGGCGAGGACTTTAAAGGATGGCTTAAGTTAATGACATTGATCTTAAACTTGTAATTTCTGTAAAACATCCTACCTGACAGTCACTATTTTTTCCAGTTTGATTTATCTTCAATACCACCTTATTTACTTCTCTGAAAACGACGCACTGCCCTGTTGTGTTCCTGAAACGTTGTGGAAAAATAATGACGTCCATCTTTCTTTGCGACAAAATATAAATAACCAACATCAGCCGGACGAAGCACGGCTTCAATGGCTGGGCGACCAGGGTTGGCAATGGGCCCTGCCGGTAAGCCCTTCAAGGTGTATGTGTTATAGGGCGATGGTGTTTTCAGGTCTTTCCGGGTCAAGTTACCGTTAAAATCTGCTATTCCATATATGACGGTCGGATCAGCCTGAAGTTTCATATTTTTTTTTAAACGATTAAGAAAAACTGCTGCCACCAAGGGACGCTCATCAGCTATGCCTGTTTCCTTTTCAACAATAGACGCCAGAATAATAACCTGATGGTAAGACAATGAACCTGCCCCGGGAAAGGATAATGCCTGGTTCGCCGCAATATCAGAAAAAACCTGCTGAAACCGACGAACCATCATTGCAAGAACGTCATCCAGCGATTGCTGCCTGCTGACAAAATAGGTGTCAGGAAAGAGATACCCCTCCAGAGAAGCAACAGAAAGTCCGAAGGAATCAATAAATTCACGATCATTCACCAGACGCAAGAATTCACGCCGGTCAAAATCGAAATCATGGGCCAGCACATCGGCAATCTGATAAAGATTGGATCCTTCAGGAATGGACAGGGACCGGTAAAGGATCTCCCCTTCCGTCAGCTTTGCAATAACTTCTTTATGGGAAAGGCCCGGGGAAAAGACATACTCCCCGGCCTGCAAACGACCGGAGGCACCAAGAATCCTGGCAAGAATCTCAAAACGGATGTCAGCCACAATAACGTCATGATCAGCCAGTAATTGTTGTATTGCTGAAAAACCGCTGCCGGAAGGTATATAGACAACGGCATCTGTTTTTCTAGAAGGAGAAGCTCCCCCGTAAGACAACACCCACAGGACAAAGATGATCGCCACAAAAAAAACGGCAAGAGAGGCAAAGAGCCATTTTTTCAAAGAACTCCGCCCCTTGCCTAATTCATCCGGCCCGCCGCCGGGAACCGGATGTGCTGAGTGCCTGTTCAAAAAGCTTTATTAAGAAGCTGATCAACATTTTTCACCGGCACAAAAGTAATCTGATCCCGCAAATCTTTTGGAATCTCTACAAGATCCTTCATATTCTGGGCCGGAATGAGAACCATTTTTATATTGGCGCGCAGAGCAGCCAGTGCCTTTTCCTTCAGGCCACCGATGGGCAAAACCCTGCCCCGCAAGGTTATCTCACCGGTCATGGCTACATCTTTACGTACCTTTTTCCCGGTCAGGGCCGAGCAAAGGGCCGATACAATGGTAACACCGGCGGAAGGTCCGTCTTTTGGGATGGCGCCGGCAGGAACATGGACATGGACATCAATATCATCAAAATAATTTTCATCCATGCCCATTTTCTTCAGGCGAGACCGGCAAATCGTCATGGCAGCCTGGGCCGATTCCTTCATAACATCGCCAAGCTGACCGGTGAGCGTCAAACCACCCTTGCCTTTCAGCAGGGACACTTCGATATAGAGAATTTCTCCGCCCACCTCGGTCCAGGCAAGGCCGGTGGCAAGGCCAGGCTGATCAATGGTGTCAATCTCGTCCTCCGGACTAAAAAAAGCAGGGCCGAGATACTTATTGATCGTACGCCCGGTGATTGAATAAGGTCCTTTGCCGCCTTCGGCTACACGTCGGGCCACCTTGCGGCACACCTTGCCGATCTCCCTTTCCAGATTCCTCAACCCTGCTTCCTTGGTATAGTGACTGATGATAAGGGAAAGAGTCTCATCAGTAAGCTTGATATATTTTTCCTCGATACCATTCTCATGGATCTGGCGAGGCAGAAGGTAACGTCTGGCAATAACCACCTTTTCCTCCAGGGTATAGCCCGAAAGACGGATAACTTCCATACGGTCAAGAAGCGGGTCCGGAATGGTGTCAGTCATATTGGCCGTGGTGATGAACATCACCTTGGACAGATCAAAGGGCTGATTGAGATAGTGATCGGAAAACTCAAAATTCTGCTCCGGATCAAGCACCTCAAGCAGAGCGGATGAAGGATCGCCCCGGTAATCAGAGCCCACCTTGTCAATCTCATCCATCATAAAAACAGGGTTGTTGACCCCTACTGTTTTCAAACCCTGAATGATACGACCGGGCATGGCGCCGATATAGGTGCGCCGATGACCGCGAATCTCCGCTTCATCGCGCATGCCGCCGAGGGAGAGACGATGGAACTTGCGGCCCATGGCCCGGGCAACAGATTTACCCAGAGAGGTCTTGCCAACCCCGGGAGGACCGACAAAACAGAGAATGGGCCCTTTAGTTGTTTTATTAAGTTTGCGAACGGCCAGATATTCCAGAATGCGCTCTTTAATTTTTTCCAAACCATGATGGTCTTCATCAAGAACCTGAAGGGCTATTTTTAAATCAATCCGGTCTTTAGTAGCCTTGCGCCAGGGAACATCAAGCATCCAGTCAAGATAGGTGCGAACGATGGTTGCCTCGGAAGAATCGGGATGCATCATATCCAGCCGTTTCAACTGCTTTAAACTTTCTTTTTTTACATCAGCGGGCATGCGGGCCTTTTCTATATTTTGCCGCAGCTCTTCAATTTCCTCTGTTTTGTCATCAATATCCCCCAGCTCTTTTTTCAGGGCATGGAGCTGTTCCCTTAAAAAATACTCCCGCTGGGTCTTACCCATTTCCTCCTTGGCATCCGATTGGATCTTGGCCTGCATGGTGGAAACTTCATGCTCCTTGTGCAGGAAATCGGCAACTTTTTTCAAACGGTCAACCGGATCAATTGTCTCAAGAACCTGCTGGGCTTCCGATGTTTTCAGCCTCAGATTGGACACAATAAGATCAGCCAGCCGGCCGGGCTCATCAATTTCATTTAAAATCACCATCAATTCGGAGGAAATAACGCCCTTGAGGGACAAAATCTTTTCCGTCTGCTCCCGCACTGTCCGCATCATGGCTTCGAGTTCAACCGACACTTCAACAGTTTCCTCATCGGAGAAGAGCTCGATCCGCGCTTCAAAATGAGGAACTTCGCGTACAACTTCTCGTACATGCGCCTTGTGAAGGGCCTGCACAAGCACCTTGAGCCTGCCATCCGGCAGTTTCAAAGTTCTCATAATCATACAGACCATGCCCACTTTGTACATGTCGTCCGGCCCCGGCTCATCAATAGTCGAGTCTTTCTGGGTAACAAGCATCAACAGTTTGTCAGCGGAAAGGGATTCCTGTATGGCATTCACCGATGCGGGCCTTCCTACAAAAAGCGGGATTATCATATAATTAAAGATAACCACATCCCGAACGGCCATCATAGGCAGCACTTCAGGAATTTCCGGCTCATCAATATCTGCTAAGTCATCTTTGTCAGGGAAGATGAGATCATCACTTTGCACAGGGAACCTCCAGATTATATTTCTGACCTTTAACAAAACGTGTAATACTTTTGCAGGCCGTAACAGCTGATTTAAGTTGATCAAAACTAAACATTGCGTCCCCTTAAGTCAAGGGAAGACAGTAGTCCGACTTCTTTTTCAAGCAAATTTTGTTGAAGTAAAAAACATTTTGCTCCATAGTGGGCGAATAAACCACACACACACAATTGCGGAGAAGACAATCATGCTCAAACCTGAATATTTTTTCGATTTTTCCACTTGGGAACACAGGAAGCTTTTTTCATCAGCCGACCAGGTCTGGCAAGGGCTCAAAAACCTGAAAAGCTATATGGACAGCCAGGATTACCCGGACTATCAATCCTCTATAAAAAAGAATGAACCTTTACTGGAGACACTTGTCTTTCATGACAACAGCTACTTTTCCGGCAGCGGCTGCCGCATTGAACTCGGCGATGCCACAAAAGGGAAACTACTTGTATATAAAGAAGATATGCTTCTTGAAGGAGCAAGCGTTATCATGGCAGGCGCGGTCTTGATCGGTGAAAAAATAAAACTGGGCAAAGGCGTAAAGATTGAACCGGGGGCTTTTATCGCTTCCCCGACAATCATCGGTGACAAAACGGAAATCAGGCATGGTGCGTATCTTCGCGGCTATTGCCTCATCGGCAGCAAATGCGTTGTCGGCCATGTCACGGAAGTAAAGCATACAATTTTTATGGATGATGCAAAGGCCGGTCACTTTGCCTATCTCGGCGACAGCATTCTGGGGCGGGAAGTCAACCTGGGCGCCGGGACAAAACTTGCCAATCTGCGTTTTACCCCCGGTAACGTCCAGGTGAAAACAAAAGAGGGCCCACAGGACTCAGGGTTACATAAATTCGGTGCCATCCTGGGAGATTTCGTCCAGACCGGTTGCAACTCCGTCACCAATCCCGGCACACTTCTTGGCCCGCAAAGCATCCTTCTACCGAACACCACCGCTCCATCGGGGCATCACGGCAGGAACAGCCTCATACGATAGAACAATGCTTTGCGACAACAACAAAACACCACTTATTCCCATGCTGACGCCTGCCTCTTCATTAACTCTTTTCCATCAATAAAGAGGTTTCCATGCAAAAAATCAAAACACTGTTTTTCGTAACTTGCTGCATCCTGATATCAAGTACCCCCATCCTTGCTCAAAACGATGGAAACAGTGACGGAATCATTGCACAAGTGGGCAGCGTCAGCCTCACACAGTCGCATCTGGACATGGTGACACAATCCATGCAACCCCAAGTTCAGGCCATGATCAATTCCAACCCGGAAATGAAAAAAGAGCTGATTGACCGCTGGGTTGAAATCAATCTCATGGCCCAAGAGGCCCTGGCAACACGTCTTGACCAAACCCCGGAAGTGGCCGTTAAAATCAATGAAATGCGAAACCGCATTCTTGTTGAGGCACTGATAAGCAGTCGTCTTGACACACAAGCCCCGATTCCGCCTGAGGAAATCGCTTCTTTTTACGAACAGCACAGCAACGAATTTGAGCAGGGAGAGCAGGTACAGGCACATCATATTCTCATTCGTTTGGAAGAAGAGGCCGGCAGGGAGGAGCAGGAAAAAGCAAAAAAAACCATTGACATTATTGTCGAAAAGCTCAAAAAAGGAGAAACATTTGCCGATCTTGCCCAACAGTATTCCGAAGACCCCGGATCAAAAACAAACGGCGGCAGCCTCGGTTACTTCGGCAGAGGCCAGATGGTAAAAGAATTTGAAGATGCGGCCTTTGCCACCGCCACCGGCGAGACGAGCGCGCCCATTAAAACCAGTTTCGGCTGGCACATTATCCATGTGACAGATCGCAGGACGCCGGAAAAACCGACTCTTGAACAAGTCAGCAAACAAATTGAGGCAAGGCTCCGCAACGAACGTAACGAAAAGGCCTTACAGGCGCTGCTCGGCGAGTTGAAGGGGAAATACCCTGTAATGGTTAAATAATTGCAACTATACAGGTGTTTAGGTAAAAGGTTGAAGGCCGATAAGCTAAACACCTGAACAGTTTACTAAATAATTAAACCTGTCCCTGTAAGGCATAATGATATATGGCGTAAAGAAATTCAGCTAGCAGGCCGACCATCAGATAAATCCTGGCAACCCTATCGACCAATAATTTCTGGCCGACAACTCTCTGCACAAGGGAAACAACAACAAGAGTCAGGCCTATGGTATAAGGCAGGGTTATCATTAAGTGCCCCAGGGTGGCATTAAGGGTTGCCGAGAAGTTGTTGGGAACATAGCTCACCGTCATAACAAGGTAGAGGGCGGTGAGCAAAAACAGGGATATTTTTTCTTGTGTTTTCATCGATTCATTTACTTAATTGACTAATTTACTTACACTTCAGGAAGTCAACATTCGGAATACGGTATTCTCTGTTTTGCCTTCCTGAACACTTACTATTATTTACAACAAAATCATGAATCAGCTAACTGCACTTTATTTCCCGGAAACAACCATCCGCACCAGCCAGGCCGCTCAAGAGCTGCTTTTTTTTGACCAAATCTCCTATTACCTGCCGGCTGAAGACAACCAGCCGGACGAAACCGAGCCCGAAGACGGACTGTGCCGGGGATATGCTCCGGTTCCTTTCACCGATGATCTCGACAGATTCCGACAACTTATCAGAGAGCTCAAGGGAAATGAAGCAGAATTTTACAGCGGCCAGCTTTCTTCCATGACGTTACGCTATCTGGAGGACCGTGACGAAAGCACGGTAAAAAATCTGATCTCCACCATATCAGGCCAAGGCAATGCAGACAAGGCGGATGAAACAAAAAAAAGAGAAGAATTATGGCAGGCACGCCTTCTTTTACAGTTGGCCGCCATGCTTGCCGGCGAAGAACAGGACTTACAGAATGAGTTGTCGGCTCTTTCGGCAAAAAAGGTACAGCTGTTTGACGATTTAAAGGGTGAAGAAGAAATGAGCTTTGCCCATGGGCAAATAATAGCCCCACAAAATTTTTCTCCGGTCAGGCCGGAAATCCTCTGCAGGGCCTGGGCAAAACTCTTTGTTGCCGACAAGAGACAACAGGAGCACTGGATACTGAACTGCGGACTTCCAGAAACCGCAGATATTCTGTTTGAAATTAATGAATCCTTAAGCAATCAACGCCCGACTCGCCTTTTCCGTATCCCTCTGCCAAACATTCATGGCATGGAAAAAGACGATTTTCTAGCCGGCCGAACCGCTTTCAGAAATGAGGCAAGGGATGTGCTGCAGGGTTTCAAAGAGCAGTTGAACGATGCGGCAATCAACGGACTGCAGGGGCAGACCTTAAAGAACTGCACCGATCTTGCTGCCCAATGGACCCGTCTTTTTGACGCATCCGGTCCCTGGGGGCAGGATATTCTGCCGCATGGTCAATTAAAAACTGATCAGGGTGCTCCCCATCTGGAGGTCTACCTCTGCAACCGCAGCCTCCCCGACCTGCTCACCCATTGCAGCCGCAGTAAAGTCCGGACACCACTTGATCAGAAGCCGCATTTTGCCCTGGTTGCCGTAAAATCCACAAAACCCTCTACCTGTAAGGGTTAATGGTCAACACCGGGCAGGGGGACATTTTGACAATTTTTCCGGCAATACTGCCGAAAAGAACTTTTTCCAGGCCTTTGTAACCATGGGTTCCCATAATAATTAAATCCGTCTGACTTTCCACGGCATATTCCAGGATCGTCTCAGCCACATCCCCTACCATTACCTTGCCTGCACACGGAACCGAGACATCCCCATTCTCCTCAAGAAAAAATGTCATCTTTTCCCTTGCACTGGCAACCAGTTCCTCTTCAAACTGTATAACCGGCATGTGTGGCTCAAAAAACTCGGAATAATCATGGAAGGTCTGGGCCACGAATAAGGCCTCCAGCCCCGCGTCAAACTGTTTGGTCACAAAAATGGCGTATTGCAGAATTTTGCTTGAATTTTCCGAAAAATCTATCGGCACCAGAATTTTTTTCACTTGCATGGTATTCCCTCCTTTTTTTTCATCTATACTTTGATGGTTTCGTAAAAAGTCCCTTTTGTCGTCATTCCCGCGAAGGCGGGAGGTAAGCGAAGACTCCGATCTATAACGTATCGAAATTACTGGATTCCCGTTTTCACGGGAATGACAATTCCCAGTCAACTTTGACTTTTTACGAGATCATCATACTTTCATTGTATGAATTCCTTGCAAAGATACAATGTTTTTTCTATGTATCTCAGGACCATGTCAAAATGATTCGCAACACTTTGACATAAGGGAATTATCTACCACGAAAAACACGAAGCGCACGAAGAAAAAGTAAAAAAGATTTTCCCTATGTTTCCTTGCAGTTACCCCTTCGTGGCCTTCGTGTGCTTCGTGGTAAAATAACAATTTATACGCGACTTTGACGTTACCGTGCTATGTATCTTTGCCATCAGGCAACGAACCATCGCATACACTATATTCTTTCTGCCTCAAGACGAAATTCACCACTCTCTTTTGTTACGGCCCGACTTCATGCACGATCTTGTTGAACAGACTACAGACATCTTTGCCCCAGGCGGCATTTTAAGCAATACGCTGCCGGGGCATGAGGCCCGGCCCGGCCAACTTGAAATGGCTGCTGCCGTGGCCGCGAGTTTTGCAGGGGACGAGCTTGACCTGCAAAACCATATGCTGGCCGTGGAGGCGGAAACCGGTATCGGCAAAACCCTGGCCTATCTCGTTCCGGCAGCCTTAAGCGGGCAAAAAGTGATCATTTCCACCGGCACATTAAACCTGCAGGAACAGATCCTTAAAAAAGAAATTCCCTTTATCAAAAAACACATTGTCCCTGATTTAACAGCCCTGTGCGTTAAGGGGCGGCAAAATTATCTCTGCCTGTACCGCTGGCATCAACTCTACAACTCTGCCCAGCTGCCTCTTTTTGAAAACGCTCATCTTGACGCCATTGCCGGCTGGCTTGATACAACCCAATCAGGAGACCGGGCAGAGCTCGACTGGCTGCCGGACAACTCCAGCCTGTGGAGAGAATTAACCGCCTCTTCCAGTCAATGTCTCGGCATGAACTGCCCTGACAGCAGCAACTGCTTCATTAATACGTTACGCAAAAAAGCGGCCCGCTCACAGCTGCTCATTGTCAATCACCATCTTTTCTTCTCAGACCTGGCCCTGCGTCGTTTTGGCTTTGCCGAGGTACTGCCCCGCTACGAATCCGTTATTTTTGACGAAGCCCATCATATTGAAAATATTGCTACGCGCTATTTCGGTACCAGTTTCAGCCATTTTCAATTACTTGATCTCTCCCTTGACATAGAAAAACTCTGCGAAGAAGGTGACGGAGCATCTAAAAAGGAACATATTATCCAGTCCGCCAAAGCACTTGGCTCGGAGGCAAAGTCCTTTCTTACAATTTTTCCCGCTGAAAAGGGGCGCTTCCCCCTGCATGATGCAATTGAAAAAATAAACAGCTGGCCGGAGGATATCCTGCGTCTGGAAGGGTCTCTATCTCAACTCATCGGCAGGCTGGAGGGCCGTTCCCAGCTCAACGAGGCATGGAATACCATGCTGCGCCGGGCAGAGGAACTGCTGGCAAATTTTAAAACAATAACGGCTACCCAGAGCCCTTCATTCGTATACTGGTATGAAAGAAGGGACAAAACCGTGTCCATGTCTGCCTCTCCCATTGAAATTGCCGGAGAGCTACAAGAGTCTTTTTATAACGAGGTCAAAACTATTATCTTCACCTCCGCCACTCTGACGGCGGGCGGCAACTTCAGCTATCTCTTTGACAGACTGGGACTGCCCCGTAAAACGCCCACCCTGCAATTGCACTCGCCCTTTGATTATGAAAACCGGACAAAACTCTTTATACCGAACGATTTTCCCGAACCGGCAGCCCCG
Organism: Deltaproteobacteria bacterium; assembly: GCA_030667965.1. Lineage (GTDB taxonomy): Bacteria > Desulfobacterota > Desulfobulbia > Desulfobulbales > SURF-16 > JAHLLM01. The sequence continues at coordinate 32,273 of DAOUUW010000004.1, forward strand.
ACCTATTTTAAAGAGTTGCAGCAAAGCATCCTGGACATCCTGACGGCTTCTAACGGTCGCGCACTGGTTCTTTTTACCAGCTTTAAATCCATGCATTTACTGCATCATTACCTGGCAGACAAACTACCCTACCCACTTTTCATTCAGGGCAGTGCTCCTAAGCAGATCCTCATTGACCGTTTCAGCAATGAAACCCATTCCGTGCTGCTGGCGGTTGCCAGCTTCTGGGAAGGGGTCAATATTCCCGGTGAAACCTTAAGCTGTGTTATCATCGACAAGCTTCCCTTTGAAGTACCCAGCGATCCGGTCATCATGGCCCGCATCAACAAAATTCGCCAAGACGGCGGCAATCCCTTCATCGATTTTCAGGTTCCCAGGGCCATTCTCACCCTGCGCCAGGGACTGGGACGGCTCATGCGTTCAACGTCGGATTCCGGCCTGCTGGCCATCATGGATGTGCGCCTCTTTACCAAACGCTATGGCAGCCTTTTCAGAAAAAGCCTGCCCCTGAGTCCGCTCATCAGGAATATCGAGGACATCCATCGTTTTTTCCAGAACAAAGACCAGTAAGAAACACATTCTGCAAATAAACCCGTTGAACTGCAAGCCTGCTTCATGGTAGGTATCGTCAGCTACTGAAGATAACACGGACATGAACAATCGGAGAAGAATGTGAATAAAGAAAAATTGCTTGCCCTGGTGCAGCCTGACATAGACCGTATCAATGAAACCATGCGTAGCGAGTTAGCTGAAACCGGCAATTCGCTGCTGGTGCAAATACTTGAACATGGAATTTTTAATGGGGGAAAAAGAATACGGCCCCTTTTGACCATACTTGCCGCCCGTCTCTGCGCCTTTACCGGTATGCCCGAGGGTTTGGCTCCGGAAGACGAATTACAGCCGCCGGTTAATCTCTACCGACTGGCCATGGTTTTTGAATTTCTGCATGGTGCAAGTCTCCTGCATGACGATGTGATAGACAATGCCGGCGAAAGGCGGGGAAACCCTTCCGCCAACGCTGTCTGGAGCAACACCCACGTCATTCTGGCCGGGGATTATCTCCACACCCGGGCCATGACCCTGGCCGGCGTTATTGGCGGCGGGCATGTTCTTTCCCTTATCGGCAATGCCACCTCTGCTATGATTGAGGCTGAATTTCTGCAGATACAAACCGCAGAAGGAATCAATCTTTCCGAGGAGAATTATTTTGCCGTCCTGCGCGGCAAGACAGGCGCCCTCATCGGAGCCGCCTGTGAGGTGGGAGCCTATTTTGCCGATGCGTCCGAGGAGTACCAGGCGGCCCTTCGCACCTATGGAAATGCCCTGGGGCTGGCCTTCCAGGTGGTGGATGATCTGCTGGACTACTTGGGCGACCGACAGAAAACAGGCAAAGCTGTCGGCAATGATTTTGTTGAAGGTAAAATGACCCTTCCGCTTATATACGCTCTTAATAACTGCCCTCAGAAAGAGGGTGATGATATCATGGTCCTTCTGCGGGGAGAATCCGATGAGAGGCAGGCCCATATTGATCTTGCGCGCCGGTTTATCGAAAAGCATGAAGGATTCACCTACGCCCGGCAAGGCGCTGAGACCCTGGTTGAAGCAGCCATCGAGGCGCTTACCGTTTTCCCGGATTGTCAGGCAAGAAAAAATCTTGAAGGCCTGGCACATTACGTCTTAACCCGCAAGAAGTAGTATCCCTTGACCCGTAAAAAATCCGCACGCCATAAAAAAAAGACAAACCACGGTTGTCTGTTGCTTTGCCTGCTCATACTGCTTGCGGCCAGCATGGCGGCTACTTTCTATTTTGTTTTTCTGCGTCCCGGCACTCTGCAACCAACTGTTTCGCCTGAACTATCCGCCCCAGGCGATGCGGCCCCAATCATTTATGAAGAACCCCACCCTCCTTCTCATCACATCCTTTCTCCAGGCCCAATAAAACTTCGGCCCTTTGACAAAAAAGAGGCACAAATAGCCATCATCATTGACGATATGGGCTATAAGGAAAAAATTGGCCACCATCTTCTTGACCTCGATATGGAGCTCACCTTTGCCTTTCTGCCATTTGGTCCGCACACGGATGCGCAGCTAAAAATTGCAGCAACAAAAAATCGCAACATCCTTCTTCATCTGCCCATGGAAGCCCAAGACCCCAAATGGAACCCCGGCCCCGGCGCATTATTGACAGCCATGAGCGCCAAAGAAATAACCGTCACTTTGAAAAAAGACCTTGCCGCAGTTCCCGGCGCAGTCGGTGTCAACAACCACATGGGCTCTCTTTTCACAGAAAACACTGCGGCCATGCAAAGCTGCCTGCTGCACATCAAGAACAACAATCTTTTTTTTATCGACAGTCTCACTTCAGCGAAATCACAAGGCTACCAGATTGCCAGGGAGATGGGGATAAAAACAGCCCGGCGGGACGTCTTCCTGGACAACAACCTCGATCCAGGCGCGATCAAAAAACAACTTGATGCCTTAATTCACATCGCCCAAAAAAAAGGTTCCGCCATCGGCATCGGCCACCCTCATCAGGCAACTCTGCAAGCATTACGTGACTATCAGAGAGAATTACAGAAAAATGCTACCCTGGTGAAGGTCAGCGAGCTGGTTGATTGATTTTGGATTTTGGATTTTGGATGTCGGATTGTGGAGTGGGGCGAAATAAGGCGATTTCGAAATAAGGAGTGATCAATTTCCATTCTTTTCTCTGTGCCCTCTGTGATCTCTGTGGTAAACATCTTTTTTAACAGCATTCCGAAATCCGAAACCTCCAATCCGAAACCCGCATGATAACCTTAACAACCGATTTTGGCCTGGCCGATGAATATGTCGGGCTGATGAAAGGAGTCATCCTGACAATCTGCCCTTCAGTCCGTATTGTGGATCTCACCCACGGTATACGGCCCCAGGATGTGAGGCAGGCCGCTTTGCTCATCGCTTCAGCCCATCAGTATTTCCCGGACCATACCATCCATGTTGTGGTGGTGGATCCCGGAGTTGGATCGGCACGCCGAATTATCCTGCTTGAAGCCTTTGACCAGTTTTTTCTCGTCCCGGACAACGGTGTGGCAAGCCTGCTCTTCAAAAAAGCTGCAAAAGCTTACGATGTCACGGAAAGCAGTCTTTTCCTTCATCCGACCAGCAATACCTTCCACGGCCGAGACATCTTCGCCCCGGTTGCCGCCCACCTGTCTAACGGGCTTCCTCCAGATAAAACAGGCATGAAAATTCCCCTTACCTCCCTCGTCCGTCTTCCCCTGGCCCGCACCTGGGAAAAAGACAACCTCCTACATGGCACGGTGATGGACATTGACCATTTTGGCAATATTATCACGAATATCAGGCAAAAAACAGCAACTCGGTTCTGTTCGGGTAATTTTCAGAAACTGTCGGTAAGCCTCGGACCACATACAATTATAGGCATAATGCCATCATATGATTCGCTTGCACCAGGAACCCTCCTGGCACTTTTCAACAGTCGAAACTTTCTTGAAATAGCAGTAAACCGGCAAAATGCTGCAGAAAAATTGAAAGTTACACTGAACGATCGTGTGCATTTAAGCATATAATGTAGTACTTTAAAGCTCATCCCCAAATACCTCTTTACAAAATAACCATTAGCCACTAAACTATTTAATTAAATGATTAACCGGAAACCAAGATGAAGACTGAACATGTTGAATCCATTGCCACCCTGCTGAAAACCATGGCCCATCCCATCAGGCTGAAAATCCTCTGCCTGCTGCAAGACAGGGAAATGACTGTCGGTGACCTTCGAGCTGAAGTGAAAACGACAAACGCCAATGTTTCCCAGCACTTGTCAATTCTGCGCAACCAGGGAATCATCTCCTTCAGAAAAGATGCAAATTTCATCTATAATCACATTAAAGACCCACGTATCCTGCAGCTCATTCAAACCATGCGAACACTGTTTTGCACGGAGACTGACGAATAGTTTCTGCTCGTTATAAAATTCGCTTTCCCTGAGGCGCTCGCTGCTGCATAGGACGCACCAACCAGACCCACCTGGATCCTTTCAATGTCGAGTTTTTTTACTTCTGCAGTTCAAAATTCCCTGTTTGACATTCGACATTTTTATTCAATATAACAATGTTTCGTTAAATTAATAAAATTGATGGTCTCGTAAAAAGTTAAAATTGACTTTAAACTTCTGATTTTTCAAAAAAAAGATCCTATTTAAAAGGAATACAAATGATCATCACAGACTGGGTTCACGTCATTGCCGGATTTTTCATATTATTAAGCCTTTCCCTGGGGGTGGAGGCAAGTCCGCTATTTGTACATAAATACCGGCTCTGGTTTACCGTATTTGTCGGGGCCAATCTCTTTCAGTTCGGTTTTTCAAAATTTTGTCCTCTTGGCCTAATTTTAAAGGTCGTTGGTGTGCCGGAAAAGAAATAAACATTTGGATAACCCACTAACAGTCAACGATTTGTATCGTGTAGGGTGCGCACGGCGCACCATTTAAAGGACCAATCAATGATAAAGGTGCGCCGTGCGCACCCTACACGGTTAACAACAGAGAGGGTGGACCGACGTTACGAGAAAAGAGGCTAAAAAGTCCATTTCTCCAATATACCCTTGCCAATCGGCCTGAAGGCCTGTTGCAATTGTCCATAATCTATCAATCGCGGCAGACGACCGAAAACATCAATTTTGCCAATTTCTGCAACAATTCTCATGTTATCTTGTATGAGAAGATCATCTGCGGCCATTTCTGCATTTTCGTCCGAAAAAACAACACCAACAATCGGAAGATTTCTTCTACGTAAGGCCTCAATGGTCAGCAGGGTATGATTGATCGTTCCAAGTCCGCTGCGGGCAACAATAAGAGTCGGCATGGTAAAACGGCAAAGAAAATCAGCCAGCAAAAGATCCCGGCACAGCGGTACCAATAACCCTCCCACCCCCTCAACAAGCAGCATTTCATATTCCTGAACAGATTTCTGAAACATTCCGACAATCTGTTCAGGATCAACTACCCTTCCGTCCTGCTCAGCAGCCAAATGGGGAGAAGCGGCCGTGGGGAAACGAAAAACAACCTGCTGATCGAGCTTCTCCGCATCAAAGGACAAATTGTTTTTATTCAGGCAGAAAAGAAGATCTTGCGGCATGTCTCCGCCGGTACTCACCCATTTCTGGTATCCTGCCAAAATGCCCCTCTCCAGTAAAAAGCCAAGCAGCAGTGAACAGACCACGGTTTTACCTACTTCCGTGCCGGTACCGGTTATAAAGAGGGCATTCCCGGCTTTATCCATTGCCTTCATCCCCGGCTCCCCACTTTCGCGTTTGAGGCGCTCAAGAAAAACACCTGGTAGCTCACCTCATACCCTCCGTGTCCGGCAAACCATTCATCGAGTTTATTACGCCTGCTGCGTGTCAACAAAGGCATGGAGGAGTGATAGCCGCCGGTGCCGGTTCTCCTGATATGCCCCAGAAGATCTCGTAAAGAAGTGTAGCTTCGTTTATAAATGACTTCAAAAATATCCACTTCATCAAAACAGGTCTCTGCCATTTGCCGGATCACTTTCTCATCATGAAATGATACCGCAGCAAGCTCAATTCTTTCTCCAAAAAGTTCGGCTAACGCCTGGGCCAGCTCATTCATGGTCCGTGGACCGAACAAAGAGGCATGCAACATCCCTTCTCCTGTAAGACAAGAGGCAATACAACGTAAAGCTGCCGGCAGATCATCAAACCACTGCAGGGTGGCATTGCTGGTAATCAAATCATATGACGATGTATTTTGCTGCAAAAACTCCTCACCATCCCGGCAGAGAAAACGAATGCCCTCTGCTTCACTGCATTTCTTTCTGGCCCATTCCACCATGGACTCGGAGAAATCAAGCGCCGTAAGGCGGCTCCCAGGAAATCGCCGGGCAACAAGCCTTGTATAATTTCCTGTGCCACAGCCAATTTCAAAAATTTCAGAGGCGGCAAAATGTGCAGGAATACCGGAAATGAGCTTTGCCCCGCTTGCCTTCTGCACCAGAGCGTAGTTGTCATACGTATTCGCTGCCTTGGAAAAACGATGGCGCAGAGATTTTTTTCTCGGATTCGTCATGTTATTGTGATTTTTCACCCGAAAATATCAGGAAATAAAATTTCTTCTTAAAACGCTTTGTCCAACAGCACCAGGTGACCGCTGTGAGGCAGCACATCACAGGATACACCTGGGAAATGTGCCATTTCCTCAACAGGGGCCACCACATCTTTACGGCCATGGATGACGCTGACTGAGACTCCTTCAGGAACGTAGGCAGGCATGTTCCACCCTTCCAGATAATCCAACCCTGAAAAGAGGAGATCTTTCCCCGGCCTGGACAAATAATCATCCTGCAGGCAGAGAATAAACTCTTTATAGTATTTTTTATATCCAAAAAAACATTTCCTGTAAAAACCGGCCATATACCCCTGCAAATCATCCTCGACACCATCACGGATGTCGGCAATCTCGTCTTTGGGCCATTTCCCGCGCATGGCAACTACCTGAAGAGAGTTAACCCTCTCCGGGTAAGCCAGACAAAAATCAAGCCCAAGATGGGCGCCCATTGACCAGCCGATAATATTAATTTTTTCAAAGCCTTTTTTGTCCATAAATGCCGGCAGATCATCATTTAGCCAGGCAGGAGCAAGAAAAGTATTCGGCAAAATTAAATTTTTTTGAGGAAAAAGATGAAACAAATTAACCAGACGATAGTCAAACCCCCACCCAGGCAGAAAAAGAAAAGGGGTTTCACTGGATTTTGCGTGAGGCACAAGAAAAAAGGTCATGATAAAATTCTATGGTTAAAATTTAAAGTGGGCTAAAGTGACTAAAATTAAAAGTGACTAAAGTCAAAGATTTTATACCCCTCACAGAATAATTTTCCAGGCCACACATGAAACGCTATCGACCTAAATCCTTTCTCATCCTGCTTCTGGCAGCTTTTATTGGTATTGCCGTACCGCTTCTTGCGGGCCTGGGAAGTTCCGCCTATTTTATGGAGAAAATGGCTACGCAAAGCACCCAGGCAATCTTTCTGTCGACTGGTGCTATTAAAGAAAGCCGTCTTCTTCTGGAGCAACTTGTAGCCCAGGAGCGTCAAGCCCGCCTCTACGATATTTTCAATGAACCGGCAAATCTTGAAGAGGTGCGACTCAAACATGAAGCTATCCGGGAAATTCTGCAGCGCCTTTCCATGTTCCCTTTTGCAGACAAAGAACAAGAACGACTTGAAACCCTGCAAACCATGGAGAACAGGCTCTTCCAGATTATTATTGATGGTAGCCGGCCTGAAATAAGAAAAGAAGCGCTTGACGATTATAAAGCCATCAACAACCTTTGTCGCGAAATACAGACAGCCAGCCATAAATTAATGGTCCAGGAGGCTGAAAATCTTCATAAAGAGACGACCCGCTACCAGAAATTAATGCTTTGGCGCACTTTTACTCTTTTTGTTATCAGTGTTTTTCTTATATCTATTTTTGTCTTTCTTTTAATTCGCCCCATACGGCAAATCGACAAAAGCATTATCCGGTTGGGAGAAGGAGATTTTGTCACGCCTGTTGCTGTTTCCGGACCCCAGGACCTGGAATTCCTCGGCACAAAACTTGACTGGCTGCGCGAGCGCCTTGGCGAACTGGAAAAAGATAAAAATAAATTTATCGCCCACATTTCCCACGATCTGAAAACCCCGCTGGCATCCATCCGTGAAGGGGCAGGACTGCTCAGTGACGAAGTTACCGGACCCTTATCCGCCCAGCAGAAAGAGGTTGTCAAAATATTGGTAAACAACAGCCGCCTGTTGCAGAAACATATTGAAAACATTGTTAATTTCAATATGGCCCAGGCGAGGAAGGCTCCGACCAGAAAAGAACCTTTTCCTCTGGACCGACTCATTTCCGAAGTCACTGCAGATCATAAACCCATTCTTATAGCCAATCATCTAACCTTGCAGCAAAACCTTATTCCAGTTATCATTAAAGGAGACCGTGAACAGGTACGTATTGTCATAGACAATCTCCTTTCCAATGCTATTAAGCATTCTCCCAGCTCAACAAACATCACCATCAGCATGCAAAACACAAAATCCAAGGCTATTGTCCACATCATCGACAGTGGGCCGGGAATACCCGAAGAAGAACGGTCAAAAATATTTAAACCATTTTTTCAGGGGAAAGCGGCTCAGAAAGGACGCGTTAAGGGCACCGGACTCGGTTTGGCAATTGCCAAAGAATATATGGAGAACCATCAGGGCACAATTGAACTCATAATCGATGGGGACAACGGGTCTCATTTTAAATTAAGCCTGCCTATTGAGGAATCAGCATGAACCGTTTTATTTATCTCATATTTATTTTCACATTTCTCTCTGTCTCTTGCATACTTTTTGCAGGATGCACTCATAAATGGGTGGGAATAACTCCCCCTCAGTTAACGGAAGTCTTGGAACTGCGCCCTGCAACGGAGCAAATTTTTTCCTGTCTTGACAACAAACTCAAACTGACGGATGAGCAACGAAAAGCCGAATTTGATCGCCTCAAAGAATCTTTTGTTGTATCACAGAACAACGAAAATCGGATTGAGTTAATTTGTTTAAGCCTTGCCCGGCAGGACGAACCCGAACTTCTGCAATACGCACAGGAGCTCGCAGAAGAGATGAAACATCTTGAAACTCCGTCATATCCTGATATAAATGGACTTGCCGCTCTGTTAAATTATTTCCAGCATTTGCAGAAAAAACGAGTCAACGACGTTAATCAGGCCCGGCAACAGGTTAATGAACTGAAAAAGCAGCTCGAAGAACTGAAAAGTATAGAGAAAATCATAAATGACCGTAAAAATGCCAACTAAATCCCGCATACTATTAGTCGATGACGACACCGACCTGCTCAGTCTTTTCACCATTCGCCTGCAAAGCCAGGGGTACGAAGTAAAAACTGCCGAAAGCGCCGAGCAGGCATTGGCCCTTCTTCCAATCATCAACCCCCATATATTGATTACCGACCTGCGAATGGGGGAAATGGACGGCATGGCCCTTTTTGAAGCCGTACAGAAAATCAACAGTTCCCTGCCGGTTATTGTCATCACCGCCCATGGCTCCATTCCTGAGGCTGTTGAAGCAACCAAGCTCGGTGTTTTTTCTTTTCTTCCCAAACCCGTTGACAGCCTGAAGCTCATCCAGGAGATAGATTTCGCCCTTGGCATTGCCGGCTCGGCAGGAACTTCAGAAGAACCGGATGAAAAAGACGACTGGTGCCGGGAAATCATTCACAAAAGCGGCTCCATGACAAATCTTCTTATCAAGACCAAGCTCATTGCTCAAAGTGACGCAAGTGTCCTTATACAGGGAGAAAGCGGCACCGGCAAGGAACTACTTGCCAAGGCAATCCATCAAGCCAGCCCGAGAAAAGACGGGCCTTTTGTAGCGGTTAACTGTGCGGCTATCCCCGAAGCCCTGCTCGAATCAGAACTTTTTGGCCATGCCAAAGGTTCATTTACCGGGGCGGCAAACAATTATCTCGGACTTTTCAAATCTGCCCATAACGGCACACTTTTTCTCGATGAAATCGGCGACATGCCCCTTCCTCTCCAGGTGAAGCTGTTGCGGGTTCTACAGGAGAAAAAAGTACGCTCGGTAGGTTCCACCGTGCCGGTGGATGTTGATGTGCGAATTATTTCCGCCACCCATCGTGACCTCAAGGAGGCCCTTGAAAAAAAGGTATTCAGGGAAGATCTTTTCTACCGTCTTAACGTGGTTAATCTCGAGATTCCCCCGTTACGCGACCGGCTCGAAGACGTACCATTACTTGCCCATTATTTTGTCAAAAAAATTATCAACGGCAGCGGCAAAAAAATCAATGGATTTGCTCCTTCAGCCATGAAACTGCTGATGAAGGTGACATGGCCCGGCAACATCAGACAGCTGCAGAATGTTGTGGAGCAGGTGGTAGCCCTTACTACAACTCCGTTAATCACTGACAATCTGCTTTCCGAAGCCCTCCAGGAGGAGCCGAAACAGATTATTCCCTTTGCCAAGGCCAGACGCTCCTTTGAACAAGAATACCTCGTAAAACTACTGCAGACAACCAGAGGCAATGTCACCGAAGCCTCCCGCCTTGCCCATCGCAACCGCACCGACTTCTACAAGCTGCTTAACCGCCACCACATCGTACCCAGCCTTTTTAAGCCCTGATTCATTTCTCTTTTGCTTTCTCGCCGTACCTTGGGTAAACTACATATTTTAGCTGTGTTCAGGGGATACGTTTTTTCGAAGGTTTAGCTTTCTACGCTTAGCCCCTCGGAATCTCGCGGGCTCGCTTACCTGCCCCTTCGGAGTCTCGCAGGCTCGCTTACCTGCCCCTCAAAAGATACTTCAAATGAACGACTATTCCGAAAGCCTGCTCGTCCACTTCAGGCGGAGCGAGACATTAAAACAGGAGGCCCTGGCCCTTCCCTCCATTGACTTAAACCTGCGCCAGCTTTGCGATCTCGAACTGCTTCTCAACCGAGCTTTTTATCCTCTTGACGGATATTTGACGCAACATGATTATCAATCAGTGCTGGACAATATGCGTCTTTCCGACGGCACAATCTGGCCCATGCCCATCTGCCTTGATGTTCCTGAAAAAACCGCCTCGTCCTGTAACCCGGGAGACAAACTTGCACTCAATGATGAAGAAGGCTTCCTGCTTGCCCTGCTCACCATCAGCGACATTTGGCAACCAGAAAAACAGAAGGAGGCACAGGCGGTTTTCGGCACAGAAGACGCAAATCTTCATCCCAGCGTCAAAAATCTCTATGAAAAAACCGCAGAATGGTATGTTGGCGGAACCCTTGAAGGGCTTAACCTGCCCGTACATTATGATTTTAAGGAGATTCGCCTCTCTCCGGCTGAAAGCCACCGCCGTTTTTCTCTCAACGGCTGGCGCCATATCATCGGCTTTCACACCGACGCGTATCTGCATTGCGCCCATAAGGAAATGATTCTCAAAGCCGCCCGGGAAGCAGGGGCGAGCATCTTCCTGCAACCTGTGGCAGGGCTTGATCATCCCGGTAATCTTGACCACTATACCCACGTACGTTGCTACCAGGAAATCGTTAAAAAATTCCCCAAAAACATGATCAGCCTCGGCCTTCTTCCCCTGGCCAGCCGCATGGCAGGCCCCAGGGAGGCACTATGGCAGGCAATTATTAAAAAGAATTATGGATGCTCCCATTTCCTCGTTGCCGCCGACCATGGCGACCCCTTTGCCAGCCGCCTTGATCATGAAAATTTTTACCTGGCCGGTAAAGCCCAGGAACTGGTCAAGGAATATGAAAACGAAACCCGCATCAAAATGATTGCCGAAGAGAAAATGGTCTATGTCGAAGACCAGGCCCAATACGCGCCCGTGCAGGACATAACGGATGGTATGGCCGTCAAGAATATTTCCTCCGGCGAATTACAGCGACGCCTTGAGAATGGGCTTGAAATTCCATCCTGGTTCTCCTACCCTGAGGTTGTCGCGGAATTGCGACGAGCTTTTCCGCCCCGTTCCAGGCAAGGGTTTACCATATTTATAACCGGCCTTTCCGGTTCCGGCAAATCCACCCTGGCCAAAGTGCTGATGGTAAAATTCCTGGAAATGCGCGACAGACCGGTGACACTGCTTGACGGGGATATTGTTCGCAAAAATCTTTCCAGCGAACTGACATTCACCAAGGAACACCGCCACCTCAACATCACCAGAATAGGTTTTGTGGCCGGCGAGATCACAAAGAACGGCGGCATAGCCCTCTGTGCCCCCATCGCCCCCTACGAAGAATCCCGCCAGGCCAACCGCGAGCTCATCAGCAGATGCGGGGGATACATAGAGGTCTACATGGCAACCCCACTGGAAATCTGCGAACAGCGAGACAGAAAAGGACTTTACGCCAAAGCAAGGTCCGGCAAAATTCCGGTCTTCACAGGTGTTTCCGACCCATATACCCCCCCGTCAAACCCGGAAATCGCCATCGACACCAGCGAGCTTACTCCGGCCGAGGCGGCCCAGGAGGTTCTACTTTACCTTGAAGAGCAAGGGTATATACGCTAAATCCCCCCAAGGCGCCGTGTCTCCGAAAAAAGACACGGCTTTTCTTTACACAATCAAACATGACAGCTCACCAAAAGCCGTTATGCCGAGCTCGCCGTCTGTCTCTATCTGATCCGGCATCCAGAGGACCCGTTCTCAAATTCCCCAATATCCTTTTTTAGCATTGGCCTACTATTTGCTAAAGCACAATAGAAATTTGCAGCCTCTCACAAAACCTGAAACATTGTTATTTCGGCAAACGGAATAAATCTAAAAAATGAAGCCAAAAAGGAACCATCAAAAACTCAACTTAGAAGGAGAATCCAATGAAAAAAATTCTATTAACCCTCTGCATGCTGTTTTTCTTTGCCACATCAGCCATGGCGGCAGTCAATATCAACACCGCCGACCAGAGCACACTGGAGGCCATAACAGGCATTGGACCCGCCAAAGCTCAGGCAATCATCGAGTACCGCAATCACAGCAAATTTGAAACAGTGGACGATTTAACAAAGGTAAAAGGATTTGGAGAAAAAACCCTGGAAAAAATCAAAAACGAGATCACGGTTGAGGATTAACCAACCACACTTCTTTCAATAATTAAAAAACGGAAGGGGAAAATCTTTTAGCTCCCTCATATGCGAGGTATAAAACTTTCCCCTTCCGTCAAAGATAGCAAGAAAAAAATTTCACCCTTCCATATGCCGGATAAAATCGACAAGAACAGCATTGAACAATGTCCCGTGAAACGATCGCGCCTTGACAGCCTCTTTCTTTGCCCTGTGTCGATCTCCAGACACAAGAGCCTGAACAGCTTGGGATGCGCGCCAGTCCGCATTTTTTTCAATATCTAACAAAGGAGACAAATCAGCCTGACAGCGTCGGCACACAGGGCTTCCCTTATATCGAGCTCGGCAGACAGGACAACGTTCCATGCATTATGACTCCAGAAAAAAGATAATTTCAGACAACTCATTCATTACTTCACGTAACAGCTCCTGTTTTCCTGCTTGAAGGGCAGCATCTATTTCCTCTATCAGATCAACCATCTCCTCACGATCGTCATCATCGGCGCCATCCAGCATTTTTTTTGCTTTTTCAACAAGGGCCTCCGCCTGAACCTTCATTCCACCGGCTGCACCCGTTTTCTCTGCCGGCGAATTTTCAACAACAGATTCTCCAAAGAGCTTCTGCACCTTATTCCTTGCCTGATTCAGTTCATCTTCCTCAAACCGTGAAAGCGCATTATCTATGGAAATTGATTTTTCCAGTCCGGTCTCTTTCTCCATGGCGCTGACATGCAGCATGCCATCGGTGTCAAGGGAAAAAGTGGCAATAATCTCTCCGCCTGATGGAAGGGTACTCAATCCGCTGACTAGAAATCTGCCGATTTCAATATTGTCCCTGGCATCTTTCTCTTCCCCCTGAAACACCTTGACTTCAACTTCTTCCTGCCCTTGGTGAGTGGTATAAAAAACCTCACTCTTGCTTACCGGGATGGGCGTATTTTTCCTGATAAGCGGCACATACATATCAAAGGAGAACTCTCCATCAATCTCGCCGATGGCACTGGTGCCAAAGGTATACGGTGTCACATCAACCAGCACCGCTCTTACTTCGCCACCGCCCAGCATGGCCGCCTGCAGTGAAGCACCGGCAGCAACACAAAGATCCGGATCCATCTCCCCGCGCGGCTCCATGCCGAACTCCTCTGCCAAACGGCGTCGCACCAGGGGCGTTCTGGTCGATCCTCCCACAAGAAGAATTTCATCAATATCCGAAGCTGCCAGTCCGGTGTCCCGTAATGCAATATGTACCGCCTCCAGAGTTTCATCAATAAATGAGGCGATCAACTCCTCATAATCATGACGGGAAATCTCCATGCGCAGATGAAAAGGAACTCCCTCTTTTTCCAAGATATACTCTTCTTCAATTGCGGCAAAGGGTTTATCAGAGAGGACCATTTTAGCTGCTTCGGCGGCACGTTCGATACGGGCCATACTCCGGGCCGGAATTTCCGTTATCTGGTGTTCTGTGGAAAGAAATTTAAGAATATGCTCGACAATCTTCTGATCAAAATCATCACCACCAAGCTTATTGTTGCCATGGCTTGCGACAACTTCAATTACATCATCTTCAATCTGAACCACTGAAACGTCAAAGGTCCCGCCACCAAGGTCATACACCATGACACGTTTACTCCCGTGATTCCCGGCCTCGTAAACCAGGGCAGCGGCTGTTGGCTCATTAACAATTTTCACCACTTCAAGTCCGGCAATTTCACCGGCCTCACGGGTTGCCTGCCTCTGCGCATCGGAAAAATAGGCCGGAACGGTAATGACCGCCCGGTTCACCGGAGCACCATGATATTTTTCAGCGTTATTCTTAAGCTGTTTTAAAATAATCGCTGAAATTTCCTGGGGAGAATAATTCTCCGCCCCCAGGGTGATACGGACATCCTCACCCATCATACGTTTTATGGATTTAACTGTTCTTTCCGGATACACAACATACTGATTGCGGGCCGCATCACCCACAAGCAGTTCTCCATTACTGTCGATGCCGACATAAGAAGGCAAAACAGGACCACTTTCTCCTTCAATGATTGTTACATTCCCGTCCCTGTAAAGGGCAACCTCGGAGTTGGTTGTACCCAGATCTATTCCTACAATAATTTCACTCATCAGTACGATATTCCTTTGTTTTATTGACAATCACTTCAGCCGCTCTGAAAACCTCTCCATGCCAGACAAAGCCCTGGCGCTGCACCCCGACAACAATACCATCGGGCCGGCCGGTTTGATAATCCGTTCCCACAGCTTTCATGATTCTTGGATCAAAAATATTTTGCTCAACGTTAATAACCTGCACATTACACTGGGAAAGCAGATCTACAAGCCGACGCAATATCATCTGCTGTCCTTCCGCCTGAACACGCAACAACTCCCTGTCCCGCCGGCAGATAAATGAAAAAAACCCTCTGCTTTCCCCTGGACTATGCCCGGAGGCAGCAATACGGTCATAAAGATCAAGCAAGCCGGAGATAAGAGGCCTTAAGGCATCCTTTGCCACCTCCATCTTCTCGTCCTGTATCTTTTCAAAACGGCCGACAAATTCTTGCTGCACCCCATCAAGGGATGAAAAAGCTGCGCGAAAATCATCCAGAGCGGACTTCAACTGGCGCGACTCAATCCGCACCTCATTTTTCAAGCCGGTCAGCTCGCTATACAGGGAATAGAGATCCACCTTCATCTTGGCCTGATGCAAATCTGGTGAGCCATCAAGATAGGATCGAAATTTTTTGACCAACTCTTCCTTCAATGCATCATTCATGGCTTATCTTCAAAGACTTTCCGACAGCGACACTAAGCAGCCGCTGAAATTCTTTTTCATCAACTCTTCCATCTTGTTTTTTTTTGCCCTTCAGCACCATCTCGACAATTTCTAAAGTATCAGGCAGGGACGTGTCAAACAACGCATAGCGCAAACGGTCTTTTTCCGTCCTGATCTGCTCATAGGCTTTACGAATTTTTTTAAACTGAAGAGGAAAACGTTCCGGCGGAAAAGATTTTACCGCCACAAGGTAAGCCTTCTTGATTTCCTTATCATCGGCTTCTTCACTTATCTCTAGAATTTCAAACGGTGTCTTCATCATTCAAATCAAACAGGTTCAGCTGCCGGGCCGTAGACTCGACAGGCGTATTCTTTTTCTGCTCCTGCCGGGTTTGCTTCGGCAGCTTAAAAGGGCCATCATCAAAAAAATCATCGATCAACTCATCCGGCATATGCTCATCTTCCTCATCCCAGTCGTCCCAGTACGCATCATATCCTTCATGAAAAGAGGCATCCAACAGCTCTTTAATGCGATCTGCCAATAAAAAATCATGGCTGGCCAGGGCGCCACTGACCGCAGCTGTCAAGATGAGCCGGTCTTGCGGGGAGATTTCCTGCCGACCGCCACGGCTCTTCGCCCAGATCCGATAAAACTGCAACTCAACATGTTGAGCATTCGGTTTCAACAAACTGACTGCCAGTTTACCCAGAGGAATAAAAAGCTCAACCCGAAACAGAGCCTGGCACAGCAGCAATCCCTCATCCTTTTCCAGGGACATTTCGGCAACATGGTTAAAGACCTTCTTCATGGCTGGAACCGAATCTCTCAGAGCCCGCCACTGATCTCCTTTAAAATTTTTTATCCAGCCGACCAGGCGAAATATCTCATCCTTTTCATGTTTACCTGCCGTCTCCTTGCGCAACTCTTTATCAAATTGGCGCTGCA
>DAOUUW010000197.1 GCA_030667965.1 Deltaproteobacteria bacterium
ATTTCGGAGTCTACGCTTACCTGGCCTTCTTGAATAGCACAAGTATGCTTCGAAGTCCCAGGTAAGCGAGGAACGAGACTCCGAATGAACGAATATGAGGCACTACTGCACAGTTACGGTTCGGTGGGAATCCACCTTTTGTGCCCTCGCTGAATAGTTACTATTTAAAAAACAGCTCAATATCGCCTTTCCCCTCCCGCAAGACCTCCGGCTCCTCACTTACAAGAGAAATAATGCTTGATGGCTCCGGATAGACCGGGCCGCCATCAATAATTATATCAACCTGCGTACCCAGCCTTTCTTCAATCTCATACGCTTCAATGAGTGGCGGTTCACCAGTTATTGCCGCACTGGTTGTCAGGATAGGATTTCCAAGGGTGCGGGCAAGCATTTCGCAGATCCTGCTGTCAGGAACCCTGATGCCGACCGTTTTCTGCTTGCTCATCATAATTTTTGGAACAATCTTCATAGCCGGCAAAACAAAGGTATACGCTCCGGGAAGATTCTTTTTCATCAGGCGGTAGGCCGTATTTGACAGAAAGCAGTACTGGCTGACATTTTTCAGACTGCAGCAGATAAAACTGAACGGTTTGCCTTTTGGCCTCTTTTTTATCTGGTATACTCTTTTAACCGCCTTCTGGTTATAAATATCACAGCCGATCCCATACACGGTGTCTGTGGGATATGCGATAACACCACCCTGTTTAAGGCATTCCACTGCCTGATCAATGAGCCGTTGTTGCGGATTTTCCTGATTTATGTGCAGCATCTCGGGTGGCAGTTAATTATTGATGTATTTCAATGGTAAGCGTTGAAGTATGTTACCATTTTTTATTGAAAGATTCATTGATGAAATGAAAACATCCGACACGAAATCAAACTATTTTGCAGCTGTCGATATGGGCAGCAACAGTTTTCGCCTTCTTATCGCGCGCAGTTCGGCAAAGGGCCTTGCGGTTGTGCAAAAAGAGCTCGTTACGGTAAGATTATCGGAAAACATGCGCAAAAACAATGTGCTTTCCAGTGAAGCGCAGCAACGAGCCATCCAAGCCCTGCATTTTTTCAAATCCTGCCTGGAACCCTTTAACATAGAACAGTTACGCGCCTGTGGCACTGAAGCTCTGCGCAAGGCAAACAGGAAAAATATTTTTTTGCAGAAAGCCTCTTCCATACTCGGGGCGCCTGTTGAAATTTTAACAGGTGAGGAAGAGGCAGCGCTTTCTTTTGCCGGAGTGAGCGGTTTTTTACCTGTTGTCAAAAAAAACACCCTGGTTTTTGATGTGGGAGGAAGCAGCACCGAGACAATTTGCAAAGGAAAAGGCCCTGCATTTGTGAAGAGTTTCCCCTTGGGAGCCGTTGGCCTGACAGAGGCGTTTTATCTAGACCAAATTCCATCAAATGACAATTTGGCCGCAGCCAGGCAACACATTTATTCACACATAACGCAAATTCTTGCGCCTCAACCCGACTCTTATCTCATTGGCACCGGCGGCACGATTACCGCCCTTGCCGCCCTGGATTTAAACCTTGCTCATTATGATGAAAAAAAGGTGCATGGACACGTCTTGCGAGCTTCTTCTTTAAACAAACTAATTGCAAATTTCAGCTCGTTAACCGGCGAGGAGCGTAACAAGCTTGCCGGACTTGACCATGGCAGGGGGGAGATTATTCTTGGCGGGGCATTGATTTTTCAGATTATTCTTGATCATTTTTCCCAGGAGAAGATTCTCGTCAGTGATACCGGGCTTCTGGAAGGAATCCTGCTCTCCTGTTACAGCCCCGTCACGCCAAAATTTCCCTGACTATTTCTGCAACCTGCGCATCCGGATCGTCAAGGAGTTTTTCCAACGCTTTTTTTGCCTCATCAGTACCGATAATCCCAAGCAGACTAGCAGCCTCACCTCGCATATAAGCTGTTTTTTCCTGCAAAACAGGCAGTAAAGAGGGAATTGCCAGAGCAAGATCATCAGGCCGAACTACCGCCAGCTCCTCAAAAAGAACCGCCATGCCCATGCGCACCATAAACCGCTCATCCCGGATCAAATCTCCGGTAAACCGATAATAATCAGGCTCCTGCTTAAACATTGCCACAATATTTTCCACGTGGCCCATTTCAATAAAATCACCTATGGTTTTTAACAATTCTTCATCGCTGACTTGGTTCATGCATAGCCCCCCGGGATCACTTTTTTAAAAATTTAGCCCACCATCATACGGGAAAAATAATTGCAAATCATGAAAGATCTGAGACGAGCAAAAAAAAAGGACCTAACCATTACTGGCTAAGTCCTTGAATTTCCTTGGCGTCCCCAAGGGGATTCGAACCCCTGCTGCCGGCGTGAAAGGCCGGTGTCCTGGACCTGACTAGACGATGGGGACATCATGGTGGGTCGTGCGCGGCTCGAACGCGCGACTCTCTGCTTAAAAGGCAGATACTCTACCGGCTGAGTTAACGACCCAACAGTTGAGAAGCAATTTTTTACTTTAGATGGACCTGCTTGTCAACATCTCTTTGTACAAATTTTCTTTTTTTATTCTACACGGCAAAAACAACCGGCCCATTCCATGGAAATCCCTTGAGAAACACGCCCATGTCTGCTATCTTTTCCGGGTAAAAGGATATCTCTCTCAACTCTTTAAAAAAAGGATTACATATGGGGCTTTTATCAGCTTCCGCCACCTTTGTCCGCTATGCTGTGGAAGGTGAGCTGCAAGCCAATTTTCTTGATTTTGCTGCTGAACGTATTGCCTTACATGCCTTCCGTGACATTGACGATAATTATGAAGAACGCTCCGTGGGCTGGGTTTCCATCCTGAACATGTTTGATTCCTCCTTTGAGTACGCTTCCTTTGCCGCCGGTGACAATATTGTCCTCACCATGCGCATAGACGAACGTAAGGTTGCACCCAAAGTTTTGAAAAAATTCTGTATCAAGGAAGAGGAACGTATCAAAAAAGAGCGGCAAATACCGAAACTGAGCCGTGCCCAGAAACTTGACATCAAGGAAAACATACAGTTGATGCTCCTGAAAAAAGCAATACCTGTTCCGTCAACCTACGACCTCTGCTGGAATCTTTCCCAGGGAACGCTGCTTTTTTTCTCAACCAGCCTCAAGGCGCAGACGGATCTTGAAAATTTTTTCAAAAAGACATTCGACCTCTCTCTCATGCTGCAGATTCCTTATCTCACGGCCGAGCACCTGCTGAACCCGGAAGACCACGACACCCTTGCCCGGCTCAACCCCGAAATTTTCATCTAACAGAGACTTATATGGACTTAGTTGATTTAATTGTAGAAAAAAGATTTCTCGGCCAGGAATTTCTCACCTGGCTCTGGTTTAAAAGCGAAGAGCGGGGCGGCACGGTGCTTCTTCCCGGAACCGGTGACATCCAAATCGTTTTTGAAAAGCACATACTGCTTGAATACGGCGAAGGTGAATCATTTGAAAAAATTATCTGCACCGGCCTGCAGGCAGAGTTAAAAGAGGCCCGCACCGGCCTGAAAATGGGGAAAAAACTGGAACAGGCCCGCATCCATATAGTTCAGGGAGAATATGAATGGTACATGACAATAAAGGCCAGCCTGCTTGAATTCCGCAACGTGAAACCGCCAAAAACAATGGCATCATCAGAGGAAAGTAACGAGCTTGAAGCGGTTGAAGGCCGCCTGCTGGAGCGTATTTCCCTGCTGGAGACCGCCACTGCAACCATTGACAGACTTTTTACTGTATTTCTCGAAAAACGAATGAGTTCATCCGTCTGGCAGGAAGAGTTGACCCTTATCAGAAACTGGATCCACAAAACGTATTGAGAAAGCACATGGAATTTGAAACCGTAATTGGGCTGGAAATTCATGCCCAACTGAAAACAAAAACAAAAATCTTCTGTTCCTGCACCACGGAATTCGGCAAACCGCCCAACACAAATACGTGCCCCGTATGCCTTGGTATGCCAGGCGTGCTGCCGGTGCTCAACAGGAAGGTAGTGGAATACGCCCTGAAAATGGCCCTGGCAACCAACTGTGAAATCGGCAAATTCAACCAGTTTGCCAGAAAAAACTATTTTTATCCTGATCTGCCCAAAGGCTACCAGGTGTCCCAGTTTGATCTGCCCATTGCCGAACATGGGTATGTTGACATTAACGTTGACGGCAAAGAACGCCGCATCGGCCTGACCCGTATCCATATGGAAGAAGACGCCGGCAAACTGATCCATGACGATATAAAACCGCAGAGCTACGTCGATCTCAACCGCACCGGTGTTCCGCTCATTGAAATTGTCAGTGAGCCGGACATCCGCTCAGCGGAAGAGGCAGCCGCCTATCTGAAAAAACTGCATGCCACCCTTCGCTATCTTGACATCTGCGACGGCAATATGCAGGAGGGCAGCTTCCGCTGTGATGCCAACATTTCCCTGCGTCCCTTGGGCCGGAAGGAATTGGGCACCCGCACCGAGCTGAAAAACATGAACTCCTTCCGCAATGTGCAGCGTGCCCTTGAGTATGAGGTCCGCCGCCAGCGCGACATCCTGCTTGACGGAGGGGAGGTGGTCCAGGAAACCCTGCTGTGGGATGCGGACCGCAACGTGACAAACTCCATGCGCAGTAAGGAAGAGGCCCATGACTACCGCTATTTCCCCGATCCGGACCTTGTGCCGATTGTTATTGATGATGAGTGGATTGACAGGGTTAAACAGTCCATGCCGGAACTGCCTGACGAGAAAAAAAGCCGTTTTATGGACGAACTGAAGCTTAATGATGAGGACGCCACCATCCTTACCTCATCCAGGGAACTGGCTGATTATTTTGAGACAGCCCTGGCCATTTATCCGGAGGCCAAAAAACTCGGCAACTGGATCAAAACGGAAATGCTTGGCGAGCTGAAAGGGGAAGACGGGCTTGACATCGGCTCCTTTCCCGTCACCCCAGAGAGTCTTGCCTCCCTGCTTGCAATGATTGACAAGGGAACAATCAGCGGCAAAATAGCCAAAGGCGTGTTTAACGACATGATGCAAAGCGGCAAAGACGCCGAAACCATCGTCAAGGAGAAAAACCTCGTCCAGATGAGCGATGAAGGCGATCTACTAAAAATCGTGCAGGAAATCATTGCCGACAACCCCGGCCAGGCAGCGGATTTTAAAGCCGGCAAAACCAAACTCATGGGCTTCTTCG
>DAOUUW010000246.1 GCA_030667965.1 Deltaproteobacteria bacterium
TCTATACCTGTGATTTTTCCCTGGATTACGTCAAGATCAATGCGGATTACAGAACGTGATTGTTGAAGGGTTACCTCAGCTGTTATATTTTTCTTCGCAGGACAACAGAATTTCTTTCTGGGCATCTTCAAGCACCTCCCGGGCCTGTTTGATGTCCCGACCTATCTGTCGGGCCAGTTCCTGTGGTCCGGTAAATTTTTTTTCACCCCGCAGGAAACGCAGCAGATTTATTTTGATCGGTTTTCCGTAAATATCTTCGTTGAAATCAAAGATATGGGTCTCGGCGGAAAGACGTTCGTCACCGAAGGTGGGATTATAGCCGATATTCAGCACGCCGCCATAGCATTTGCCGTCGCAGATGACCTGGGTCACATAGACGCCGATCCTGGGGCAGAGGTCTTCTTCGGAAATATGGAGATTGGCGGTGGGAAAGCCAAGCTCCGGCCCACCTCTCTGTTTGCCTTTTTTAACCTCTCCCCTGATCTGGTAATGTCTGCCAAGCAGTTTTTTGACATCACGCATTTTTCCGGTGCTGATCAGCTCCCGCACCTTGGTACTGCTGGCAAGAACACCGTCTACATAGTAGGGCTCGACAACAGAGACGGGAAAGTCTTTTTCCAGTCCCTGCTGTTTTAAAAAATTAATATCGCCCTGGCGTCCCTTGCCAAAGGCATAATCATAGCCCACGACAAGCTCTTTCATGCCTATGGCGTTAATGAGGATGTTGTCGACAAAATCCACGGCTGTGGTGGATGCAAAATCTTTAGTAAAGGGGATGATAATAAGCACATCCAGACCGGCAATTTCAATCAGCTCCCTTTTCTGTTCGCAGTTTGAGACGAGTTTGATGCCGATATTAGGCCTGACCACCTGCAGGGGATGTGGGTTGAAGGTGATGGCCACACTGGTGCCATTTCTTTTGTAAGCCCTGCTCATCACCTCGCTGAACAGTATCTGATGCCCCAGGTGGACGCCGTCAAAATTGCCGATAGTGACACAGGGATTATCAAGAGGTGCGGTTATGTCGGAAAGGTCAGTATAAGTTTTCATGGGCCAATCATACCCCACATGCCCCCCTTGCCTCAACAATGAAAATGAACAGCAGGGGAAAAACCTTAAAAAAACTTGCAAAACAGAAGCAAAGTCTGTACATTTGCCCTTCATGTTGTGCCGAAGTGGCGGAATTGGTAGACGCGCTAGGTTCAGGGTCTAGTAGGTGTATTCCTGTGGAAGTTCGAGTCTTCTCTTCGGCACCAAAGATAGTTCAAGGGTTTACAGTATATTTGCTGTAAACCCTTTTTTTTGTAATTTTAATTTTCAGTGGTTGTTGCCATAATCCTCTCGCCACGCACAACCCCATTCTGCACAAATAAATTCCTTTCATATCACTTGACGTAATCTCACCCCAGCGTAGTTCTCGTTCAAATAAAAACCTTGACCAGTTATAGTAACTCCGGTTACGGTAACTAGGGTTACTATAGGTGTCTATGTGAAATTCTACGATCGTAAGCAAGAACTTAAAATACTCGAACAACTCAGACTGCAGACCGGCACTGCTGCCCGGATGACCGTGCTGACCGGGAGACGGAGAGTGGGTAAGACAAAGCTTGCCCTGGAATTTGCTAAATCCCACAAGCATCTGTATCTCTTTATCGCCAAAAAATCCGAGCAATTGCTGTGCGAAGATTTTCTGGCGGATATCAAAGGTCTTTTCTCCTTGCCGGTTATCGGCGAAATCCGCACCTTCAAAGACATTTT
This sequence comes from Deltaproteobacteria bacterium, assembly GCA_030667965.1. GTDB lineage: Bacteria > Desulfobacterota > Desulfobulbia > Desulfobulbales > SURF-16 > JAHLLM01. Next base: position 1,759 of record DAOUUW010000246.1, read on the forward strand.
CGCCCTGCTCCTTGAAATCTCAAAAAAAGAAAAATTCACCCTGATTATTGATGAATTCCAGGAATTCTATACGATCAATCAGTCTGTTTATTCGGAGATCCAGCACCTGTGGGACAAAAATAAAGACTCCTCCAAATTAAATCTCATCTGTATAGGCTCTGTTTTTTCCCTGATTAAGAAGATATTTGAGAATTCCAAGGAGCCCCTTTTTGGCAGGGCCGACCGCATCATCAACCTGAAACCGTTTTCCGTCCAGACCATCAATCAAATTCTCGCAGATCATGGTTCAGAAAATCCTCGCAACCTGTTTGACTGGTATGTTTTGACCGGCGGCATGCCGAAGTACATTGATATCCTGACTAGTAATGGCACAATATCCACCGAAGATATAATTGACTTCATGGTTTCTGAATACTCACCGTTTCTTCTGGAAGGGAAGAGCCTGCTGATTGAGGAGTTCGGCAAGGAATACGGAATGTATTTTTCCATTCTGGAACTTATCAGCCGGGGCAAGACAGGCCGTGGTGAAATCGAGTCCATTATGGAACGAAAGGTAGGCGGCTATCTTGGCAGGCTTGAAAATGATTACAGCCTGATCGGCAGACAACGGCCGATTAACGCGAAACCGGGCAGCCGCCTACTGAAATATACCCTGCAGGATAATTTTCTGCGTTTCTGGTTCAGGTTCATTCACCGCAACTGGAGCGCTGTGGAAGCCGGCAATTTCGAATATCTCAGACAGGCAATTAGACGAGACTATTCTACCTACTGCGGCCGCCTCCTTGAACAATTTTTTCATGTCCTTTTTGCGGCAACCGGCAGGTTCAACCGTATTGGCTCCTATTGGGAGAAAAAGAATCTCAATGAAATTGATCTGGTTGCCATTAATGACCTGGAAAAAATAATTTTGCTGGCTGAGGTAAAGCTCAACAAAGACCGGATCAACCTGCAGCTATTGCGCAAAAAATCAGAAAAACTGCTGGCCGAATATCCAGGCTACACTCCGGAATGGCTTGCCCTCGGCGTTGAAGATATCCCGGCCTGGCTAAGTTGATTGCCGTATGCTTGCTCGTTTCATTTTGCCGGTGATTATGACCTGATCCTGGATAGTTCCTTTCTCCTTTCAGGAGTATCTTCATTTCAGCGTGAGCAGCCTAAGCAAATATTGTAAAGTTGAAAGAAAAAAACTGATAATTCAAGACGCGACCCCGGTATTGTTGATGTGTAGATTTTTTGCGTTAGGGAATTAAGACGGAAGGACGAAAGAAAAATGTGATTACCACTAATTTTCAGCCTCCTGCGTAAATAACCGGCGAAGAATGAGGGTGGGAGCGGATTTATCCGCGAATTTTCTGGGTTGGCAAGCAAGCAGTTCCATCTCCTTGCCAGCCCTTTTCGCGGCTAAAGCCGCTCCTACAGCAGGGTGCACTGATGAATGGCTGAA
>DAOUUW010000099.1 GCA_030667965.1 Deltaproteobacteria bacterium
AAAAAAAATAATGGGCCGCAGCGGCACCGGCCTGGGACTGGCCGTGGTGTGGAACACGGTGCAGGATCTTGGCGGAACAGTGGATGTCACAAGTAATGCTTCAGGCACAACCTTTGAGGTTCGCCTGCCTGCTTCCGGGGAGATAACGGATGTACCCCCTGAGCAAAGCCAGGCAAATATGATTCACGGCAACGGAGAACGCATTCTGGTCATTGATGATGACATGCACCAGAGAAAAGTTACTACGGAAATGCTTGACTTCCTTGACTACAACCCGGAAACGGTTTCCAGTGGAGAAGAAGCCCTTTCCTTTGTGAAAAACAACCGGGTTGATCTTCTGGTCCTTGATATGATCATGCCTCCCGGCATGGGAGGGCTTGAAACCTACGAACGGATACTAAATACACATCCCGGCCAGAAAGCCATACTGATCAGCGGTTTTTCCGCCGGCAAGGATGTAGAAAAAGCCATTGAACTCGGCGCCTCCAATTTTGTCCAAAAGCCCTATGCCGTAGAAAAACTGGCGTCAGCCATTTATGTGGCTTTGAAAGAATAGGGGCAGAGGGGCAGGAAAGCGAGCTCGAAGTCTCGTTCCTCGCTATCCGCGAGACTCCGAAGGAGCAAAGGAAGAGTATAGGGAGCCGGAGACACTTTCAATTCAAAGGTTGAAATAAAAAGTTTTCTCTTTTATTGTTACCCCAACAATGGCTATTTAATGCAGATGTACATTCACTTTGCCCCTCTGCCCCTTTACCACTCTGCCCCTATTCTTACAAAGGAGTTTAAAATATTATGAAACCACAATTTACATATGAAAAAATGGACCGGCCTGAAATCCTGTCTTTCATGTTTCAGCCCAGGCCTGACAGTGGAGGAACCCTTGCTGCAAATGCCGAGGATACCTTTGTAGAAGATGGCGCAGACAAACTGCATGTCCGTTATTATCTGACAGAAGACAACGAGCAGCCCGCTCTTCTTTTTTTTCACGGCAACGGTGAAATCGTCGGCGATTATGATGACATTGCCGGTGCATTTAACGAGCACGGAGTTTCCTTTATAGCGGCTGAATATCGCGGTTACGGACTCAGCAGCGGCACACCTACGGCAACAAACATGATCAATGATGCCCATCTTGTCTTTGGTGCCGTCACGGCGAAACTGCAGAGCTTGGGCTTTGCAGGAAAATTTCTCGTCATGGGCCGCTCCCTTGGTAGTGCCCCGGCAATTGACCTTGCCGCCTCCTATCCTGATCAGATCAAAGGCCTTCTGCTGGACAGCGCTTTTGCTTTTACAATTCCCGTCCTGGAAAGCGTTGGCGTCAACGTAGAGGCCACGGGACTCAGTGAGGAGGACTGCTTCCACAACATCGATAAAATTCGCACTATTTCCCTGCCCACCTATATGATTCACGGCCAGGTTGACGAGATCATCAAATTCAATAACGCGACGGAACTGCAAATGGAAAGTCCTGCTCTGCAAAAGGAGTTCCAGGCTGTTCCAGGCACCGGTCACAATAATATTTTCCAGGTAACGGGCAAGATGTATTTCGAGGTGATGATGCGCTTTATCAACCGGCTGGGTATAATGCGCAAAAAGAAAAAAGGAGTACGCTGATCGTTATTCCACGAGGACAATAACATCCATGGTGTCCACCAGGTAAAACGGCAACGACAAAGGCGGGAAACTACTTTGAAGACATAGGAGGCTGTCCGAGAATGACGTTTTCGAAGTCTACGCTTATCTCGTTATTTCGAAAAAATAATGCTCGTTGGTAAGCGAGTTTACGAGGCTCCGATATCACATAATGACTGCGCTTATTTTTTCAAAATGCCTCGATTTGAGAAAAAATTGCTCTTCTCGGACAGCCTTCCGGTAAATGAAAAAAAGTCCGGCCTGATCAAGTTTCCTTTTCAAAGAAAAACTGTTTTTCACCAAAAGCAGGCTGCAAATCGTCAAGCCAGCTGGCTTTAATGTCATACGCGGCAAAAAAGGGACGCGCCACCCAGTCAGGATTTCTCCCCTGGAGCATCTGCAAAACAAAAACCTTCTCTCCCCCCACTTCGGTAACGCCGAGAACCTGCACTTTGCCGGGGAATGCGGACATGCTCGGTCCCCGTACGGTACGGGCGATACCGCTCACCCGGGAAAAAGATTCCCTGTAAATCTCCCAGGCCCGGGACAGTGAAATCCCAAAATAATGCTGGGCGCCCGTATCGCGGACAACAAACATATAATAGGGCACACAGCCAAGGTTCACCTGTTTCTTCCAGAGATCCACCCAACTGTCGGCACTGTCATTAATATGCCTGAGCAGAGGTGACTGGGTGCGGATCTGGGCGCCGGTTGAGCGAATACGGCAAATGGCCTCCTGAACCGCGTCGGTTTCTATCTCCCTGGGAGAATTAAAATGAGCCATTAAAGCCAGATGTTTTCCGGAAGCGGCAACCTCCTCGAAAAGATAAAGCAGGTCATCCGCATCGGAATCACTGGTAAACCGGTGGGGCCAGTAGGAAAGCGACTTAGTTCCAATACGGACAGTTTCCAGGTGCGGAATATCAGCGGCAATAAGATGTTTCAGATAAGAGGCAAAAACCTTTGTTCGCATGACAAGCGGATCGCCGCCGGTAAAAATAACATCCGTTACTTCAGGATGCATTTTTACATAGTCCACAAGCTGACTTGCTTTACGCATGGAAAAACGCAGGTCATCCACGCCGACAAACTGCGGCCAGCGGAAACAGAAGGTGCAATAGGCGTGACAGGTCTGCCCCTGGCTCGGGAAACAGAGAACGGTTTCCTTATACTTATGTTGCAGCCCCGGCAGTCTTTCGCCATTTAAAAACGGCCTGTTGTGATCAAGCTGGCCGGCTGCATGGGGATTCAGTTCCAGGCGTATATCATTTGCTAGACCGGTTATTTCCTGCTTAGAAGCGCCGCACCTGACCAGGTCGGCCATCCGGTCAAAATGATGCGGGAGGAGCATTTCTTTCCGGGGAAAATTAAGGATGAACATCGGATCATCCGGAACATTATCCCAATCAATAAGCTCGTTGACAACATAGCTGTTTGTCTTGAAAGGCAATACTCTGCCAACAACCTCTATGGCAAATTTCTGTTCTTCGGAAAGCGTAGCAACCTGGGGAATGGTTTTGTAATTACTGAGGGTATAGGACTTATACTTCCCTGAATGAGCGGTTGTAAGAACCTTTGTAGAACGACAAGACCACATAACACACCTTTTCATTTCTAGAGACTTGATGGAAGCGAGAAAAACAACGCATCCCTCATTTTATCATCACTTCTGAACATATTAATATACAATTTTGTCGAATTCTTTTCAAGGGTGTTTTTTAGGATCCCCTAATTCTGCTTTGCTGTCCTCCAAGCATCAGCACAAATCTCCCCCAGTGCTGCTCATACCCAGATTTCCGTCCTTAACACCCCGGATTGCCATTAATTTTTCGGCAAGATCCTTTATCTTTTTCGCTTTTCCCCTGACAATGATGACTTCCAGGCAATTATCATGATCCATATGGATATGGGTCGACGAAACAATATGATGGTGAAAATCATGCTGCAATTCAGTAATCCGCTCCTGCAACTGATAATGATGGTGATCATAAACCAGGGAGATAACCCCGATTACCTCCTTGCCCGCCTCCCACTCCTGCATGACGAGAGACTTACGGATCAGATCCCGCACAGCCTCGGAACGGTTGTTGTATTGTCGTAATTTGATATAATTGTCAAATTCGTCCAACAAATCATCTTCAAGAGAAACAGTAAAGCGCTTCAGCATATTTTACCTCGATTAAAATAAAGGGGCAGGAAAGCGAGTTCGAAGTCTCGTTCCTCACTATCTGCGAGACTCCGAAGTGGCAGAGGGACAGAGGGGCAAAGTTTGTGGAAGTTTTCTATAGAAAATACCATTCCTTAAACCTTTACCAGTTTGCTATTGAACACAAAAAAAATAATTTAAAAAAATTCTTCATGGAGTCTCGCGCAGTTAAGTAAAAATGGAGCATTTAACAGGAATAAAGAGCTTTAGAGAGAAAAATAGAAGATTCAGAAAACCATTAATTACCTTTTTACCCTTAACAAGTGTCGCTATTCCCTGATTTGACAGGCCTTCCGCCCTAACACAGAAAAAAGACGTTTTTATAGGCCGTTACAAAGCCACCCCTCCTCATTCCCCATCAGGCAAGGATATAAAGACTGTTGATAACTTTATCTTTTACTATCACAAATCACCAATAACCGTCTTTGACAGATCACACCTTTTTTTTATAAAAAAAAACTTGATTTAAACAATTCTCTAACCTGATCTGAAAATTTTTTTCCCGGTTCATTCATATTCCCAAACGCAGGACCATCCATGCTCTGGCAAAAGACAAAAGAAATTTTAGCAAAAACACTTCCAGAAAGCGTTTATTCGCTCTGGATTGCCCCGTTAACGGGCTCTGAAAAAGATAATTCCACCATGGAACTGGTCGGACCAGACAATTTTTTCTGCTCCTGGGTGTCTGAAAACTATCAAAACGTCATTGTGAATGCACTGGAGTTACAGGGTCGCAGGGATGTGCAAATTATTTTCCGGGCAGACGGTTCCAGAAAAAGCCCAATACTGCTAAACGCACCGGCCGAGCAGCTACGCTTACCTGACATGCCGAAGGTGAGATCCACCATCAGGACCCTGCATCCCCGTTACACATTTGACGAATTTGTCGTGGGCAACTGCAACCAACTTGCCCATTCTGTCTGTGAGGCAATTGCCCTGAACAACTCCGCCATCAGCAATTGCGTCTATCTCAAGGCAGGCACCGGGCTCGGTAAAAGCCATTTAACCCATGCGGTTGCCCATTATATACTGGATCATGCCCCGTCCACCAGGCTTAACTATATGACCGCCCAGCAAATGACCGCTGAAATGGTGAAAAACATTCAAAACAACACCATGAACCACTTCAAGGACAAATACCACAAACATTGTGATGTCCTGCTGGTCGAAGATGTTCACACCCTGGCGGGCAGAAAAAAAACTCAGGCGGAATTGGCGGAAGCCATGGATATTCTGCTTGAAACCGGCAAAAAAATTATTTTTACCGGCTCCATGGGTCCCAGGGAAATTCCGGACATTGACTCGGGCATTCGTTCACGTCTGTCGTCCGGACTGATAACAGCCATTAATCCACCCGGCATCAACACCAGATACAAAATTATACGCCACAAGGCGAAAAGAAGTAATCTTCCCCTTAGTGAAGAAATTCTCGCATATCTTGCCGAAAATCTTAAAGGTGACATACGCCAGGTGGAAAGCACTATTGTCAGTCTCAAAGCCCAGGCCGCCCTCATGAAAGCCGCCCCTGACTTCACCATGGTCAAAAACACCCTGACAGATATCATTGGCCAGAGCCGTCAACTTTCTCCTGAGATTATCCGGGATTTTATCGCCGGCCAGTTCAAAGTGGAAACAGGCGAGATGCAGTCCAAATCCCGCAAACAGACCATTGCCTTTCCCCGGCAGATTGCCATGTATCTCAGTCGTAAATACACGGACATGCCCCTGGCTGACATTGGACGCGCCTTTAATCGTGACCACTCCACGGTGGTTCATTCAATCAGGGTCATTACAGACAAAAAAACAAGAAACACCGGTATTCGCCGACAGGTCGATTTTCTCACAGATCAATTGGAGAAAAAGTTTTTGTAGGGTTAAAAATAAACCGGCTTAACCGGGGCCGCGCCCTCTTTCCCTCTCCCACCGGCACTGATAGCCGCTACCGCCTTTGAAGAAGATTTTATCATATCATTGATACCGATACCATCCCAGCCAAAACCGCAGATATACAATCCGTCATACTCCTTTTCAAGAGCTGCCCGATAATCAAGCATTTTAGGGTGGTCCATTTCAAGCTGAGGGATCCCGCTTGACGGCCTGAGCACCTTGCTGAAAATCGGTTTTTCCGGAAGTTCCATCAGCAGGCTGATGTCGTCAAGCACCCTGGCAACAATCTCCTCATCAGAGAGTTCAAGACGCTCCGGATGCCTGCGCCCACCGACAAGGGCCTCGATAAGCACCTTGCCCTCCGGGGCACGATTGGGAAACATATGGGACGAAAACATGACCCCAAGGGTAAATCGTTTCTCGCATTCCGGGGCAAGGTAGCCAAATCCGTAAGGAATCACGGCGCTGTCCGTAAACCCGAGCACCACATTACATATTCGGGAAACAGGAATTTGCGCCACCGGCGGCTTTTTTAATGATGAGAGAAGAGACAGTCCATTGTTTACCGGCAATGCCATGACAAGATGCGCAGCTGAAAATATTTCCCCATCCACTGCCACCCGCCAGAGGCCGTCTTCCTTTTTAACAGCAGTTACCCCGGTGGAATAACGGATATTCTTCCCCTTTTCCAGAACCTCAACAAGACGCTCAAGACCCTGGGGAAAATTATTCATGGCCGGCAGTCTTTTTTTAGGGGCAGCTTTCCCGGCCTTCATCTTTTTTTTCAAACCACGCAGAACTGAGCCGTTTTCACATTCAAGCTTGCGCAATCCAGGCATGACGGCATTGATGCTGAGCCGGTTATAATCACCGGAAAAACTGCCCGTCACCGCAGCGTCAACCAGGGGGAGAACATCTTTGCCAAAACGCCGCGCCGCCCACTCTCCCAAAGTCTGGTCGCGGATTTCAGGCCTGATCCACAAGTCACCAAAAACCCGCATCTTGGCCCATGGAGAAAGAAGCGGTGTCGTGAAAATCTTCTGCGGCTTCTGGGGAATCTGAACAAGCTTGCCCCGATGGCAGACATAGCGGTGAAAATCACCTAAAGGCGCCTGCTGGGCTTCCTGGTACAAACAGGTATCTTCAAGTATTTCCATGCTTTCCGGCGAATTATCCAAAAAACCGTGGGGCCCCCATTCCGCCAGAAAACCATCTTTTTTGTACGATTTAATAGCCCCTCCGACACGTTCCCCCTTTTCAAGGAGACAAACCTTGGCAGAAGGCATCTTTTTATTCAAAAAATGAGCTGCGGCAAGGCCGGATATCCCGGCTCCGATTATAATGACATCATAAATATTTACCATAATGAAAAAATCCTTTCAATGAAGTACACTTTTCGTAATGAAGACCATGACAGCCTCAAAAGTACTATTGATTTATTTCTCCTTGAGCGGTCAGACCAGCAGCCTGCTTGCCCAGCCGGCAAACGGATTCAAAGAAGCAGGCGTTTCCGTCACCTTCGAATGTCTGCATCAGATTAATCCGATCCACTTTCCTTTTGGCTCCATTGCGGCGACATTCTCCATGATGCTGGTTACCTTTTTCAGAAAACGTATTCCCATAGAACCTCTCTCTGAGAAATGCAATGCGTCCTATGACTTAATTATACTTGCCGGACCGACCTGGTCCTATCATCCAAGCGGCCCGATCCTGTCGCTTCCGGACAGAGACGGAAAAACGCTTTTTGCCGGACAAAACGTTTTACCTCTTATCTCCTGCCGGGGATACTGGCGCATGCACTGGTTCGGACTACGCTCCCTTCTTAGAAAAAAGGGGCAAATGTAGTAAACCATATCATCTTTACCCATCCGAGCAAAGAGCCGTGGCGTACCTTGGGGGTCTTCCTGAAACTAGCCGGTAAATCTCCGGAAAAAACAAAATTTCTCGGTAAGCATTATCCCAGATACGGCCATGCCCAGGAACAGAAAAAAGAGGCCTTCCACTTCGGCCTTCTTCTTGGAGAGTGCCTGAGAAAAAAAAGATCCATAGAGAATCTCAATTTCCAGACCACGGTGACAGGATGTGGCAAGAAGTAAGACTGAAGGTTGAAGGTTGAAGGTTGAAGGCTTAAAATTCTATCCCCTTTTGCGCCTTTATTCCCTGTTCATAAGGATGCTTGATCATCCGAACCTCCGACACCAGATCAGCGGCCGTTATCAGGGTCTCTCCTGCATTACGGCCGGTAATAACCAGATGCAGACGCAGGGGGCGCGAATTGATAAGTTCAAGTATCTCATCCTCGGAAACAATGCCATAAGAGAGCAAATAGGTCAGTTCATCCAGCACCACCATATCATAGCGGTCACTCATTATTTTTTCTTTAGCAAAAGAGAAGGCATCCCGGGCCGTTTGAATAATTTTTTCTTTATTTTCCTCTTGCCAGGTAAAACCGCTTCCCTTTACATGGAACTCTACCCGGTCAGACAGAGTCTGAAAGGCCTTTGCCTCTCCAGTCTTCCAGGTTCCCTTGATAAACTGAACAATACAGACCTGCATGCCCTGGCCCGCAGCGCGCAGCGCCTGTCCAAATGCTGCTGTGGATTTTCCCTTGCCGTTGCCGGTATGGAGCAAAACAAGGCCCTTCCGATTATCTTTTTTTTCTCTGTCAGCCATCAATCTGCCCGCTCCGTAAATGAAAATTTTTCAATCTGTTTCAGGTAGTAGTCTCTATTTTTCGGATCAATTTGCATTGCCCTTTTTTCAACTTCCAGGGCATTTTCCGTAAAGCCGTTCATAAAATAGGCCATGGCCAGGGTATCGAGAACATACCCCACCGGCTTTCCGGCTGCAGCGATACGGGCAAGCATCAGGGCCCTTTCAGGATCTCTGAGCGGCATCTCGCTCGCTGTAAGCAGCAACCAGGCAAGATTATTCATCACCTCCGGATGCTGCGGGACCAGCTGCAGCGCCTTTTCATACGAATCGATTGCCTTGCCGTACAGCCCTCTCCCCTGGTACAGGTCGCCAAGAAGCTGGTACCAGAGAGGGTTTTCTACCTCCTCAAGAGCCTTTGCCGTATAGAGTTCCGTCAAATGCTCCAGCGGCGCTCTTTCGAGCAGATCGCTGGGCATCTTCCACAAAGAAAATCCTGTGCCGAGAAGGACAAAAAAATACATCAACAGGGCAACGTAAACTTTACGATGGTGTCTGGCGATATGCACAGGCTGCCTTTCGCAGACCTGTAAAAAGTCAACGCGCTCGGCAATACCAAAATGGTGCCAGCTTGGCATGTCGCGGATATCACCGCTCAACCACGCCACCTTTTCCAGAGCATTGACAATTCCCCTGCTGCTCCCCAGACTCGTCATGGCATGGAGATCCGCCTGACGTTCAAAGTTTCGCATGAAAAAACCAAAAACAAACCGAAAATACACAATAAGCAGAATAAGCAGAGCCAGGGTGCTGACAAAAACAAGGACACCGTCGGTCTTTTTGCCGGTAAAGGCGGTGAGCCGGTAAAAATAATCGGACTTCAGCAGCAGATACATGAAAAGATACGAGCCAAGCTGGGCAATGAGACTGAAACCGAGCAGCAGAAACATATAAAGCTGAAGATGATATCGTTTGACATGACCGATTTCATGGGCCATGACCGCATCTACCTCCTCAACCGTTAAACTTTTAAGCAGGGCCGGAGTAAAGAGCAGGTAACGAAAGCGTTTGACAAGCCCCATGACTCCGGCCGTGAGAACCTGACCTTCAAAAAGCGGCCAAATGAGGATATTCCTGTATGGCAGCTTCTGCAGACGGCAGAATTCTTCAATATGCGCCCGTACCAATCCCCTTTCCATGGGAGTACATCCCCAGAAACGGATAATAATCTCGGGGAAGGCAACGGAAAGCAGTATAAAAAAAGTCAGAAAAAAAAGAGGCTCCCCCCATGAGGAATGCATAAACTGTCTGACTGCCGGAAAAGGCAGAAGGAGCAGAATATCAGCCAGCAGAGAGAGCAGCAGCCAGGGAAGGATGATAGGAATATTGTTTTTCAGATTTGTTGTAACAAAAGAGGAGGGTGAATAGCTGCGGCTAAAAACCCGAACGTAAGACTTCCTTGCACCCAGCCAAACCAGGCATAAATAAAAAAAATAAAGCCCAAGACCACAGATATTCACCAGAATAGGCAATTTCTCCGACAAGGGCAGATAGGAAAAATAATACTGACAATCAAGGAAATAGACATCAATGGCAACCCATGTAATGGCCAGTATTGAAAGTTTCTGCTCGGTGGAAAAATACTGAGGAGCCTGACTGACCTTCCTGCGGCCGAAAAAAAACCTAACGATCAGAAAAAAAAGACCTCCTTTCAGCAGGAAAAGCGGAAAGGCAATCAGAGGCGGAATCTGGGGTGTATCAGGTACGCCGTTGGTTGCAAAAATAAAAATAACGACAATGAGGTATATAAGATTGTTATAGATCACCGGAAACCGCTCCAGTCCCTAGAATTTTAACAAAATGAGCCTGCACCATTTTCATGCAGGACAATAAAAACACTATTTCGCTATAACGCAGGATGGGGAAGAAGGAAAAAGAGGAGAAAACGCGACGCTATGGAGTGACAAGATCTACTTCAATCTGCTCAGCATCCGAATGACTGAGGACTAAATTACTCTCACCGACACGCAAATGAATTGAACCGCCGAGGGGGGCTTTATTAACAACATTTACCCTGGCACATGGAACAATGCCGAGATCAAGCAAACGCTGACGGTCTGCACCGCACGAGCGATGCTTTTTTACGCAGACGCATTTCCCGGCAGTGATATCACTAAGGGACGTACATTTTTTCGGGCAACTTCCCCGGCCACATTCAGAATGGGCATGTGTACATTTTTTTCTCGTCCACCAAAACTTCATCTCTACCCCTGACGCAACTTGCTTTTATAAAAACCTTCTCTAATAGAGCAGACATTTTTTTAATTTTTCTGTTCCATCCTGTCAAGAGAAAAGTTAGTCTCCTATAACTTTTAATC
>DAOUUW010000017.1 GCA_030667965.1 Deltaproteobacteria bacterium
AAGGACACACCCGTTCCCATTCCGAACACGGAAGTTAAGCTTTTCTGCGCCGATGGTACTGCACGGGCGACTGTGTGGGAGAGTAGGTCGCTGCCGGATTCTTTTTTTTTTAGCCCTCTTTGCCTTTTTTGGTGATGAGGGCTTTTTTTTTGTCGCTTAACAGGCCTTACAAATGGAAAAAGAATGTAAACTCGGCTGTCTTTATGTCGTTGCCACGCCCATAGGGAATCTTGAAGATATTACCTTGCGCGCTATCCGCGTTCTAGGAGAGGTTGATTTGGTAGCAGCTGAGGATACCCGCCATACCCGCAAGCTGTTGAGTCATCTTGCTCTGAGTAAACCTCTTATAAGCTATTATAAGGACCGTGAAGCTTCTCGTTCACGACGTATCGTTGATGAGTTGTTGCTTGGCAGTGACGTTGCTCTTGTTTCAGATGCCGGTACCCCGGGAATTTCTGACCCTGGAGCAATTTTGGTTAACCTCTGCAGGGACAATAATATTCCCGTAATTCCTGTGCCCGGTCCTTCCGCCCTTACCGCCCTTTTTAGTGTTAGTGGATTTTCTCAGTCTTCCTTTGTTTTTCTTGGTTTTTTGCCGACAAAGAAGTCTGAATGTAAAAAAATCCTGCTGGCTCATTCCCATGACGATTCTGTTCTGGTTTTCTATGAATCACCACGTCGTATCTGTAAATCTCTTGTTTTATGCAGTGAAATTTTTGGTGAAAGAAAAGTTTTTATAGGCCGTGAGCTGACTAAGATATATGAGGAGTTTTTATCAGGCAATATTACGGAAGTTCTTTGTGACTTAGAAGGTAGAAATATGATTAAAGGCGAATTTGTCGTTGCTGTTGCGCCTGGCATAGCATCTGCTGTTCCAGAAATCGAAGATTTGTCAGATTTGTTATCCTGGTATCGTGATGAATCAGGTTTTTCGATGAAGGATTCTGTTAAAAAAATTGCCGTGGATTTAAATCTTGCCCGTTCATATGTCTATAAAAAGGCTTTGCCGGTATGGAAGTTGAGGTGATAATGGTTTTTGTTGATGTACTTGCCATTTTGTCATGATGATTCAATTCCCTTGTTATTACAGGTAAAATAAGCTATTTTCCATCATTTTAAAAGAATATTTTTTTGTTCTGGATTATGCGAATTCTACGAGACTTCCGGCTGTGAAAAAGGTTCAGGACTATTACTTTAAAAAAGCAAAAAAAGAAAAGTACCCGGCTCGTTCTGTGTATAAGCTCGAGGAGGCCCAGAATAAGTTTCATTTTATGAAGAAAAATAACAGGGTGCTTGATCTCGGCTGTCATCCCGGTAGCTGGGCTATTTATGCAGCTAAAATTGTCGGAAGCCAGGGGCTTGTAGTTGGTGTTGATCTTCATAAAAGTAAAAATGTTGCTTTTGCAAATTCTGCGGGAATTGAATTTCTCAAAGCTGATATTTTTTCTCCCGATCTTGTTGATGTTATTACTGGAAAACCTCAATTTGCTGTTGTTGTCAGTGATCTTGCCCCTAAGACAACAGGACATAAATTTTCTGATCATCTCAAATCCATCGAGCTGTCTCGCCAGGCCCTTTACATAGCTTCGCTGGTGCTTTCTTCCGGGGGGCATTTTTACTGCAAGGTTTTTCAAGGTGAAGATTTTCCTGTTTTTGTCAGCGAGGTGCGTAATTTGTTCAAAAAGGTTAAAGTTGTTAAACCGAAAAGCTCCCGCACTGAAAGTCGTGAAGTTTTTGTTCTCGGCCTTGAATATAAGGATAACAGCTAAAACGTTATCGCATAAAAAGATGATTTTTCAGGTATAGAATTTTAAGGAGGAAAATGTGTCTGGACATTCAAAATGGAGCACTATTAAAAGAAAGAAAGGTGCCGTAGATGCCAAACGAGGGAAAATATTTACCAGGTTGATTAAGGAAATTACTGTTGCGGCACGTATGGGTGGAGGGGATGCGGATGGCAATCCCAGACTGCGCAGTGCAATTGCCACCGCCAAGTCTGAAAATATGCCCAAAGATAATATTGATCGCGCCATTAAAAAAGGCACCGGTGAACTTGAAGGGGCAATATATGAAGAAATAACCTATGAAGGGTATGGTCCGGGTGGTGTAGCGGTTTTAGTTGACTGTATGACGGATAATAAAAATCGTACGGTTGCTGATGTTCGCCATGCTTTTTCCAAGAGCGGTGGAAATCTTGGTGAATCCGGATGTGTCTCCTATATGTTCGATAAAAGGGGTTCGTTACTTGTCGATAAAAAGGATATAGACGAAGAAAAGTTGATTGATATTGTTCTTGAAGCCGGTGCTGATGACGTTGTTGAAGAGGAAAATGAATTTCAGGTTTTGACGTCCCCGGATGATTTTAACACTGTACGTGAGGCCCTGGAAACAGAGAGTGTTACATTGATTGAGGCCACCCTGGCCATGATTCCACAGAATGTCGTTGAAGTTGCCGATGAAAAGCCTGCCAGGCGTCTTTTGAAATTAATGGAAACTCTGGAAGATCATGATGACGTGCAGAATGTCTATGCCAATTTTGATATTCCCGATGAATTAATGGAGTCTCTGTCATAGGTGGCGGACATTGTACGTATATTAGGTATTGATCCCGGTTCGCGAATAACCGGGTATGGAGTGGTTGAGCAAAATGGATTTACTTTGCAGTTTGTCGGTTGCGGCGTCATAAAGTCAACCCTGACCCTGTCAATGTCAGAAAGATTAAAGGAAATTTATGACGGAATATGTGCTGTGATTGAAAAGTACGAGCCGCGACATGCTGCTATTGAGAATGTTTTTGTTGCAAGAAATCCCAGTTCCGCTCTGAAACTGGGTCAGGCTCGGGGTGTTCTTCTCCTTGCTGCCACACAATACCATCTTCCCCTTGAGGAATATTCGGCCAAGGCAGTCAAGCAGGCTGTGGTTGGCTATGGTCAGGCCGGCAAGGGCCAGATTCAACAAGCGGTCAGGGCGTTGTTCAAGCTTTCCGCCACCCCCAGTGCTGATGCTGCTGATGCCCTGGCAATTGCCATGTGTTGTGCAAATCATCTGTCTATTTCCCGGGCCGTTGACGGAGGAGGGAGATGATAGCCTGTCTCCAGGGGGAGCTTTTTTACAAGTCCGATGAGAAAATGATTATCATGGCGGGCGGTGTCGGCTATGAGCTTTTTGCCACCGGCGTCTGCCTTGCATCCCTTCCAGATATCGGCCATCCGGTCTTTGTTCATGTTCATACCTATGTTCGGGAAGACGCTTTGCTGCTGTATGGTTTTGTGAATGAGGAGGAAAAAAAGACGTTTTTGCTTCTGCTCGGAGTGTCAGGAATCGGACCGAAACTTGCTTTGTCCGTTCTCTCCGGAATTTTCCCCCGGGAACTCGGCGCAGCCATTCGTAGAGAGGACCTGCACAGGCTGATAAAACTCTCCGGTGTGGGTAAAAAAACAGCTGAACGGCTCTGTCTGGAATTGAAAGACAAAATTCAGTGGATTCCAGACCATGCTGAGAGTAAAATCAGTGTTTCTGAAGTGATTCATGATGAGATTGCCCGTGACGCAACGTCTGCTCTGGTTAATTTCGGCTATCCCCTTGTCAATGCTGAGGAGGCGGTTATGAAAACCCTTTCCACAGCAGAAGATCCTTCTTTGGTGTCTCTTGGCGATCTTGTTAAACAGGCGTTGAGGCTTCTGGCATGAATGTCGAGGAAAGTATAATCAGCACAGCAAGTATTGATGTGCAGGAACAGATCGAGGAAGGTAACCTCAGGCCGAAAAAACTGTCCCATTATATTGGCCAGCAGCAACTGAAGGACAACCTCGAAATAAGCATTAAGGCTGCAATGGCACGGGGCGAGGCACTTGATCATGTGCTTTTTCATGGTTTCCCCGGACTGGGAAAGACAACCCTGGCCTATATCATTGCAAATGAAATGGGGGCCAATATCAAAGTAACATCCGGGCCGGTCATTGAGCGTGCCGGTGATCTTGCCGCCATTCTGACCAGTTTGCAGCAGGGGGATGTACTTTTTATTGATGAAATTCATCGTTTAAACCATGTAGTGGAAGAAATTCTCTATCCCGCCATGGAGGATTTTCAACTAGATCTGATCATTGGTCAGGGTCCTGGCGCTAAAATTGTGAAAATGGATTTACCCCGCTTCACTCTCGTTGGTGCGACCACCAGAACAGGATTACTTACTCCTCCTTTGCGGGATCGTTTCGGGGTTATTCTCCGTCTTGATTTTTATTCTCCCTCAGAGCTTGTTACCATCATTAAACGTTCCGCCGCGCTCCTTGGAATCCCCATTGATGAAGAAGGTGCTTTGGAAATGGGGTGCAGGTCCAGGGGAACACCCAGGATAGCCAATAGATTGTTAAAACGGGTACGTGATTTTGCCGAAGTGAAGGCCGAGGGGAAAATAACATCCCAGGTTGCTGATGCAGCCCTCAACATGCTGTCCGTTGATCAGAAAGGACTTGATGAAATGGATCGCCGTATACTGCTCACCATGATCGATAAATTTCAGGGAGGCCCGGTGGGACTGGACACAATTGCCACAGCAGTATGTGAGGAGAAAAATACCCTGGAAGATGTGTATGAGCCTTTCTTGATCCAGTCTGGTTTTTTGATGAGGACGCCCCGGGGACGGATGGCTACTTTGTCTGCATATGAGCATTTTGACCGGTCGGTTGATTTTTGTCGGCAGACGGAAATAGGTGACTTTACCGGTTCCATGCAAAGGACAGAGAAAAAGTGACTACATGCCGTGAAGGCGCAAAGTTTTTTTTATTTTTCTTTGAGCCTCAGCTTCTTTGCGCTAAAATAATTTCTGATATTTCCTTCTAGTGTTTGAGGATCGAGTTATGAAGAAATTAACGATACCTGATATCATCCAAAGAAAAGGCGGGGAGAAATTGACTATGCTCACCGCCTATGATGCTTCCTTTGCGCGTTTGCTGGATGATGTTGGTGTGGATATGATTCTGGTCGGTGATTCTCTGGGCATGGTATTGCTCGGCTATGAATCAACCGTGCCGGTGACCATGGATGAAATGATACACCATGCCACCGCTGTTCGGCGGGGTACCTCAGGCTTTGTTGTTGGTGATATGCCTTTTTTGTCCTATCAGACGGCAATATCCGATACCATTAAAAACGCAGGGCGATTTTTTAAAGAGGCCGGTTGTGATGCTGTGAAACTGGAGGGCGGTCCGGAAGTATGTGATGCTGTTCGTGCCCTGGTGCGGGCCGGTATGCCGGTGATGGGCCATATCGGTTTGACCCCTCAGACGGCGGGAAGTTTAGGCGGCTATAAGGTGCAGGGCAAGGACGTGGAGTCGGCCCGCAAGCTGTTGGTTGATGCGCAGGCGCTGGAAGGGGCGGGTGTTTTTGCCATTGTCATGGAATGTATTCCAAATCGTTTGGCCCAGGTGATAACCGAAAAGGTGGCTGTGCCGACCATTGGAATCGGAGCAGGTCCCTCCTGCGACGGTCAGGTGCTGGTGACCCATGATTTGCTTGGAATGTTTGATAAATTTGTGCCACGCTTTGTCCGGAAATATGCCAATCTGGCTCCGCAGATCAAGGATGCGGTGCAATCTTTTACCGAAGAGGTCAAATCCGGCAATTTCCCTGATGAGAAACATAGTTTTACCATGCAGGTTGATGTTGAACAGCTTGTTGCCGAAGATGGAGATGTATAAGGTATGGATCTAGCCACAGTTATAGGCCTTGTCGGCGGCGGCGCAATCGTCATGCTGGCAATTTTTCTCGGCGGTTCCGCCGGCATTTTTTTTAATGTTCCATCCCTGCTTATTGTTTTCGGCGGCACCTTTGCAACAGCTTTTATCCGTTTCGGTATGCGCGATGTGCTGAATTCCGTGAAGGTGGCCAACAATGCCTTTGCCTCCAAACTGAGTGTGCCCGAGGAGGTCATCAAGGAAATAGTCAATCTTGCTAATATTGCCAGAAAAAACGGCCTGATAGTTCTTGAACAACAACCCATTGAAGATCTTTTTCTGAAAAAGGCCATCATGTACTGTGTGGATGGGCATGAGGCTGAATTTATCGAAGAAGTGCTCAAAAAAGAGGTGAGTCTCACCGTGGAGCGCCATGATGTGGGGCGGAAGGTTTTTACAGGAATGGGCGAGGCCGCCCCCGCCTTCGGCATGATTGGTACTTTGATCGGTCTGGTGCAGATGCTTGCCAATATGAGCGATCCTGCTTCCATTGGTCCGTCAATGGCTGTTGCCCTTTTGACAACACTGTATGGAGCAGCCATAGCCAACCTTTTCATGCTTCCCATTGCTGATAAACTTGCCTTGCGCAGCCAGGAAGAGGAACGCAACCGTAAACTGATTATTGAAGGGGTTCTTGGAATTTTAAAAGGATTGAATCCCCGGGTAATGGAAGAATTTTTACAGACCTTTCTGCCTCCCAGAGATCGCAGCGCTGCCGGGGAGTAGGGGTAGGAAAGATTTAAGGGATATAGCATGGCTGATGATGAATGCAAAAAGAAGGAATGCCCACCCGGTGCACCGCTCTGGATGTGCACATTTGCAGATTTGATGGCGCTGTTGATGTGTTTTTTTATCCTGCTGCTCTCCTTTTCCGTTATGGATGCCCAGAAGTATTATAAGGTCGCGGGCTCCATGAAAGATGCCTTTGGCACGCAGAAAGAGATAGTGGAACCATCGTCTCTGCCCGGCACGGAAATGATCAGCCCAACATTCCGTTCGGTTCCTTTGCATGTTCAGATTCAAGTCGCCAGGGAGTTGTCTGAAGAAATCGAGGCAGGACTGGTTCAGGCGGATTACACCGAGGAAGGGTTTATTCTCAAGGCGAAAGATTCGGTTGCCTATGAGTCCGGCAGTGCTTTGGTCAAAAAAGAATTTTTACCCTTTCTCAATAAGCTTGGTAAAATTGTCATGGAAATGGATCTTGCTGTCGAAGTGAGCGGTCATACCGATAATGTCCCTCTTAAAAAGGGAGTAACGCCCTTTCAAACAAACTGGAGCCTGTCGGCGGCAAGAGCGGTCGGGGTAGTGGAATACTGGATAAGTGAGATGAAAATTCCTGCAGAAAAGCTTTCCGCTGTTGCCTATGCTGATGGCAGACCGGTGGCATCCAATGAGGGGTTGCAGGGACGTGCGGAAAACAGACGGGTCGAATTTAAAATAAGGCCTGCTCATCCACAAGTTATTGTTACCGGGATTGAGTTTGAAAAGACCCCTGCCAAAAATGGAAGTGAGCTTTAGGAACCGATTAATGATGGATACCAAATCTGCAGATCATGACAGGCGTCATTCGGTACGGATTACCGGCCGCAATCTTTTTTATTTTCAACCGGTTTCAAAGGAGAAATTTGCTGAAATTTCCAAAGACTTTGAGGCGGGCATTCCCCCGTATAATCAAGAAGGTTTAGCCGATATCCAGATGTTTGTCGGCGCTCAGAGTGCCCTTGCTCGTATTCGGGACAGAGATCAGGACCTTGGTGATTTTCTTGCTCATCTTGACACCAAGGTTAATCTTCTGCTCAAAAGGAGCAGTGGCAGAAAAACGATTTTAGACAAACTGGTTTTGCAGGATTTAAATTTGAGCGGCAAAGGGGTCGCCTTTATTTCTACAAGTAAATTTGAAATCGGCGAGATTCTTGAGTTTCATATTGCCCTGTTGCCGGCCTATACCTATGTATATTGTTTCGGCGAGGTTATGTCATGTGCCGGTCTCTCGGAGAAAGAAGGGAAAAGTTTTTTTAAGGTTGCGGCTGAGTTTGTTCTCATTATGGAGGAAGATCAGGAGAAACTGATCCAGCAAAATTTTAAACAGCAGAGCCTGGCACTGAGGAATAGAAGGTTGAAGGGATAAACTATCAACGGAAAATTTGAAATGCGGTATATAGAACCAGCTATTATAACGGAAGCAGTTAAAAAAATAACCATTTCAGCCGGATGTGATCTTGAACCTGATATCCTGGAGGGGTTGCTTAAAGCCCGGGACAGGGAGACCTCGCCTTTGGCGAAAAATATTCTTGAACTCTTTTTGATTAATGCTGATGTGGCCAGTCGGGAAAAAATTCCTGTCTGCCAGGATACCGGCGTGGCCGTTGTTTTTGTTGAGCTTGGGCGGGATGTACATGTCAATGGAGATTTGAATGAGGCTGTGCAGCTGGGAATACTGGAGGGATATGAAGAGGGTTACCTGCGAAAATCCGTCTGTGATCCAATAACAAGGGTCAATACCGGCACCAATACTCCGGCAGTTATTCATATCGAGTTTGTCCCTGGTGAAGAGATTAAAATTTTCATGCTGCCCAAGGGTTGCGGCAGTGAAAATATGAGCGGACTTACCATGTTGCCTCCGTCTGCCGGCCTGCAGGGTATGGTGGATTTTGTCGTGAGCCTGGTGGTGGTTGCCGGACCAAATCCCTGTCCGCCGCTACTCATCGGCGTCGGCATGGGAGGTACTTTTGAAAAGGCCGCATTACTTGCCAAAAAGGCTCTGACCCGGTCATTGGGCACGCCGAACAGCCGACAGGATGTGGCTGGTCTCGAGGAAGAAATTCTACAAAAAATTAATGATAAGGGATGTGGGGTACAGGGACTCGGTGGGATTAACACGGCCCTTGCGGTCCATGTCGAGGTTTTTCCTTCCCATATCGCCAGTCTTCCGGTGGCAGTCAATATTCAATGCCATGCCCATCGTCATAAGGAGGTCGTAATCTGATGTCTCTTTTACGCTGCAAACCGGTCTTTCTCGACGACTTGAAAGAAGTGAGGCTTCCCTTTGAGGAGGGTGTTCCGGAGTCTCTGCATGCCGGGGATCTCGTCAGCCTCAGTGGTATCCTTTATACGGGCAGGGACCAGACCCACCGGCGTATGATGGATTTGCTTGATAGCGGAAAACCTCTTCCAGTTGATCTTGCAGGTCATCTTCTCTACTATGTCGGCCCAAGCCCTGCCAGGCCCGGTCAGGTTATCGGTGCTGCCGGACCCACCACGAGTTACCGGATGGATACGTATACGCCCAGGCTGCTGGAGCTGGGATTGAAAGCCACCATGGGGAAAGGGGCTCGTTCACAGGTGGTACAGGAGGCCATGCAGAAGCAAAAGTGCATCTATCTGGCGGCTTTTGGCGGCGCCGGGGCCTATCTGTCAAGGTGTATTACAAAGGCGGAAATTGTGGCCTTTGAAGATGCCGGCCCAGAGGCGCTTTACAAGTTTACCGTGGAAGGATTCCCGGCCGTGGTTATCAATGATGTGCACGGCCGCGACTATTATGAGATGGTCAGGGAGGGGCGTTCCACCTGAAAATTTCTCACAGAGGCGCAGAGGTCACTGAGTTTTTATTTTTTCCCTGTGAACTCTGCGCCTCTGTGAGATTTATTGTCAGGTTTCGTTCGACTCGGTGCAGTCAGGGGGATTCCTTATAAAGCAGTGTTTATTGAGCTAAAGACATTGAGACCCTTGAGCAGTGTCAATGCTTGGTTCAACTGGTGATCGCGGGCAATTTCTTCCTGTTTTTTCATCTCCTCAGCGCTTTCCTCCGCATCATTTTCTTCATTGTCTTTTGTTGGCTCCTTCTCCTCTTTCTCCCCGTTTTCCATGTGGTGCTTCAGATCCTTTTCACGCAGAAATGTCGGTTGTTTAGTGTCTTTTTCTTCTTTAACCTCGTCGAATTCGGTGGCAACAAGAATGTCGGGGGTAATGCCCTTTGCCTGGATAGATCTGTCATTTGGCGTGTAATAGCGGGCGGTTGTCAGTCTGAGCCCGGCACCGTCATCCATTGGAATGATTGTTTGTACAGACCCCTTGCCAAAGGTCTGGGCACCGAGAATAAGGGCTCGCTTGTGATCCTGCAGGGCGCCGGCAACAATTTCCGAAGCGCTGGCACTGCCCTCGTTGACAAGAACAATGATGGGGAAGGTGTATTTTTTGCCGTTTGAGTGGGCTTTGAATTCCATATTTTGTTCTTTGATGCGTCCTCTTGTTGAAACGATCATGCCCTTGTCCAGGAAGATATCGGAAATTTTCACTGCCTGATCGAGGAGTCCTCCTGGATTGTTGCGCAGATCAATCACCAGGCCTTTAAGTTCTCCCTCTTCTTCAATTGTATCCAGGGCCTTTTTGAATTCGGTCGTGGTTTTGGACTGGAAGCTGCGAATACGCAGATACCCGTAGCCCGGTTCAAGCATTTTTGATTTGACGCTGATAAGGGGAATAACATTGCGGACAATGGTAATATCTTTTAACTCGGTAAGACCTTCCCTGTGAATGGAGATTGTTACTTCCGTGCCCTTGGGGCCGCGAAGTTTCTTGACCGCTTCCATTAGGCTCATATCTTTGGTTAATTCCCCATCAATTTTAAAAATTTTATCCTGGGCTTTGACGCCTTGTGTAAAAGCAGGGGTGCCTTCAATGGGGGAGACAACGGTAAGGATACTGTCCTTCATGGTGATTTCAATGCCGATACCGGAAAAACTTCCCTTTGTTTCTATTTTTAATTCCTGAAAATCATCGGGCTTCATAAAAGAAGAATGGGGATCAAGGGTGGTGAGCATGCCCTTGATAGCGCCTTTAATAACTTCGCCGGTATCGATTTCCTCGACATAGTTTTTCTGCAACAGGCTTAAAACGCTGGAAAAAGTCTCCAGATCTTTGTAGATATCCTGGGTTTTGGCCTGAACCCCGGAATCGCGTTCCCAGAGCAAAAGGGTGAAAATGGGAAGACATATAAGGGTAATAATAGATAATTTTTTGATAAAGGAAGTCTTTTTATTCATCGAAGCTACCGGGTTAAGGAATTTAAAAATCGGATGTGTTTCGTAAATGTTTGTTGGTGTTTTTTAATTAAAACATTTTCAATGTATCATGTCAGGGCTCTTACGACAATGTCAAAACGTACAAGGATGCCTATTGGGCAGTCGGCTTTGGGCTTTTTTTATAGGAGAGCTGTGATGGATCAAGCCAATCAAGAGGATTTTGCGCCTGGGTGTTGTGGCGGATTTCAAAATGAAGCCCCTCCTGCAGCAGACCGGTATGAAGGCTGGTAATACCTATTTTTTCGTGTTGATCCACAGGGTCGCCGACTTTTGTGAGTATTTCTCCTATGCCGCTGACAAGACTAAAATAATGATTGCCATGGTCAATAATGATCAGTTGGCCATAACCGCGCAATGCGCCCGCATAGACGACCTTACCGTCATACACGGCAATGATGTCCATGCCGGGGTCTGACTCGATACCAATACCATTTGTAACAGTTGTCATTCCGAACGTATTATCGGTATGCGAACCAAATTTTTGCAGTACGGCGCCCGTGGCAGGTAAGGGAAGCGTACCTTTCTGGTTGGCAAATCCCCGTAGAGAGGCAGGGCGTCTTTTTTTAAAGGCCTTGAGGGGGTAGTCTTTGATGCGCTGCATCTGCCATTCTTCCTTGGTCTGTGCCGCCTCTTTTTCCAGCTCGGTCAACGTGGCTGTAAGCCGTTTTGCCGCCTCTTCCAATTCCTCGATCGCCTGTTGATAGAGCAGCTTTTCCGTTTTCACCCGTGCCAGTAGTTGGCGGCGTTCCAGTTTGAACTCTGCCAGAATTTTCTGTTGTTCCCTGACATTGTCAATCATCGCACTGAGACGGATTTTTTCTTCCTCATGAGCCCTGCGCGCCGCAGTAAGGTCTGTTATTTTATTTTTAAAGGCATTAATGACCTGGTTGTCGTATTTGAGCATCAAATGGAAATTTTCCTGAAAAGAAAGGAGCTCGGGAAGGGTAGAAGAGGAAAAAATAACATTAATGATGCCGATCTCACCCATTTTATAATACGCTGCTAGTCTTTTTTCCGTATGTTCACCCAGTGTTTCCTTTTCAAAAAGAGTTTTTTCCATTTCATCTTTTTTTTCCTTGGTGAGCTGGTCCTGCCGGTTCATTTCCTCTTTGAGAAGGTCGAGTTGTTCACTCTCGGCGAGGATTTTTTCGTCGATTTTTTCAAGTTCGGCAAGCAGGCACATTTCCCTGGCCTTTGACGTGACCACTTTACTTTCATGGGACAGGATGCCTTTTTCTACCCTGGTTATTTTCTTTTTATGCTGGAGAACCTCTGCGTCGAGTTTTTTGATCTCTTCAAGATCGGATGCCAACGTTACTTCGGCAGGGCAGAAAAGGACAATGCTGCAACTGACCAGACCGGCAGTAAAAAAAAGAAAAAATCGTGCTATGCGGGCAATAAGAAGAGAGGTGGGCATTGTCTAAATTTTTAAAAATTTGCGGATTGAAAGCAGGCTGCCGAAGGTGCAGAACAGAACGCTGCAGAACAGAATAATGGCGCAGTATGGCCACGGCAGGAAATTTATCTCAAAGAGATTCATGAGACCGGGCCCGCTGAAATGACTTTTTATCCATTGAAAGAGAAAGAAAAGAGCAAAAAGCCCGGATGTTGCCCCAAGGACACCAAGGGTAAAACCTTCAAGAAGCACCGGTCCCTCGATATAGCCGTTGGTGGCGCCGAGATAGCGCAGTACTTTCAGTTCCTTCTGGCGGGCATACAGGGTCAGGCGCAGGGTGCTGGAAACCATGAACATGGTGGTGAGAATGAGCAGAAAGCCGCTTATGATGACGACAAAACGCAGCAGTTTGGTAAAATAGCCGAACCGTTCCACCCATCCATGGCCGTATTGAACTTTTATGGTGTCGGGAAGATTTTCCAGGTAATCGGAGAATTCCTTGATGTGTGTCAGGTCTTTCAGGTTCTTGTGCGGGTATATTTCAACGGAATAGGGGAGAAATGATGCATCGAGATCTTCAAGGACGTCGCGGTCTGTCCCAAGTTGTTTGCCCAGCTGCGCAAAAGCCTCCTCCGGAGAAATAAAGACAATCCTTTCAACTTTCCTGAAGCTTGTTATTTTCTTTTTTAAATCATCCTGTTGCTGTGGACCAAGTTCTGATTCAAGATAGACGATGAGCCGCAGTTCTCCTCCAATTTTGTCCCCAACATGGATCATGTTGGTGTAAATGAGGAAAAAAAAGGAAAAAATGAGCACGGAAAGGGTAACGGTAAGCATGGTCATCAGCTGCACGCCCCAGGATTGGAGCATATTGCGCCATGTTTGCGTGAATATGAATGATAGGTGTCTCATCTGTATAAATGTAATTGTTCCGGATTGTATGTTTTTTGTCCCAAGGCCTGATTTTCGTTTTTGAAATTTGTCAGGTAATTTGTGTTATCTCACCCTGGTGAAGTTCAAATTGACGGTGGTTGCTTCCCTCGTAAATTGATTTGTCATGGGTGGCGATGATGATAGCGGAACCACTTTCATTCAGTTCATGAAAGAGTCCCATGACAAGCAGGGTGGTGTTGCTGTCAAGGTTGCCGGTGGGCTCATCAGCAAGGAGCAGGGGCGGCGCATTGGCAACTGCCCTGGCAATGACAACCCTCTGCTGTTCCCCCCTGGAGAGTTTGCCCGCCGGTTTGTTGCGCTTTTCAATGAGAGAGAGTTTGTCCAGGAGCTCCGTCACCCGTTGGCGTATTTCTTTTACGCTTTTGAACTGCACTTCCATGGCCATGGCAATGTTCTGGTAGACGGACTGGCGGGGTAAGAGCCGGAAATCCTGGTAGGCAACGCCGATATTTTGCCGCAGTCTCTGGGTGGCGGCGGATTTTAATTTGTTAATGTCGGTGCCGTTGATTTCGATTAACCCCTTGGTCGGGCGCTCCTGTCGACAGAGAAGTTTAAGTAACGTAGACTTGCCCGCACCGCTGGCGCCGGTGAGAAAGATGATCTCACCCCGCCTGGCTGTAAAAGAGACGTTTCGCAGGGCAACCACATCAGGCGGATATATTTTGGTCACTTTCACCAATTCCACCATAACGGCCCCTGTTTGTGTCGATATGTCTTCCGGGGTAGGTTGGAAAGTGAACGTGGGTTTTTCCATTGTATTTTCTTGCATACATAACTCGACAGAAAAGATTACTACGTAATTAGTTTAAACTGTTTTTAAAAAAAATTGACACCTTTTTCCTGGATATTGTATATCAAAAGTACGTAATAATTGAAATTTATTTCAAACACAATCAATCTTAAATAAGCGAGCACTCCTTGTCCGAACTTCATTCCGAAGAAAATATTTCGCCGGAACCCCCTTTAGCCATGTCTTTTCCTCGCATGATAGGCAAGAGTAAGCCTTTGCTCGATGTATTTCAAATTATTGAAAAAGTATGCAATACCAATACCACGGTTCTTATCCAGGGTGAGAGCGGCACTGGAAAAGAATTAATTGCCCAGGCACTTCATTATCAAAGTGAAAGAAGAGAGGGCCCTTTTGTGCCTGTCAATTGTGGAGCCATACCTGCCGAGCTGTTGGAGAGTGAACTTTTCGGCCATGAAAAAGGGGCCTTTACCCATGCTTTCCGTACCCGTCTGGGCCGTTTTGAACTGGCTGACGGCGGCACGGTTTTTCTTGATGAAGTGGCGGAAATGAGCCCCATGCTGCAGGTCAAGCTTTTGCGGGTATTGCAGGAGAAACAGTTTGAACGAATTGGCGGGACCAAAACCATCGTGTCTGATTTTCGAGTACTTGCCGCGACAAACCGGAATTTGGATGACGAAGTTGCCTCCGGTCGTTTCAGGGAAGATCTTTATTATCGCTTGACAGTGGTGCCCATTAATGCCCCGCCCTTGCGCGACAGAAGTTCAGATATTCCATTGCTTGTGGAAAGTTTTATTGCAAGATGCAATCGTTCCAGGAAAAGATCCATCACCGGGATCACCGACGAGACCATGGGCTATCTGTTGGGCTATGGATGGCCCGGTAATGTGCGTGAGCTGGAGAATGTCGTGGAAAGAATGGTCATTCTCAGTATGGAGGATGTGATCACCGTTGCAGACCTGCCGGAACGGATTCGGGACCCGGAGCATCGGGTGGATTATAGCGGTGAAATACCTGATCGGGGATTTTGCCTGAGCGATGAGATGGCTTCTTTTGAAAAATCCCTGATTAATCAGGCCCTGAACCAGACGGATTGGGTAAAAAATCGCGCTGCAAAGCTGCTCAATGTCAATAGAACAACTCTTCTTGAAAAGATGAAACGGTATGGAATTGTTAAAGGGAGCTGATTGTCACACAATGTCATTAACTTTAGCAAAAAATCTTATTTTCAGCCACGAACCCCACGAAAAAACACAAAATTTTTTCTTTTGCTTTCGTGGGTCTCGATGTCTCGTACACTCGCTTATCGGATGTCTCGTACACTCGCTTATCGGATGTCTCGTACACTCGCTTATCGGATGTCTCGTACACTCGCTTATCGGTGGCAAAAAAAATGTTTCCTTTTGAAACTTTTATCCTTAAGTTAACGGCATTGGATTGTCATATCTTTCCAGTAAAGAGGCGAGTTCCGTGCCTTTTTTTTCTGTCTTTCTTTCTGTTTTTTCTGTGTGTTTTACTCCCCCCCGATTGTCATGCTGTTGATAAAAGTGAGGAAGAAATTCTCCAGGATCTTTTAGAACGGAGGGAAGAGAATCTGTGGCAGGAGGCAAACAGTGCATTGCTTGACGGCCGGGATCGGGAGGCTGTCCAGTTTTTTCGTCATTATTACAAAACATATCCAGAGTCTCCCAGGGCGGAAACGGCGTTATGGAAGGCGTCAAATCTTAATAAAGATCTGGCTTTGACAAGTACGGAGGCCGACTGGGAGACAGTAAAGGATCTCTATCGTTCGTTTACGGTTGATTATCCAAAATCCGTCCATCTGTCCGATGCCTATTTTGAAGTGGGAAACAGCTTTTTCCGTATGGGGTTTTATCGGGAAGCGCGTACCTATTTTTCTCTTTTTCTCAAACGGTTCCCCGCTTCTTCACGCAGTGATGAGGCCCGTTATATGAAGGCTCGCAGCCTTATGAGAATACGCAAAACCAAGGAAGCCGGCAATGTTTATAAAGAGTTGGAACAAAGTAGGGACAAAGTCTACAGCCTGCGTGGCCGGGTCGGTGCTGCCCATATTTATTTTTTCAACAAAGAGTACCACGACGCCCTTGCCGTTTACCTGAAAATTTTGCGCGAAGTCCCTTCTTTTTACCGGGATGATCCGGATCTGTTACGCAACAAGGGGATTGCCGGTCTGCGGGTTGGGAATGTTGACGAGGGGCGTAAAGATCTTTTCCAGTATCTTAATATGACTGGTAATTCCCCTCTGCGCCAGGAGGTTCTTTTTGAACTTGCCGAAAGTTATATGCAGGGCGGACAGGAAAAGACTGCTGCAAAACTGTATGAGCAGATTATTGATGAGGGCATGGATGAAGAGAGATTAGTGGTGCTGAGCCGTTTCCGTCTGGCCCGTCAGGAAGCAGAGGGGGACGGCGGTGACAGGGTTAATGTCGAGGAGTCTGGACAAAAGGATGACCGTCCCTTCCAGATGGTGCTTGAACAGCATTACAGCGACCCTTTGAGCCAGGACGCGCGTTTTGATCTGGTCAGGCGATATTGGGCCAGGGGGGAGAGTGACGAGGCCTTTAACATGGGTAAATCCTATCTGCGCTATGAAACGGTTGAGGCTGAAAAGGATGAGGTTGTTGATGTCATGGGGCAGGTCCTGGTCCAACGGGTGGAAAAGCTTTTGCAGGATAAAGATTATAAAGGCGTTTATGCTCTTTACCAGCAGGAGTATCCCCATGTGAAGGCCTACAGGCGGGGCAGACTTTTGTTTCTGGTTGGTCGTGCCCTGGAAGAAATGTCTCTTTATAAAAAGGCCGGGGTTGTCTATTACAGGGCCATGGCCCGGGAGTTGGATAAAGCGGAGTTGCGTGATCTCTATCTTCAGCGGGCACGGACGTATTTGTCGGACAGGGACCTGAAGGCCGCCCAGCGCCTGCTCAAGTATCTTCGCAAAATTTATGCCGGCGAGAATGTGTTGGGGGAGGTTTGCTGGTTGAGCGGCAGGTTGCGTGAAATGCAGGAACGCCCGGACGATGCCCTTAATTTTTATCGTATTGCTGTTGGAAATCCCACTTTTGCCGACAAGAAAAACAGGTATGCCGATGATTATCTCAGGCTCTTGTTTGAGCAGGATGAAATTTTAGAAAAAGCGGCTGTGCTCGATGTATTCCAAAAGGAAAAATGGTTGACAGGGGAGCGACTTCAACACTGGTATGGAAAACTGGGAGAAAGATACCAGGTGGAAAATGATGCGGCTAAGGCTGAAACAGCCTACCGGCAAGCCTTGTCCGTTTCAATGGCCAAGGACAAAAAACAAAGGCAAAGGCTGTATTTGCAGTTTGGAGATGTGCTGCTTTCGGCCGGGAAAAACGAGGAGGCTGCCTCCCTGTTTCAGCAAGCCCTGGACGGCCCCGACCCCCTTGTCAAAAAAATGGCGCAGCAGCGACTGGACCGCGAAAAGATAAATAAGGCCATGATTGAGACGGAAGCGGTTTTAAATAATTAAGAATGGATAATTGAAAATTGATAATGTGATATCTGGAGCTTGATTCCCTGTTTATTGCATAATCAAAAAATATACAGATATGTCAGAATCGTCCGGGAAAATATTGATAGTCGATGATGAGCGGGAAGTGCGCATGGTTCTTTACGAGGCATTTAATCGTCAGGGTTATACTGTGAGCGTTGCTGAAAACGGCTCCATGGCCCTTGACATGCTCGAAAGAAATCCGGTGGATCTTGTTGTCAGTGACATCAATATGCCTGAGATGGACGGCTTGTCACTGCTTCGCACTCTGCAGGTGAAATCCCCCGGGTTGCCGGTGGTACTCGTCACCGGACATGCCACGGTTGAAACAGCTGTCAGTGCCATGAAACTCGGGGCCTTTGATTATCTGCTGAAACCTTTATCACAGGAACTCATGGTCGAGACAGCGGCGCGGGCTCTTGCCGGTTCCTCAGTGTTGCACGAATCAGTGGACGTTCCTGTGATAAAGGTGAAGAGGGAAGCGGAGAAGAAAAAAGCCATCATAGGTGACGATGAAAAACTTGCCAGAATTCTGCAAAAGGCAAAGAGTGTTGCCTCCAGTAAAGCCACGGTTCTCGTTCTGGGGGAATCCGGTACCGGCAAGGAGATGATAGCCCGTTGTATCCACGAGGAAAGCAATCGCAAAGAAGGTCCTTTTGTCGCCCTAAACTGCGCTGCGTTACCTGAAGGTTTACTCGAAAGCGAGTTGTTCGGCCATGAAAAGGGATCATTCACCGGTGCGGTTTATACGAAAAAAGGAAAGTTTGAGCTGGCTGACGGTGGCACCCTTCTCCTGGATGAAATTGGTGAAATTCCCATGCATCTGCAGGCCAAGATCCTGCGGGTGCTGCAGGAAGAAGAGGTTGACAGGGTTGGTGGCAAGGCTCCTGTCAAGGCGGATGTGCATGTGGTTGCAACCACGAATCGAAATCTGGAGGAAGCGGTCAAGAACGGTGAATTCCGCCAGGATCTCTATTACCGCTTAAATGTTATTCCCTTGACCATGCCACCTCTACGTGAACGTAAAAACGATATCCTTCTTCTTGCCCGATATTTTATTGATCGATACTCAAAGCAATACGACAAAAAGATCAAGAAAATGTCCCGCACATCCTGTCGGCGTTTTCTGGAAAATAGTTGGCCCGGCAATATTCGTGAGATGGAAAATCTTGTCGAGCGCGCCGTGCTTCTCTCCTTAACCGATGAGCTTGAGCCTTGGGATTTCTGGGATGAAGAAACAGATGGCGCGGATCTTGATATTTTTGCCGATTTCGGCAGCGATGGCGGAGATGTGTTTTCTGTTGAGCGGCAAGAGGCAAATAGCGGGATTGTAAGTCTCAAAGACGTAGAGCGTCAAATGATCCTGCAGGCCCTTCAAAAAACTGACGATAATCGCACCCATGCCGCCAAGATGCTCGGCATCAGTGTACGCACCTTGCGTAATAAACTCAATGAGTATAGAAATCAGGGTGTAATTAGCTGATTTTTCTCGTTTTCTCTTGTCCCCTCCTTCATCATTTACCTGTCTGATTCTCTGTTGTTTCTCCGGGAAAACATCTTCATTTGTAGCGGGCATATAATTTGCATGTGTTAGGCTGCAACGGATCTTTATCTATTATCAGGAGAAAATTATGCCTATTAACAAGCTGTTTGGCCCTACCATCAATCATATGCAGCAGGCCTTGAATCTTCGTTTTGAAAAACAGGGCCTTATACAGTCCAATATTGCCAATATGGAAACACCCGGTTACACGGTGCAGGATTTTTCCTTTGAAAAAGCCATGGAAAGCGCCATGCTGAATCAGGGCACCATGAGCCGGACGAACAAGATGCATTTTGATGTTGATCCTGTTGAGGCCGGCAGCAGCCTGGAGTTTTCCGGGGAAAATCGACCTGTTGATCTTGATGAGGAGATGGTCAAACTGGCAGAAAACCAGCTCATGTATGAAATAGCCGCCGGCATGATCGGCAAGAAATTTGACGGGCTCAAATACGCCATTGATGAAGGAGGCAAGTAATTATGGATATCTTGACAGCATTTAAAATTAGCGGTTCCGGCCTCAAAGCAGAACGGGCGCGACTTAATGTGACGGCCATGAACCTGGCCAACGCCAACACGACACGAACCATGGAAGGCGGGCCGTACCGGGCCAAGTCCGTTGTTTTCGGGGCAAAGAGACTGGATAATTTTGAGGATGTGCTCAGTAGCAGCGATGATAAACTGCGAAAGGTCGAGGTGTTGGCGGTTGTTGAGGATAATAAGGAGTTTAAATCGGTGTACGACCCTTCACATCCGGACGCAGACGAAAACGGTGTGGTTCTTTTTCCAAATGTCGATGTGTCGGAGCAGATGGTGGATATGATCAGTTCTCGTCGGGCCTATGAGGCCAATGTGACGGCCATTGAGGCGGTAAAAAGTATGGCCATGAAGGCTTTGGATATTGGAAGACGGTAGGTCAATTGATAATTGATACGCGGCACAATAGAGGATAGAGAGGAAAGAGATATGAAAACTTTACCACTTCAGCCTGTTCGATTCGGAGAAACGCTTCCCTTGGCAGGCACGGAAAAATCGACAAAGACAGCTGGAACAGGTTTTGGCGAGGTGCTGCAGAAATCCATTGAGAGCGTTAATGGAAAAATGGAAGAGGCCCGCGAGCTGAGCGAGGGACTTCTTGCCGGCCGGCATGGCAATATCCATGAAACAATGATCGCCTTGGAAAAGGCGAGCATTTCCTTTAAAATGATGACAAGGGTGCAGCAGAAGGCAATTCAGGCTTACCAGGACACCATGAGAATACAGCTTTAAGTGGTTAGTTAGTCTGACTGGATCTAGCTGGTCGATTTGATCAACCGGACCAATCAAACCAACCAATAAGACCGATAAGACCAAATAAACCAATCCGACCAACAGGACACATCAATGGCTCCAGTAAAAGATATATTTAGTCAGGCCGTTATTGTTATTAAAGAATTGACCCTTGTGCAGAAAATTGTCGCCGGGTTGCTTATTGCGATAATATTTGGTGGGATGCTGACCCTGACGATGATGGGGACCAAAGCGGAGTATAATGTTCTGTTCAGCGATTTGGCGCCTGAAGATGCCGCCGGTGTGGTGGCAAAATTAAAAGAGACGAGGATTGACTATCAGCTGGCGGAAAGCGGTTCCGCAGTGCTGGTTCCTGCCGGAAGCGTGTATGAAACCAGGCTGAATCTTGCAGCCGAGGGGCTTCCCAGCGGGGGCGGGGTCGGTTTTGAGCTTTTTGATAAAAGCAGTCTCGGCACCACGGATTTTGTCCAGCGTCTCAATTATCAGCGGGCGGTGCAAGGGGAGCTTGCTCGGACTATCCGCCAGTTTAAACAGGTTAAGGATGCCCGGGTGCATGTCGCCACACCGAAAGAATCGGTTTTTGTCGAAGAAAGCAGGCCGGCCAGTGCCTCGGTCAGCTTGACCATGGCAGGTCGGGAAAAATTGTCACAGAGCGAAATAATGGCCATTGTTCATCTTGTCGCAAGTGCTGTTCCCGGTCTGACAACTGAAAATATCACCGTGGTTGATACTGTCGGCCGTCTGCTGTTTCGTCAGGAAGGAGACGATGTGTCCATGCTCTCCGCCACCCAGCTTGAATATCAGCTCAAAGTTGAAAATGGTTTGCGCAGAAAGGTGGAAAGCATGCTGGAAGAGGTGGTGGGGCTCAATAAGGCGCTGGCCCGCGTTACCGTTGATATGGATTTCAACCAGGTGGATGTGACTGAAGAAAGCTTTGACCCCGACGGCCAGGTTGTGCGCAGTGAACAGCTTCTTATAGAACAGGAAGGTGCGGGAAAAGATGGGGGGGGGATTCCCGGAGTGAAAGGCCAGCTTGCCACTTTCACTGAAACCGGCGTTGAAGGTTCTGAATCCGGTGATTTCCGCAGAAAGAATATGACCAGAAATTATGAAATAACCAGAACAACCCGCAGGGTGCAGGAGACTGTTGGTGTCGTCAAAAGGTTGTCCGTGGCTGTTATGGTTGATGGTGTGTATGAGAAGCAGGAGGATGAAGACGGGGAAAAATCATTGGTTTATAAGCCGCGCAGCGAGGAAGAGCTTGCCCATTTTGTAAAAATGACCCAAAATGCCATTGGATTTGATACAGACCGAGGAGACCAGGTGGAAGTGGTTGCCATGCCATTTTATCTTTCATCTGTGGTGGAGCCGGAGGTCGATGCAATGGAAAAATGGCGGGGACTGCTTGAAAAGCTTGCTCTGCCTCTTGTCCTGCTTTTTATCGTTATTGCTTTTTTGCTGTTTGTGGTGCGACCGTTTCTTCGTATTCTCACAGGTCAGCCATACGGTCCGAAGGCGGTTGAAGCCCCTGCTGCAGCAGACAAGGTAGGAGAAGAAGCCGAGGAGGATCTCACTCTGCGGCCCGTCGGCATGTCGGATAAGGAGAGGATTTACAGGTTGGCCCAGAGTGATCCAGAGCGGGCGGCTGATCTTGTAAGGCGCTGGTTGCGCGAGGAGATGTAAGGTGGCAAAAAAGAAGGACGGATCCCCGGAAAGTTTGAGTGGAGCTGAAAAAGCGGCAGTTTTTCTTCTCACCCTGGGAGAAGAGTTTTCCTCGGAAGTTTTCAAAAGGCTTGATGTGGAAGAAATAAGAACTGTCGGCCGGCAGATGACTAAAATGGATAAGGTTGACAAAGATGACATCGCAGCACTTTTAAGTGAATTTCGCTCTGATTCCGGCGGCGATGAAATTTATCTTTCCGGCGAGGACCTGCTGGAAACAGCTTTGAAAAGGGCCTTGAGTGCAGATAAAGCAAATGAGATTTTAACGGATATTAGATCTGACTGGCGTTTGACCCTTTTTCAGAAAGCCCGCAAGCTTGAACCAAAAGTTCTTGTAAATTTTTTACGTAATGAGCATCCCCAGACAATAGCTTTGCTTTTGGCTATTTTGGAGCATAGACAGGCAGCGACAATTCTGGCAGAGTTTAAGGACGATTTGCAGATAGACGTTGTCATGCGTATGGCCGAGCTTGACAAAGTCAGCCCGGAAATTCTTGTTGATCTGGATCGGGTGCTGCAGGAGGAACTCCTTTCCGTGGAGGGAATGGAGGGCCAGCGCCTCGGCGGCGTGGAAGCGGTTGCCGAAATTCTCAATAATGCCGATCGGGCCCTGGAAACCCAGGTGCTGGAGGGCGTTGAGGAGATCAATGAAAAGATGGCTGAAGATATCCGGCGTCTGATGTTTATTTTTGAGGATCTGCTTGGCGTGGATGACCGCGGCATTATGTCTATTTTAAAGGAGGTCTCCACTGACGACCTGAAACTAGCCCTGAAAACCGCCTCTGATGGACTCAAAGCAAAAATCTTTAAAAATATGTCATCCCGGGCTGTGGAAATGCTCAAGGAAGATATGGAAATTATGGGACCGACCCGTGTGAAAGATGTAGAGGGGGCACAGCAGTCTGTTCTGAAGGTTGCCAAACGTCTGGAGCAGGAAGGAAAGATTCAGCTGATGGGCGCGGCTGGCGGAGAGGACGAATTTGTCTAATATTTTCGAGTTTTCAGAAAAAATTAAAAAAGACAAGGGTGCTTCCTTTGTCTCTTTTGAGAGTATGATAGGGAAAAAGGAAACCAACGATCCGCTTGATATTTTGAGAAAAGAGCAGGAGAGCATCAGTCGGGAAACCGAGGCCATGATTGCAGCAGCCAATGCGGAAAAAAAGCGCATCGAAGAGGAGGCTTTTCAGAAAGGATTTGACCGGGGCCTGGAAGAGGGGCGAGCAACCGCCCAGCAGGAATTTGATGAAAAAATTGCCGGGGCGGTAAATCTGATTCAGTCTCTGGAGCAGGAAAGGGACACTGTTCATAAACAGTATGAAGAGGACCTGCTGGCTCTGGTTAAGACAATGGTTGAGCGGCTGGTGGGACACGAGGTGTCGGTGAACCCCCTTGTGATCCGCAACACGCTGCGTAAAGCCATGGAGTATGTTGTGGAGGGCTCTACGGTTACGATTCATTTGCACGCCGACGATCTGCAGCGTATTAAGGAGATGAGTCTTGAAGATCCTTCCCTGCTTGCAGGGACAAAACGGATTGAATTGGTTGAGGATCCGCTCGTGTCTTCCGGTGGGTGTCTGCTGAACACAGCATTTGGCGAAATTGACGCCACGCTTGAAAACTGTCGGGAAAAGCTTTTTGCCGCTGTGGAAAGGGCCTTTTTAGCGGCGCTTGCCGAGGATGATGGCGAACAGTAACCGATGGATCTTTCAACCTGCATTCAGACAGCTGCGGACCAGCCGCTCATTTCCGTACGAGGCCGGGTCAATCAGGTGATCGGCATGGTCATCGAAAGCAAGGGGCCGGGAATTCCCGTGGGCAGTATGTGCGAGGTGGATGTTTTTAAGGGAGAAGGACGGATCCCTGCTGAAGTTGTCGGCTTTCGCGAAGGGAGTCTTCTTCTCATGCCCCTTGGGGAGATGCGGGGGGTGGAACCGGGAAGCACCATACGTCTTATCGGCGGTCAGGCCCGGGTTGTGGTGGCCAAGTCTCTTCTCGGCCGGGTAATCGATGGTCTGGGTAACCCCATGGACGGCAAGGGCCCTCTGGAGGATGGTTTTGATTATCCCCTGTATGCTGAACCGCTGAATCCCATGAAGCGGGAAAGGATCTCTCAGACTGTTGATATAGGGGTAAGAGCCATTAACGGCCTGCTCACTCTTGGCAAGGGCCAGCGCATCGGTATCCTGGCCGGATCAGGGGTGGGAAAAAGTACATTGCTTGGCATGATCGCCAGGCATACTGCAGCGGATGTCAGCGTCATCGCCCTCATTGGAGAGCGAGGCCGGGAATTAAAGGATTTTATAGAGCGGGATCTCGGACCGGAAGGATTGGCCCGCTCCGTTGTCGTGGTGGCCACTTCGGATCAGCCTCCCCTGGTGAGGATGCGGGGTGCGTATCTGGCCATGGCCATATCCGAGTTTTTTCGAGATCAGGGCCGGGATGTCATCATGATGATGGATTCCGTTACCCGTTTTGCCATGTCCAGCCGCGAGGTGGGCCTGGCAATCGGGGAACCGCCAACTTCAAGGGGATATACCCCGTCTGTTTTTTCCCAGTTGCCCAAACTGCTTGAGCGGGCCGGTACCTGCGAAGGCAAGGGGAGTATTACCGGTATATATACGGTGCTGGTGGAAGGTGACGATATGAATGAGCCCATTGCCGATGCCGTAAGGTCCATAGTGGATGGGCATATTGTCTTAAGCCGCGATCTTGCAAGTCAGGGGCATTATCCTGCCATTGAGATCATGGGCAGTGTCAGTCGCTGCATGACCGATGTGGTGAATAAAGAGCAGATCAAGGCCGCCCATCGTTTCCTTGAAACCCTGTCCACTTACCGGCGTTCAGAAGATTTGATTAATATCGGCGCCTACGCCAAGGGGACAAACCCGAAGATAGACAGAGCCATCACTATGATTGACGGAATGAATAATTATTTACGGCAGGATGTGGAAGAAAAGATTTCCATGGAGCAGAGCAGGCAGCAGTTGCTTGCGTTAATGCGTTGATGAGAGGGGCAAAGGGGCAAAGGGGCAAAGGGGCAAAGAGAAAATGTACCTTATTAAGAGAAAAACAACTTTAAACTTTAATGTAATTCAAACCTATGAGCCGAGCAAAGTGTTTTTAGCAGTTCCTTTTGTCCCTCAGCCACTCTGCCCCTCTGCCCCTCTGCCTCTTTACCCCTTAGATACTAAAAAAAATGCTCTTTCATTTCAAACTCGAATCAGTGCTTTCTCTTAAGAGGAACATCGAAGAGCAGATACAGTTTAAGTTTGCCCGGGAGCAGATGATTTTTAATAATCACCGGACTCGCCTGGCCGGACTTGAGGATGATCGTCTGCGGCTTGCTCAGGCCATGGAGGAGCGCATGAAGAAAAAGATAGATGGGCCGACATTTCTTTTTTTCATGGAAAGCATGCGGGTGCAGGAGTTGCGTATACGTATTCTGCAGAACACCATTGCCGCTCAGCAGCAGGTTGTTGACAAGATCCGTCTGGAGCTCTCCGAAGCCATGAAGCAGAGGAAGATTATTGAAGCCTTGCGTGAAAAAGATTTACAGCACTACCTGCGCGAGAGTCGCCGCAAAGAGCAGAATGAAAGTGATGAGCAGGCCCTTTTACGGTATGGTCGTGGAACTTTTAGATGAAAATTTCTCACAGAGTTCGCAGAGACACTGAGAAAAAATAATAGCTGAATAATATTTTTAATCGTTTCTGGGAGTTTTGTCCGGAGGTCTATGGTTTTGATAAGCAGGATATTTTTTATTCTTTTTTTCTTATTTGGTATGACTGGAGTTGCTGTTTTTGCCGCTGATAAACCCGTGCAGGTGAGCAGCAGGGAGATGGACAGCACTTTTGCCCTGCAAAAGCGGGAGAAGGCCCTGGCGGTGCGGGAAGAAGCAGTAACGAAAAGGGAAAAAGAAATGACAGCCTTGCAGAAAGAGGTGGATGCTAAACTCGAAGAGGTCAACCTGCTGCAGAAGGATATAGAAACAAAGCTTGCCGAGATTAAGCAGGTGCAGGACGCAAGCTTTAAAAGTCTCATCAAGGTGTACAGTTCCATGAAGGCCTCAAAACTTGCCCCTCTCCTTAACCAGATGAGCGATGAAGATGTCGCCCATATTCTCCGTGCCCTGAAAACCGATCAGGTTGCCCAGCTCATACCAAAAATTGAAGGGGAAAAAGCCGTCAGCGTCAGCAGGCTGCTGGGCAGGTTTTAGCAAGGCGGCCCCACCTTTATTCAATCATTCCTACCCACATCTCATTTCATTCTAGGCAGCGTAGCATTTCTTCATTCGCCTCATTCTACCCACGTAGCTCTTTCCGTTGTGCATGGCTGCAAAAAAATAAGCCACGCTACCATAATGTGTTAGATTATTTTTTTTCGAATTTGGAAAATAAAAATTTGATTTTGAGAATTAGTCTGTGATAAAATTATTTTTATATGGCCGCTGACGCGGCGATTGCTTCGTATTGTGAAGCAGGTTGAACTACCTGAAATCGTAACCATTGTACATCAAGAAATTGGCAAAAGACGGAGAAAAATCATGCTGACATTTTGGAACAGGACAAGTTTGGCAATTAAATTCGGAATTTTATTCGGCATGTTGATGGTGACCGCCATTGCTATCCTGCTGATAGGACGTTACAGCTCTCAGCGGATAAGCACTACATATACAGCTCTTCTGGAGAAAGATGTCGCCATTGAAGAATATGCCGCCGGAATCGACATTCATATGCTTCAATGCCGCAGGTTAGAAAAAAACTTCCTGCTTTATAAGGATGTTAAAGACTCTGACAAGGTGGCAAAAGAGGTGGAAGTAGTCAAAGACGAGGCCGGTAAAATCATAGCATTGGCGGGCAGTGACAGTGAATTCGGTCACCTCTCCGGCGCAATTACTGATCAAATAGATGACTACCATGCCAAATTTCAGGCAATAACCGAGGCCATGAAGATAAACGGCCTGGACCTGACATTAGGGCTGCAGGGCACATTTCGTCAGGTCGTCCATAATGTTGAAGAAGAGGTGTCGCTGCATATGGTGGATTCACTGAACATGCAACTGCTGCAGGTGCGGCGCTATGAAAAAGAATTCCAGCGCACCCATGCTGAAAAAGATAAGAAAAAATGGCAGGACGCCATCGGGGGCCTGACCGATCTCATCAGCACGGAAAAGTACGAAGAAGAGGTAAAAACAATACTCGTACCGTCCATTGCCGCATATAAGGAAAAGGCTGACGGATATATTGAAAACCAGGATCCCGAGAACTACGATCTTATCCGCCGGGAAGCCCGAGTCATGGAAGCAGCCCTGAGCAAAATTAATGTGCCCGAGGCAGAGGTGCTGATGCTGACCATACGCAAACATGAAAAAGATTATCTGCTGCGCGGCGAGCAGAAATATGTGGACAACATCCTGGCCGCCATCGATGCGCTTAAGCAGGCCTTTAATAACGACACAGTCGACAAAGAGCATTTCAACGAAATTTCCACTGAGTTGGATCTCTATCAAAACACCTTTCTTGCCCTGGTGGACAATAACAAGAAAATTGCCGTGCTCACCGAAGAGATGCGTGTCGCCGTGAACAAAATTGAACCAGAGGTTGAAGAGATGGTAGCGCTGGCACTGGAATCACGTGAGACCGAGGTGCAGAATCTTACCGCGACCACAAAACGTTCCGCTTTAATTACAACCGTCACGGCCCTCGCTGTTATCGTCGTTTTGATCGTCGTGGTTTTTTTTGTTGTCCGTTCTATCATTCTTGCCATCCGGCAAGGCGTTGCCTTTGCCGGCAAGGTAGCGGATGGTGATTTGTCCTCTCAGATTGCAATCAAGCTGCAGGACGAGATAGGCCAACTTGCCGATGCCCTTAATGCAATGGTGACCAAACAGCGTCAAGTTATGAACAATATTTCTGAAAACAGCAATCAGGTGGCAGCCGCTTCCGAGGAACTGTCCGGCACCTCCGGGTCCATGGCAGCCGGGGCGGAGGAGTTGACCACGCAATCGGGGGCCGTGGCGGCGGCGGCTGAAGAGATCAACGCCAATATGAATACGGTGTCAACCACGTCGAACATGATGTCGAAAAAATCAGGGGACATTGCCGCATCGTCCGAGCAGATGGCAAGCAATGTCAACTCCGTGGCGGCAGCCA
>DAOUUW010000254.1 GCA_030667965.1 Deltaproteobacteria bacterium
ATGTCTTCCGCCACATCACGCAGTACCAGAGGTTTGAGATGCGCGACACCTTTTTCAAAAAAGTCGTACTGGAATTTTAAAATACTTTCCACAACTTTATATATGGTTCGCTGCCTTTGCTGGATGCTTTTGATCAGCCAGGCGGCGGATTTCAGCTTGTCCTGTATGTATTCCTTGGTTGCGTCCTGCTCCCCTTTTTTGGCTTTCAGGATTTCTTTGTAATAGCCGCTTATCTTTAAGCGCGGCAATCCTTCGTCGTTAAGTAATATGACATATTCGCCGTCAACTTTCTGAATAAAGACATCCGGTAGAATATAATGGGGTGATTCGTCGGAATAAGCCCAGCCCGGATGAGGATCAAGACCGATAATAATGTTGACGGCATTGATAATATCAGCCATGGGGTGTTTGATGGCCTTGCTGATAGCAGTGTAATTTTTTGTTTCAAGCAAATGGAGGTGGTTTTCAACGATTCTGGCAGGCAATGAATTTGCCAGTCCAAGCCGCTTGAGCTGTAAGAGCAGTGATTCCTTTACGTTACGAGCACAGACGCCGGCAGGATCCATATCCTGGATGAGTTTGATCATCTTTTCTGTGAGCTCTGGAGTGCAAAGACATTCCTGGGAGATTTCTTCTTCCGTCACCTTGAGAAATCCATCATTGTCCAGGTTGCCAAGGATAAAGAGACCTGCTTGTTCCTCTTCCTCTGTTATGTCGGACAGGGTGAGCTGCCAACGTAAATGGCTGTTCAGGTTCGGCTTCTGGGTCAGGATGTCAAGCCGTGATGGCTGCTCTTCACCGGCACTTTCCCTTGGTTTATATGAGCCGCTGCTTTCATATTCGTTGGCATAATCGTTCCAGTCGATTTCACCCAGGGTTGACTGGTTTTCTTCCAGGTTGACTTCAGTGGTTTTTTCGGTTTGTTCAGGTGCGGAAGGTTCAGTCTGGGTGGAAGTTTCCTTGCTGCTTTCCTTGTCAGGGGAGTCGCCGGTAACGTCTTCCTCAAGAAGGGGATTTTGTTCTATCTCCTGCTGAATGGAATCCACCAGTTCCAGGCGGGAGAGTTGGAGCAACTTGATGGCCTGCTGCAACTGGGGCGTCATAACCAGTTGCTGGGTCAGTTTGAGTTGTTGCTTGAGTTCCAGGAAAGACATAGTTTTTAAAGGTTATAAGATTAAAGGTTATAAAGGTTAAAGGATAAAGGCTGAGAGGGAGCTGTCTGTTCGTTTTCTTCAACCTTCACCCTAAAGAGCTTACTGATAATTGTACGTTAACATCAATCCATACGGCAACAAAAAATTTCAAAGGGCAAAATCACGCCCGAGGTACATGCGGCGCGCCTCTTCGCAGTTGATGATTTCCTCGGCATTGCCGCTGGTTAGTATCGTACCATTACTGACAATATAAGCAAAATCACAGACAGACAGGGTTTCCCGGACGTTGTGGTCCGATATGAGGACACCAAGCCCTTTTTCTTTTAACTCCCTGATGATCACTTGTAAATCGGCAACCGACAGGGGGTCGATTCCTGCAAAAGGTTCGTCCAGCAGGATAAATCGAGGATTCGTGGCCAGAGCCCGCATGATTTCCACCCGCCGCCTCTCTCCGCCGGACAGCCCGTGCCCCTTGTTTTTTGCCAGATGCTCTACTTTCAGCTCTGCCATGAGCCGGTTGATTCGAT
The DNA here is from genome assembly GCA_030667965.1 of Deltaproteobacteria bacterium. Lineage (GTDB taxonomy): Bacteria > Desulfobacterota > Desulfobulbia > Desulfobulbales > SURF-16 > JAHLLM01. The sequence goes on from DAOUUW010000254.1 coordinate 1,682, forward strand.
TGTTTATCTCTTTTTTCCCTACTCCCAAAGGCTCAAGGATGATGCGTACATTTTCTTCCACCGTCAGTTTTTTAAAAATAGACGGCTCCTGGGCCAGGTAGGAGATGCCGTTTAAAGCCCGCTTGTGGATGGGCAACGTCGTGATGTCTTTTCCGTCCAGCAGTACCTGGCCGCTATCCGGGCGGACAAAACCGGCAATGGAGTAAAAGGATGTGGTTTTTCCCGCACCGTTTGGCCCGAGCATGCCGATTATTGAACCGCTTTCAACCTTGATACTGATACCGTCAACAACACGGCGGTTTTTGTATTGCTTGACGATGTTCCGTGTTTCAAGAACAGCCATTATTTTTCGTCCGGATAAAAGAATGCCTTCACACGGCCGCCGCTTGCCTTGTCCGGTTCAATGATTGTTGTCTGGGTGTTCAGGTCCAGCATGATTCTCTCACCGGTAACAAGGTTGTTGTCCTGCCATACCTTGGTGTTGCCGGTGATGAGAACTTTTCTGTCGTCAGCAAAAAATTCCATGTGATTGCCGGTGGCCACCATTCCGCCCTGAATGATTTCAACATTGCCGTCTGCGTAAAGCTTCTGGATTTTCTGGCTGCCGAACTGTCCGTTTTTTTCTTCTGTTTCAGTCTGTTTCTGATGGAAAACCGTCATCTCGTCGGAGTGGATAATAAGGCCGCTCTGCGTTGCCTCCACGTTGCCGGTGAAAATTACGGAATTTTCTTTTTGTTTTGATACCATACGGTCAGCTTCCACGTGAATGGGGGCATTGGCATCAGGGCCCTGGGCTCCTGAAACAGTGCCTGGAAGCAGTGCAAGTATGAATAATAGAAGGAGGAAAGGAGTTTTTTTCATGTTTCTGCCTTTTCAATTAGTAACGGGATAGTTGTTTAGTTTGCCGAATCATACTGTCTGGGATAGAGAAAGTAAAGGGGAAGGCGTAAAAATTGCATTGAAGATCGGCTCGCACGCTTTTTCTTTGCGTCACAGGCGGCTATGCGTTATGAAGCGTAGTGAGAAAATGCATAATATAAGTAACCAATCAGCGTAGGCTGAAAATTACCCTTTACTCCAGACTTTAACTGTTCAGATGTGCTTTAGATGTGCACCCTCAAGGGGCATAAACTCCAGCAGGCCGGCGCAGCATACTGGTGCTATGTAAGACAGCCTGATCGCGTGCATA
>DAOUUW010000122.1 GCA_030667965.1 Deltaproteobacteria bacterium
AAAGACACCAACATTATGGTATGGGCCGCGCACCTTGATATCCACGGGAATATCGGCATAAAATTCCCTCCGAACCTCTCCTTTCGGGACAAATGAAAGGAAATCAAGGCCGGAATTCTGACCCAGATCCGAAATACTTGTCAGCAGGGATGGAATTTCCTGTTTCTGAGGAAGAAGACTTGATGCCCTGGCAAACATCTCCTCTGTTTCCGCCATTTCAGCGCGATGTTTTTTAATCTCTCGGGACGCCTTCTCGATCTCGGCAATTTCCTGTTCCAGTTTATCTTTTTGACTGTGGAGTTTTTTCATCTCTTCAGTCTTTGGCGAATAACTGAGAAAATAAAAGGCAAGACAAGGCACAATTAGTACGGCAAGGCAGATACCAAGCTTGTGGAGAGTTTTCAGAGGGGAGACTTTCGCGTCCAGAAACGAGTTAAACGCCTCTTGTGATTTTACTTTATCCATGCTCATTTCACAGTGCCCTGATTTGAATCCGTTTTTTCATCCTTCTTTGGAGTCTGCACAGCCAAATTGAGAGAAAATGATTTTAATTTCTGTCCGGCAATCACGGTCAACGCCGATTTTCCCAACGTAGCTGAAGCAACATAGGGAGACGCTGTTAAACTGTCCATATAATCGGCAATACGGGTATTATCTAAAGCCACACCAGTCAAGGCAACAGTTTGCCCTGACTGCTTGAGACTTGTCAGCCAGATACTGTCCGGTGGTGTTGAGCTGGTGACTTCATCAAGAATGCGTACCGTGGCCTGGGATGTTGATTTGAGCTTTTTAATGGCATCAATCTTAGCCATCAGTGCCTCCCTGTCCTTTTCCAGCTTTTTGATCTCATTGATAATCTTTGTATATTTTGCTTTCTGGGCATTTAAATTTTGAATGTCCGCCTGCAGCGAAGACACCTTTTGATTCATGCCGAGGACAGCCACTGCCAACAATGCAAGCAACACAATAAAAGAGGCAATAAATGCAAGAACCTCATTCCTGGTGCGCTGCCGTTTTTTCATTTGCCGGATCGGCAATAAATTTATTCGTATCATTGTTAACGTTCTGCGCTCAGCTTTTATAAAGGAGTGGGTCTGGTGGCAAGCCCCATGGGAATTGCCATTTCAGGAGCAATATTTTTTACATATTCCGGATCAATCTTATCTTCATCAAGGGCCGTCTGAGAAAAGGGATTAAAGACTTCTGCGGGAAGACTGGTCTCTTTACTGAAAAATTTATCCAGACCTTTTACTTTGGCGCCGCCCCCACTCATAACAATTTTACTCAAGGGATTTTCAGGAAAATTGGAGTTATAAAAATCAATGGCTTTCTGAATTTCCATGACCCATTGGGTTGTCGTGGTGGCAAAAACCTGTTCAAGTTGTGCTTGCTTTTCTTCAGGGGATGCAGTGCCAACCTTTAAGGCCTCAGCCTGATCAAAATCAAGTTCAAATGCTTCCTGTATCTGTTCAGTCAGTTGCCGGCTACCCATTACAACATCCCTTGCAAATAGAGACGCCCCATTTGAAATGATGTTGATATTCATTTTCGACGAACCTATATCGACCAGCACGACATTGCCTTCCAGTCCGAAATTGGTCTCAAATGAATTCTCAAGGGCAAAGGCGTCAACATCAACGAGCACTGTTTTAAGGCCGATTGACTGGAGCATCTGTAAATACGCATCAACGACATCTTTTTTTGCCGCCACAAGCATAACGTCTGTTCGGTCTTCACCTTCCGTATTTGTCTTCAAATCCTGGTAATCGAGATACACATCGTCAAGGTCAAAGGGAATATACTGTTCCGCTTCCGACTGAATATGCTCTTCCAGCTCTTTTTCCGTCATGACGGCAAGATTGATCTTCTTAAGAATCACGGAGTAGCCGGAGATGGAAATACCCACCTTTTTCCCTTTAATCTGCAAATTGCCGATGAGATTTTTTATAACCTGGGCAACAGCATCGGGATCTCTTAGCTCCCCATCTTCCACGGCATCAGCAGGTAATCGTGCGCTGCCAAGACTTACCAGCTTGAATCCCTGGCCGCTTTCCACCAGTTCACATACTTTAACTGCGTGAGAACCAATATCAAGCCCCACTGTTAAAGACTGCTGCGCCACAAACGGCAGCTTAAAATTTTTACCAATTCCAGCCATACATGCATCCTGCATTTAAATACGTTTATAAAGCTCGATGCCCGTTTATCAGGCAATTTCAGCTTCTTTTAAAGATTATGCACTTATCTCGAAAGCGTTGTCAACTGCAAACTCCTAAAAAAATAAACGTCACTTTAACAGTTTAGCGTGATGTTATAGAAATCTGCTTTTTAAAAATGTCCTGACTAATTGTGTTAATCCAATATTTTGTTGCAACATAAAGCCCTCTGCACAATATGTGGTAGACAAGCAGTTGCTTCTTATTTTTTATTTTAATTTTAGCGGGTTAGTCTTTTTTACATTCACTCAATCAAATCTACATTTTCTTCTATCAAAAATAAAAATCCATAATTAAAGCTTCTGACAAGAATTAAATAAACTGCCTTGTATTTTAGAAAATTTTGGAGTATTTTTTTAGGGTTATTCTGTTACCTTAGCTACAGTTTCATGCCTGACCTCATACCAATCACTTTCCTGATATGAGCAGTCTAGCAAAAACTATTCCATCAAAGACTCATGCATAACAGGAACCTTCTTTTGGCTGAAAACAAAAAAAAATCCACCTTTCGAGAATACACTGAAGCCATTGTAATTGCTCTCATTCTCGCTCTTTTCATCAGAACATTTGTTGTTCAGGCTTTTAAAATTCCATCCGGCTCAATGATCCCTACTCTGCTTATCGGTGACCATATTCTGGTAAATAAATTTAATTATGGAATAAAAAATCCTTTCAACAGGGACACCTTGGTTCCTCTGGGAAATCCTGAAAGAAATGATGTAATTGTCTTTAAATTTCCTGAAAATCCGTCTCAGGATTTCATCAAAAGGGTCGTCGGGGTTACTGGAGACAGAATTAAAATAAAAAATAAAAAACTTTTTGTGAACGGCAACCTTGTTGAACTTGAAAACGCCGTCCACCTGGACTCCTCTATTTTCCCCGGCCCCATGCCCCCACGAGATAATTACGGCCCTGTGACCGTTCCGCCAAACTCCCTTTTTGTCATGGGTGACAATAGAGACAACAGCCATGACAGTAGATTTTGGGGATTTGTCGACCTAAAGGCCGTCAAAGGAAAGGCGTTTATGCTCTACTGGTCCTGGAATAAAGAAAAATTTGCTGTACGATGGCGACGAATTGGTGATATGATTCATTAACATATTGCAGCAAAACTCTTACCTGCAAGGACGACCCTGATGGATTTGTTGATCCGGCATGAAATGTGCCAGTCAATAAACCTTTCAGCTCTAATCATTCAACAATCAACGAAATAAATGGAAGAGCAATACCGTTTTCCTCACAAACACATCCTGGGCATAGAAGAGCTTTCTTCGCAGGATATCACTTTCATTCTTAACGCTGCCGCATCATTTCAGGAAATTTCCAGGCGCCCCATTAAAAAAGTACCAACCCTGCGGGGCAAAACGGTTATCCATCTTTTTTTCGAACCAAGCACCCGTACCCGCCTTTCATTCGAAATTGCAGCGAAACGGATGAGCGCCGACTCCTTTAATATCTCCGCCTCAACCAGCAGCGCCACCAAAGGCGAAAGCCTGATTGATACAGCCAGGAACCTGACATCCATGAATCCGGATATCATTGTTATCCGCCACTCCAGTTCCGGCTCGCCCCATCTTCTTGCCGAACACATCGGAGCCTCGGTGATAAATGCCGGGGACGGAACCCATGAGCATCCCAGCCAATCCTTGCTCGATATGCTCACGGTCAGGGAACATAAAGGAAAGATCCAAGGCTTGAAAATAGCCATTATCGGCGACATCATCCATAGCAGAGTTGCACATTCCAATATCCTGGGTTTTACGAAAATGGGCGCCCGGGTCTTTGTCAGCGGACCGGCCACGCTTATTCCCCAAGGGGTGGAGGAAATGGGAGCCACAGTCTGCTCCACTGTTGAAGAAGCTATTGACGATGCTGATGTCGTCATGGCCCTGCGCATACAGAAAGAAAGACAGTTTGATCCCCTTTTCCCTTCGCTAAGGGAGTACGCCTCCTTTTTCGGCATTAATAAAAATCGCATCAAAAAAGCAAAACCCGATGCCATTATCATGCATCCGGGGCCAATTAATCGTGGAGTTGAAATGACCTTCGACGTAGCTGACGGAGAACAATCCGTGATTTTGGATCAGGTTACCAACGGTGTAGCCGTGCGCATGGCCCTGCTCTACCTGATCATGGGAGGTGAGGAACGATGAGCCCAACAGAAACATTACTCCTGCAAAACGGTCGCGTTATAGACCCGGCAAACCAAATAGATGGCCCCGGAGATATCCTCATTGAGAATGGCCGCATAAAAACGACAGGCGATGCTTACAGCCTGCAATGTCCTGAAAACGGAAAAACTGTCGATCTGCAGGGAAAATGGCTTGTCCCCGGGCTCATCGATATGCATGTGCACCTGCGGGAACCGGGGGAAGAATATAAAGAGACGATTGCGAGCGGCACAAAAGCGGCGGCAGCCGGTGGATTTACAGCTGTTGCCTGTATGCCCAATACCAATCCGGTCAATGACTGCCAGGCCGTCACGGCACTTATTCTCTCCAAGGCACGTGAAGCAGGATTTGCCCGGGTCTACCCCGTAGGCGCGATTAGTAAAAACAGCGCCGGCACGGAACTGGCGGAATTCGGAGAATTAAAACAATCCGGGGCAGTGGCTGTATCCGATGATGGCCGGCCCGTGGCAAACAGTCAACTCATGCGCCGTGCCCTTGAATACAGCGGCAATCACGACCTTCTCGTCATATCCCATTCCGAGGAAATGAGTCTGAGCAAAAACGGCGTTATGAATGAAGGGGCCCTGGCAACACGGCTCGGCCTGCGCGGCATTCCCAGGGTTGCCGAGGAAATAATGATTTATCGGGATCTTTCACTGGCCCAATACGTGCGACGTCCCATACATATCGCCCATATAAGCACCAGGGAATCTGTCGCCCTCATCCGGCGGGCAAAAGAGCAAGGATGCATGGTCACTGCAGAGACAGCCCCGCATTATTTTTCCCTGACAGAAAAGGCTGTCGGCCAATATGACACCAAGGCAAAAATGAATCCTCCCCTGCGAACGCAAGATGACAGAGAGGCCATCTTTGAGGGACTGAAGGACGGTACAATTGACGTTATTGCCACGGACCACGCCCCCCACAGCCCCAGGGAAAAAGAGCTGGAATTTGACCAGGCGGCAAATGGCATTATCGGCCTGGAAACAGCCGTGCCTCTGACCATGAATCTTGTCCGGGACAATATTCTCAGCCCCTCCGGAATGATTGAACTTCTTTCACTTCAGCCTGCCCGAATCATCGGGGTTGAAGGTGGTTCACTCTCCATTGGAAGTGCTGCGGACATAACTGTAATTGATCCAGACAAACAATTTATCTACACAAAGGAACGGGTCGTTTCCAAAAACACAAACTCACCCTTTTTAGACTGGGAATTCACCGGCAAAGCAGTGCTGACGATTGTCGGGGGAAAAATTACCTTTAGTGAGATTGAGGGAATAGGCTGAAGGCTGAAGGCTGAAGGCTAATGGCTAATGGCTAATGGCTAATGGCTAATGAAAGTGTAGCACCTTATCCTTTAATATCAAGCAAACTCCCCACCATCTCATCGGCAATCTGGACCATCTTGATGTTGGCCTGATAAAACCTTCTGTTCAACATGGCCTGGGGAATCTCCTCGGACATTTCCACGTTGGACTTTTCCACCATCTCGTAACCTGTTGCTGTCTGTTCATAGACAAGGGGACCGGGAGTTGCGATTTTTGTAACCTGCGGCACAACTGCCCCTTGCTCTCCTGCCTGCAAGGTAACGCGGCTTTTCTTAAAACTATCCGTATTGACATTGGCGATATTGTCGGCTGCGGATTCCTGCTTTTTAGCAAAAGCATTTAATGCGGAAAGAGATGAATTTATTCCGGAAATCATATCAAAGCCCCCTTGGACGGCAATTTACAATTGATAATTGATAAAAATACTTTAACTACTTATCGGACAAACACCAACAAAGAATAAAAACTTTTTTATTCTTCTTCGGTCAAATTTTCCATATAGCCACATTTTTTATCCGGGCATCTTAAATGAAGTCTCTGTTTTTTTGTTTCCTTTTCCAGCAGGTAAGGGGAGCCGCAATCCGGGCAGGGTTTGGCCACCGGCTTGTCCCACAGGGCAAAGGTGCATTTCGGATAACGGTTACAGCTGTAAAAGACCTTGCCCCTTTTGGATATTTTCTTAATTAACTCCCCATCACATCCATCTTCAGGGCACGACACACCTGTTTTTTCCGCCTGGATATGTTTACACTCCGGATAACCTGAACAAGCAAGAAACTTGCCAAATCGCCCCTGTTTATAAACCATCGGCTTGCCGCATTTCTCACAGACCTGGCCGGACTCCTGGGGCTGCTCCTTTTCAACCGGAATAATTTTGCCCTCTGCGTCCTTGGTAAAGTCCTGGGTACTTTTGCATTCAGGATACTTGTCACAGGCAAGAAACTCCCCCAGTCGCCCCCATTTTATCATCATGGTTCCGCCGCAGAGACTACACTTCACGTCAGTTGGAATGGCTGTAAGCTTTACTGATTTCATCTCTTTTTTAGCCAGATCAAGAGTCTGCCTGAAGGGGCCGTAAAAATTATGTAAAATCTGCAGCCAATCAACATTCCCCTCTTCCACCTTGTCAAGATTCTGCTCCATGGATGCAGTAAACTCGGTATCCATTATGGCAGGAAAATGTTTTACAAGCAGTTCATTTACCAGCTTGCCAAGATCGGTCGGGAAAAACTTTCTCTGCTCAAGGGCCACATATTCCTTATCCTGAATAGTGGAGAGAATTGACGCATAGGTACTGGGCCGTCCAACGCCGTTTTCCTCCAAAGCTTTCACCAGCGTAGCCTCACTGTAGCGGGGAGGGGGCTGGGTGAAATGTTGTTTCTCCTCAAGTTTCAGCAGGTCAAGTCTGTCTCCTTCATTTAAATCCGGCAGAAATACGTCCTTGTCTCCATCGGCCGCTGAAGTCTCCTGACTTTCGCCGGGCGCCTCAACATAAAGCGTCATAAAACCGAGAAAGCGGACTATGGATCCCACAGTCTTGAGCTGGTGCGCACCTGCCCCTATCAATACCGAGGTCTGATCATACAGAGCTTGGGCCATCTGGCTTGCCACAAAACGCTTCCAGATCAGGGTATAAAGAGACAGCATGTCCTTTTCCAGATAGGACGCGACGCTTTCAGGCGTCATGGAAACATCGGTGGGACGTATTGCCTCATGGGCATCTTGCGCTGATTTTTTTGTCTTATAAATATTTGGCTTGGCGGGAAGATACTCCTTGCCATAGGTCGCCGCTATGTGGTCCCGCACCTGCCCAAGTGCCTCGTCGTTGATCCTTGTCGAATCCGTACGCATATAGGTGATCAAGCCGCTGGGACCATCATCGCCGACTGCAATACCTTCATAGAGGCGCTGGGCCAGCATCATGGTCTTTTTAGCTGAAAAACGCAGCTTCCTGTTGGCATCTATCTGCATGGAGCTGGTGATAAAAGGCGGACTCGGATTTCTCTTTGATTTTTTCCTGGTAATTTTTTCAATGACAAAAGGTTTGCCTTTCACCTCGTTGACGATAGCCTGAGCGGTAGCCTCATCTGCAATGCGGTTGTTCTTTTTATCCAGTTTTTTGCCGTTTACTTTATCCAGCTGGGCAAGAAAGGAGGGAGGCCCCTCCTTCTGCAGCTCAGCGGCAACAGACCAGTATTCAACCGTAACAAAATCGGCAATCTCCTGTTCTCTCTCACAAACCATACGAACCGCCACTGACTGCACCCGGCCTGCGCTCAGCCCGCGACGAACCTTGTCCCAGAGCAGGGGCGATATCTGATAGCCGACCAGCCGGTCAAGGATGCGCCGGGCCTGCTGGGCCTCAAATTTGTGATAATCAATTTCAGTGGCATTATCAAGGGCGGCGAGAATGGCCTTTTTGGTCAACTCATGGAACAACACGCGCCGCACCGGCTTTTTAGAAGACTGAACAGCCTCTGCAATATGCCAGGCAATGGCTTCACCTTCACGGTCCGGATCAGGAGCAAGATAAATTATATCAACTTTTTTGGCGGCGCTTTTCAGTTCATTAATTATTTTCCCCTTACCACGAATGGTCACATACTGGGGTTGAAAATCATGCTCAACGTCAACCCCCAGTGTTTTGACCGGCAAGTCGCGGATATGGCCCACCGAGGCCTTTACGGTAAAGGATTTCCCCAGATACCTCTGCAGGGTGCGAGCTTTTGCGGGAGACTCAACTATAATCAAAGATTTCGACATATGTTTTTTCAGGGTTCAGAGTTAAAGTTCAAAATACAGCACGGCAATGGGCTAGAAGGTTTTCTTCTGGTACTGTCCCCCGGCCAGGGACTCAACCGCACCTTTCAGTTCAAGCATGAGGAGTAGCTCATTGACTTTCTGGACAGCCATTGAACTTTTCCGGGTAATTTCATCTATGGTTTGAGGATAGACATCAAGAAAAGAAAAAAGTTCTTTTTCGTCACCGGTCAAGGCCACTCTC
>DAOUUW010000054.1 GCA_030667965.1 Deltaproteobacteria bacterium
GAAGTACAGCTCTCGCCTGAATACAAAAATGCCCTTATTCTTCGCGGCCATCTCATGGATGCGTCCAGTGCAGCTGTGGCAATTATTTTTTCTATTATAATAGCCATCCTGCTTTCGCGCAGGCTCTCAGCACCTGTGCAGGCCCTTACCGAAGGAGCCAAAAGAGCAGCTGAAGATGAACTGCCCGCTCCGGTTCAAGTCAGTGCCACAGGGGAACTTGGAGACCTTGCCGATGCCTTTAACCACATGCTTGCAAGCAGGAAAGAGACCGAAAATAGACTGCACCGGGAGCTTTTGCTCAACGAAGCCCTGGCCCAACTGTCACGGGAACTCATTTCCTCATCCGACCATCTGGAAAAAATCGCTTCCCTTGTCCTTGAAAAAGCCCAAGATCTCACCGGCAGCGCACATGGCTATGTTTCCTCCATTAATCAAAAAAACGGGGACAACATCTGTCATGCGTTTACCGAAATAATAAACGGGCAATGTGCTGTTTCTGCAGAAAAAAAACATATTATCTTTCACCCGGACAAAAATGGAAAATATGCTGAACTCTGGGGATACAGCCTCAATGAAGAAAAACCCTTTTATACAAATGATCCGGCAAACCATCCTGAATTCATCGGCATTCCCGAGGGGCATCCAGCGCTTGAGCAGTTCCTGTCGCTACCGGTGCTTTTTGACAATGTAGCTGTGGGCCAGATCTCTTTGGCAAATCCCGGCCGTCCATACACAAACAACGATATCGCTATTATTGAACGAGTAGCAGATCTGTACGCACTGGCAATCAACCGCAGTCGCAGCCTGCAGGAAAGAGAAAAGCTGCTCATCGATCTGCGCCAGTCCCAGAAAATGGAGGCCATCGGCACACTGGCCGGGGGGATTGCCCATGATTTTAATAATATCCTAAGCGCTATTTTCGGTTTTACGGGAATATCCTTACTGCAATGCGAAAAAGATTCAAAAATGTACTATAATCTTACCATGGTCCAGAAAGCGGCATTCAGGGCCCGCGATCTGGTCGCCCAGATTCTCACATTTTCCCGGCAAAAAAAATCAGAACCCTTCCCCATCCAGATTGTTCCAACCGTAAAAGAGGCAATAAAACTTCTACGGGCGTCCCTGCCGTCAAGCATCGAATTACAACAACAGATTTCTTCTGAAAGCGGAAAAATCATTGCTGATCCTGTTCAGATCCATCAGATAGTCATGAATATCTGCACCAACGCTTCTCACGCGATGCCGAAAAAAGGCGGGACAATACAAATTGTTCTTGAAAATGTTACTGTTGAAGAAAAAGCAGCCATGCAAAGTAAAGATTTCCACATCGGCCCCTATCTTCTTCTTTCCATCAGTGATAACGGCGCAGGAATGACAAAAGAGATTCTGGAACGTATTTTTGAGCCTTTTTACACCACAAAGGAAAAGGGCCGGGGAACAGGGATGGGACTCTCCACGGTGCATGGAATCATGCAGGAATATGGTGGAGTCATTACCGTGGAAAGTACGCCGAGCGAGGGAACGATTTTTAATCTCTTTTTTCCGCGTATTGAAGGAAACGAACAGCAGGAGGCCGCCGTGTCCTCTGTTATCTCCGCCCCCATGGGCAGCGGAAATATACTTTTTGTTGATGACGAAGCTGAACTTGCGCAACTGGGTAAAAACATGCTGGAACTTCTCGGTTATACGGTCGACATCTTCACAAGCAGTCCCAGCGCACTGGAAAAGTTCAGAGCCGCCCCAAACAGTTACGATTTGATCATCACCGATCAGACCATGCCAAAAATGAGCGGAATGGAACTGAGCAGTGAAATACTGAGCATTCGGCCCGACATACCTGTTTTCCTCTGTACCGGCTACAGCTCTTTTGTCTCTGACAAAGAAGCACGTAACTGCGGTATCCGCAAATTCTTCATGAAGCCTCTCCACGTCCAGCAGCTTGCCCGGGCAATGAAAGATGCAATTGGCAGTAAGGCTTCTTTATAAACGCACGACAAGCGCTCCTCTTCATTTTTACATGGCTTGACTCAGCAAAACGCCATTTTTACAGATGATTTGCTCAGGATAGTGTATAGATAAGTAAAATATCCCCACAAACGTCAATATTAACCATCTTTATCAGGCATTCTCAATGGCAAACAGAACAAAACGTCCCGAAAAAAAAGACGCTCAAAGATCACCTTCTTCCCAGCCTGCATCCAGCGTTGTTAAAGGGTCGATTTTTGGCCTCGATGTTATCAAGATCCACATAAAAGCACCTGCGCCTGTTCAGCAGAAAGCACCTGCATCTATCCAGCAACTAACACCTGCATCTATCCAGCAACTAACACCTGCGCCTGTCCAGAAAAAAGAGGTGCACCTTGAAGAAAAAAAACGGGACGAGACACCATGGGATATTAGGGAATTTGATGTACCCCAGATGGAAGGCAGAGTGCGTTTTCATGATTTTGACATTCCAATTGATGTCATGCGCGGCGTCGCCGGACTGTCCTTCAAATACTGCACCCCCATCCAGGCTGCCGTCATTGAACATACACTGAGCGGCAAAGATGCAACGGGTAAAGCCCAGACCGGAACAGGTAAAACAGCGGCTTTTCTAATAACCGCATTAACCCGGCTGCTCAAACACAAACCAAGGGCCGGGAAAAAGGCAAGCCCCCGAGCCCTTATTATCGGACCCACCAGGGAACTTGTCATACAGATTGCTGAGGACTGCGAGGCATTGTCCAGGCACACCGAATTAAATACAGTTGCTGTCTACGGCGGGATGGACTACCAGAAGCAGTTAAATCAACTGGCCGGCAGGCAGGTCGATATAGTCGTTGCAACACCGGGCAGGCTCCTTGATTTTCAGCGCCAACAGGCAATCCATCTGGGCAATGTGGAGACTTTTGTCATTGACGAGGCTGACCGCATGCTGGATATGGGTTTCATCCCCGATGTAAGACAAATCATTTACAGCCTGCCGCCAAAAACAAAAAGACAGACTCTGCTCTTCAGCGCCACACTGACACCCGAGGTGACCAATCTCGCCTCCCAGTGGACAAAAGACCCGGTGGTAGTGGAAATAGAGCCGGAAAAAGTAACCGTGGAAACGGTTGAAGAGATCATCTACCTGGTAACGATCAAAGAGAAATTTGCCTTGCTCTATAATATTATCACCCGCCAGAATCTCGAACGGGTCATCATTTTCTGCAACCGCCGGGATGAGACGCGTAAACTCTTCGACATGCTGCACTTCTGCAAGATAAAATGCGATCAGATTTCAGGGGAAGTGGTCCAGAAGAAAAGAATGCAGACCCTGGATGATTTTAAATCAGGCAAAATAAAAGTGCTGGTGGCCACCGATGTTGCAGGGCGCGGCATTCATGTGGATGGAGTGAGTCATGTCATCAACTTCACCCTGCCCTATGAGGCGGAAGACTATGTTCACCGGATCGGCAGGACAGGCAGAGCGGGCAAAAGCGGCATTTCCGTCAGCTTTGCCAGCGAAGAAGATTCATTTTATATCCCGGACATAGAGGAGTATATCGGCCATAAACTTCAATGCGAATATCCGAATCCGGACTGGCTGACCCTGCCTGAAGAAATTGATATGGGAAAAATGAAAAAAACCCAGGCCCCCCGCAAGCCGACCCATGGCAGGCCAACCTCCCGGGGAGGAAGAACCGGGGGAAGAAAGAAGTAGTTGTAACTATTTGGCCAGGGGTATAACGGTCTCAAGCAATGTATTGATACTGACCGGTTTGGCGATAAAGCCATCCATGCCGGCATTCCTGCAGTCTTTTTCAGGATCATCCGACACATAACCGGACAGGGCAAAAATGGGGGTACGTGGTCTATTCTCCTTCTCTTCCCGCTGCCTGATAATGCGGGTGGCCTGCAGGCCGTCAAGCTCGGGCATCTGTACATCCATCAGAATCGCATTGAAATCCTCTTCCTCCCACCTGTCAACGGCTTCCCTACCGTTGCAGGCCTCCACTGCCTGCATATCAAAACGGAGAAAGAACTCTTTGAGGAAATCGCGTATTAAAAACTGGTCATCGACCACGAGAAATCTTTTCTGTTTTTTTATCATTTCAGTCATCATCAGCCTCCTAGCTGTTTCCGCACCCTGCGACAAATCTTGTTATCCGCCATTTCTTCCTACTGTCGGTCATGGGTTTCCTGCTAAAGGCGACAAACGGCTCCGACTCCATACTCGGACCGGCATAACTACAATCAGCCTCACCAAAATCCGCTTCCAACAATTCAATTTCAAGAAGTATCTCATTAATTTCATTTTCAAAAGAAAACCCTTCATCCATAAACGTGTTTCCATCCGGAATGTCCGTTGCACCGTTAAGCAAGGTGTTTTCTTTTCCTTTACAGGCCCGCAGAAGATCATTCATGAAACGAAGGCCGATCTGCTGTTCATCTATAATCATTCCTAACTCCTACATAATGGAGGAAAAGCTGAAGGCATATGAGAAGGGGTAAGGATATTTTTATCTTCAGCAGGTAAACTTTTAATTTCTATTGGAATAACTGTGCCAAAGCGGAAGTTTTCAAATGAAAAAATCATCTTTCTTCACTCAAAGCCACACGTACCCTCTAAAACGTTTATCCTCTTTTCATCCTCTCCCTGGAGGGGAAAAAATGAGAGACTCTAAGCATGGTCGGAATAAGGCGGACGCAACTGCACACCCGCAGTATTTCCTTACATGACACCCTGGAAAAACACTTATTGAAGCTTGAAAATGCAACGCTCAACAACAAAAGATGCGTAAGAAGGATTTCCAGACAACGCAGTTTTTCCTGCGCAGGAAGATGAAGCTGATTACTTTGATTTTTTTCGGTTTGATTTTGCGGGCAAAAGAATATCGTGACTGTGGATAAACTGGCTAAGTGACTGGCGGGTCAGGCCTATCAATCTTGCCGCCAGGGAGATATTTCCATGGGAACGTCTGAGCGCCTCGACGGCAAGCAAATGGCGAGCTTCCTTCATGGTGGGAAGATGCGGACCGAAACTGACGCCGGGGGCTTGTCCTGTTTGCCGTAGAGTGTCCCTGGCGGCGGTCAATCCGGTGGACTGCATAAACGGATCAAGGCCAAGAGTCGTGCCATACCCGCGGCTGACTGCGTCAAAGACCATGGACTTCAATTCCCTGATATTGCCTGGAAAAGTATAATTTTCAAGTAAAGGGTAAAGCTCACGGGACACGGCGGGCTTCGTGCCGCCGAACTCACGTGCCGCCTCATCAACAAAAGCGGAAACAAGCAGAGGCAGATCGTCGAAACGCCGGCGCAGAGGTGGAAGGGCAACATGATGGGCATAAAGCCTGAAGTAGAGATCTTTTCTGAAACGCGCTTCTTCGACCATCTGCTCCATATTTTTATTGGTGGCGACAATTATCCGTGCATCGGTTTTTATTGGACTGTCAGCCCCCAGGGGGAAAAATTCCTTCTCCTGCAGAAGACGCAGCAGTTTGACCTGGGACTTTAAACTGAGATCGCCAATTTCATCGAGAAAAAGAGTGCCGCCGGAAGCCTTTCTGATCTGACCGTCCCTGGCGGCCACTGCGCCGGTATAGGCCCCTTTGACATGACCGAAAAGCGTATCGGCAAAGACCTCATCATCGAGTCCGGCGGCATTGACCGCAACGAACAATCCTTTCCTGCCGCTTGCCCGGTGTACCGCCCGGGCCGCCAGCTCCTTGCCCACCCCGGTTTCACCGGTTATCAGCACCGGCTGGCTGCTTGGGGATACCCCTTCGATATAATGAAAGATTTTCAACATCTCCCGATTGGCTGTCAGGCTGTCCTGAAAATACTTCGGGTTGGACGGCTTCTTGTCCTGATCTTTTTCACGCAGGGCCGCATTCTCCCGGCGCAGATCCCGCATCTGCAGGGCTCCGTTGATTGCCACCAGCAATCGGGCCGTGGAAAGGGGTTTGCTGATGTAATCAAAAGCGCCTTTTTTCATGCAGTCAACCACCATCTCCACCGAATCGGTGGCCGTGGCCATGATGACAGGCAGGCCGGGAAACTCGGCAACAATATCTTCCAGCAGCCTGTCGCCGCTCAGATGAGGCATGGTGATGTCAAGCAGCACCAGGGCAGCCGGCTGGCCGCGGAGACAGTCAACCACCATACGGCTGTCGCCCAGGGCAACCAGATGGTTATAACCGTTTAATCGCAGGGTCCGCTCAACGGCCCGGAGAACGCCTTCGTCATCATCAATGAGATATATGGGAAGGTCAGGGGATAGTGCGTTGTCCATGGTTTGGAATTTCTCCGGATTTATTTATAAAAGCTCTCATTTAACATTTAACATTTTTAATTTTTAACTTTTCATTTTTCACATTGCACTCCATCAATTTCAGTCAAGCATCCTCGTCCGCCACCGGCACAAAAACCGTAAAACTACTCCCCTCCCCTTCACGGCTGTCAATAGCAAGATGCATGTTCAACTCACGGATGATGCCATGGGTAACGGACAGACCAAGCCCGGTTCCCTGTCCCACCTCCTTGGTGGTAAAAAACGGCTCCAGGCATTTTTTACGCACCTCTTCGCTCATGCCGATACCGTTGTCACGCACTGCAAAAACAACGATCTGGCCGCATGTCTGCGCCTTTTTAAAAGCAAAACCAGCCCATTCATCTTCCGTGGCCTGCCTGACAATAAGGGAAACTTTAATTCTTTTTTGATAACCAGAGTCATTTTCCGCCCTCTTTTCCACGGCATAACGGGCGTTTGACAGAAAATTAACAACAATCTGCTCAAACTTCTGGGCATCGCTTAACACGGGAGGAACACCCTCAGTGAGATTCTCGACAAGCTCAATGCCGACCAGGCGAAACTGCTCCCTGAAAAAAGTCAGTGCCTCGCAAAGGGGCCAGAACAGGCTGATTTTTTTCATCTCGCCGGAGGAAACCCGGGAAAACGAACGCATGTTGGTAATTAAATTGGCTATTTTCCTTGCATGGACACGAATGTCTTCAGCCGCATCGGCCACCGGGCTGTGCGGGTCATGTTTCTTAAAATAATCCCTGCATGTTTCAGCGCCAAGGGTAATGACGGTCAGCGGCTGGTGCATCTCGTGCCCCATGCCCGACGCCATCTCACCCATGGCGGTCAGTCTGCCGGCATGGGCAAGCTGGGCCTGCTGGGCAGCAAGGCTTGTTTCCATTTCTTCGGCCAGGATGACGGCGCCGATAAAGCTTGCCGCCGTGTGCAGGGCGTCAAGCTCCGCTGCCGGCCATTCCCTCTCGCTCAAGCAATCCTGGAAGGCAAGAAATCCCCAGCATTTCTCACCGGTCATGATAGGCGTATTGGCAACTGAATACGTGTCATGACGGATAAACCACTCTTTTTCCGTTACAGGAAAATCCGCCACATTGCCATGGATACATTCACCCCGGCACAAAATTTCCGGCCAGCGCTGAAAGCCGTCCTTTTTAAACGAAATATTCTGATAACCCGGATCTTTTTTTACACTGGCAACCCCTTCGGCAACCCATTCAAATTTCTGGCTGACCAAAAGGTCACCGTCATCCGCCAGGTGATGCTGAAACACATGAGCCCGGCCGACCGCCATAACCATGCCCAGTCGGGCAAGCAGCTCGTCTATAAAATCCTGCCATCCCTTGCAGACAATGAGCCGCCTGGCAATGTCGCTGACCGCGCCGAGACACATATCTCTTTTCAGCAGTATTGTCTGTATTTGTTTCCTTTTAACAATGTCCTCTTCAAGCTCGCGGTTCTTGCTGTCAAGATCAACAAGCAGACGCCTGTTCTCCTGCACGAGCCGGTACATGTCCGACGCCTTGGCCAGAAGCCCCAACATCTCGTCTTCTTTCCACGGTTTGACAACATACTGGTAGATTTTACCAAGATTAATGGAATCTATAATATCGGCAACGTCCGTGTAGGCCGTCAGAATGATGCGGATTACATCCGGGGCGATTTCTATGATTTCCTCCAGCAGCTCAACACCTGTCATACCAGGCATGCGCTGGTCCGAAACCACGATGACGAAATCGCCCTCCTTGCTGAATGTTTCCAGGGCCTCTGCCCCTGATGCGGCCGTAAAAATATCATAATGCCGTTTAAAGGCGAGCCTGAAATTAGTCAGATTGGCCTTTTCGTCATCCACGTACAGCAGCTTTAATTTTTGCAATTCCTTCTCTCCTTTGTATACCCAAACAACGTCAAGATTACGAAAATTGTTATTGTTACACGAAGCACACGAAGAGCACGAAGAACACCAAAAAATCATATTTTTTCTTCGTGCTCTTCGTGTGCTTCGTGGTAGAAAAAGCTTTCAATCCAACAATCTACTCTCCCACAGGCAAAATCACCTCAAACAGGGTACCCTTCCCCACCGTACTGTCCACCTTAATTTCGCCGCCGTGCTGACTCACAATGGAATAGCTGATTCCCAAACCGAGGCCGCTGCCCTTGCCCACCTCCTTGGTGGTGAAAAAGGGATCGAATATTTTCGACAAAATATCTTGTTCTATGCCCGGCCCGGTATCGGCAATGGTGACATGGACACGACCGTCCTGCTGCCATGTTCGAAGGGTCAGGCGCCCTTTGCCTTCCATGGCCTGCACCGCGTTGTTGCAAATATTCAAAAAAACCTGGCTCAAACGACCCGGCAGGCAATTGACAGGGCAGATATCACCGAAATCACGCACCAGCTCAATACCCGACATGTCATTTCTGTTAACATAACGCAGAGTGGTATCAAGCACGGCGTTGAGGTCGGCCTGGGCCATTTTTTCTGCGTCCTGACGGGAAAAGATCTTTAAATCGCCAACAAGGCGGATGGTACGTTCCGTTCCCTCCTCCATATTGACCAGCAGGGTATCTATATTGGCAAAGAGTTCGTCAAATTCAATGTCCTTTTTCAGCTGCCGTATGTCAAGCAGATGCCTTCTTCTTTCCTCTTCCCTGCCGCCCGCTTCCAGGGCGTCATAAGAGGCGATCAACTCCCCCACATCGGCCAGGCAGCGTTTCAGGGAGGGCACAGCGCCGGAGACAAAATTGATGGTGTTGTTTATCTCATGGGCCACACCGGCCACCAGTTGACCCACGGCTACCATCTTTTCGGACTGGACAAGCTGATCTTGCGCCTCCCGCAGCCGGGCCAGGGTTTCCGTCAGCCTGCCGTTGCTTTCCTCAAGACGCCTCTGGCGGGAACCCAGATCATCATTAGCTCGGGCCAGCTCCCTGGTACGGGAAGCAACCTTTTCCTCCAGCCCGTCCTTTAATTCCCGGATGACCTTAAAGGAATGATCAAGATCCTCGATCATGGACGTATATGTTTCAGCAAGCAGGCCGATGTCATCCGCATCAGCCCCATGCTTCCCGGCCTGAACCCTGCTCAGCAACTGACGCAAGGGAACGGTCAGCTGGCGGATGGTAAAGGTTGCAAAGATAAAACCGAAAAGAAGAAAGATCAGCACGATAGCCCCGCTCACCAGAAATATCTGCCTTTTTTCCTTATCAAAACCCCGTTTGGACATCTCAAGGGCCACATAGCCGATAACTTCACTGGCAACCTGTTGCCCATTGTCGAAAAAAATGAACTCCCCATCGAACATATCCATCTCAAAGGAAACCGGCCAACAGAAGAAAAAACTGTTCTCATCCTGCCGGGAAGCATACCCCTGCCGCGCCAAAGACTCACGCATTGATGAAAAATCCGATCCGTTTTCACCTTCCCTGTCCAAGTCGCCTTCCCCCTTGCCCCGGGTATAGAGCAAATCATCATCACTATTATAGATCCACACCGCCTCGATCGTTTCCTGGTTCAATACCGCAGACACCGGCCCGGCCAATTCCACCTCGTTTTCACTGAACACACCAATTTTGACGGTTTCGGCAAGCATGCGGGCCATGGAAAGACCATTACTGCTGACTTGCCGTTCAAAGGAACGGTACTGTATTTTCAGCCAGATTAAATCAAAGAGCGCGGCCATGACAAACATAACCAGGCAGGAAAAAAAAATCATCCTGGCGATGAAACTTTTGCGTATCCTATCTGTGATTGACACTGTCACGGCCTGTCTCCGTTCAGCGGAAGGTTGAGTTTTTCGGCAATAGTCCGATTGACGGTGGTGGCGGCCCTTTCCGCTCCGGTGGGCGACATGGCTGAAACAGGTGTGCCGCTTAGAATTTTTGCTGCATAGTCAGCGGCCTTGACGCCCATGGCATCAAGGTCGGGACTCACAGCTATTGCGGCGCCTGGTTTGAGATATTTAGGAGAAAAGGTAACAACCGGGATTTTATTTTTGAATGAATGGAGAAAAAGCCTTTTCATCCCTGCCTTTGATGCAACAACAGGATCAGGCACCATCCAGAGAAGATCAACCTGCCCCACATCTTCCAGCAGGCGGCCGACATCCCTTGCATCTGTTGCCTGGCGCAGGACAAAATGAAGATGGGGAAGATCACGCCGGGCCTGTTCGACCAGAGCCCCGCTGCGGGCCGGATCATAGACCACGCCGACGCTCTTTGCGCCGGGCAGCAGGCGTTCCACCTCGGCAAAAAAGAGAGCCGGCCTTACATCCAGGGTGATGCCGGTGATATTTGATCTACCCTGGATAAGTCCAACCGGGTTGACAACCAAGGTGTAGATAATGGGTATTTTCTTGACCGCGTTGCAGGCAGCCAGGGCTTTACGCCCCACGGTGACAACAAGATCGGCTTTGAGCATGGTCAAATGATTGGTGAGCTTCTTGCCCTGCATCCTGTCATCAACCAGAATGTTGGTAAAATGGTGCTGTTCAATTCCCTTCAGACCGCGCTGGGGCACTCCTTTACGAAACTCCCGCTCAACGGCCAGGGCCACATCCTCATAAGGCTGCGACACCCCGCTCTTGATCACCACAACCTGATAGGCCAGGGCTGTGTCCGCCAGGCAGAGAAGGGTGAAAAGTATGAGGAGGAGTTTTTTCATTTAATAACGGGTAAATATCAGCAATATGCCTTCAGCTTTTTGATTTTTTCTTCAACCTTCAACCTTCAACCTAAAATCCTATAAAACTAGCACATTCTGCGCCATTTTTTATTGTAGAAATGCCTTTTTTCATATAACTTATACTCGTTATTCTATAAATTCTTATATTCCAATCACTTACATATCATTATTTTCTATATATTTGTTTGTGCCAAATTGTTTCAAAAAACACAAAAAAAGGACCCACCCATGAAAAAAACCATAACCCTTGCCGCCCTGCTGGCCGTCGGCCTCTGGACCCCTGCCCAGGCCCAGGACGACGCAGACGACCTTGCCCTCTACTTCAGCCGGGATGAACTGGTGCAGACCGCCACCCGTTCCCTGAAACCCATGAGCCAGGTGGCGGAGAATGTTACCATCATCACGGCGGAGGAAATCCAGCGGATGAATGCTCATAGCGTGGCGGAGATTTTAAATCGGGTGCCAGGTGTTTTTATGCAATTTAATGGCCGGGGATTTAATCAATCCACATCCATTCATATTCAAGATGCTGATTTTGAACATGCTCTTGTTCTGCTCGATGGTATTCGCTGGAATGATATTTTTTCCGGAATGGCCGAAATTCACGGTATCCCTGTAGAGGTTATTGATCGTATCGAAATTATCAAAGGTCCTGCTTCTTCCACATGGGGATCTTCTCTTGGCGGAGTGGTAAATATCATCACGAAGAATCCCGGCAAGAATATGGTCCCATCAGGCACTTTGTCGGCCTCCTATGGTGAGTATAATTCACAGGAATATAATGCGACAATAAATGGGAAAGCCGGACCAGTAGGGTATTTTCTGTCCGCAGGAAGCCAGAGTTCAGACGGTTTTCTGCATAACCGTTTTTATGACAGAGAAACAGTCTATGGCAAGCTGAGCGTTGATCTTCCCCATGCAACAACTCTTACCCTTTCGTCCGGTTACAGTGAACCTGGCCTGAGGTCTTTTGACTCGATTGAATATGCCTGGCGAGAAGATAAACATGAACGGCACTTCTGGAATACTGTCAATCTTGACTCGATCATCAATGAAAATTTGACTTTTAATATTAATGTATTTCGTTATGATCAAAAATTTGTCAACAAATGGGCTGACCTTTCCTCGGAAATATATTTTTCTGAGGGCGTTATCGACAGTGTGAATCAGGGATTCAGCAGCAGAATGACTTTTAACGCTGGTTCCAATGTCATGGTATTTGGCGGTGAGTTCGAACGTGCGTATTCAGAGGACGAAGATGATGCCAAAGATTATGATGAAAGTTGGGCTCTGTATTTTCATGATACCTACACCGTGGGTTCTGTAAACATAACCCCCGGCATTCGCTACGATCATCTCTCCCTGTCGGATAATTTCATAAGCCCAAGCCTGGGAATCACCTGGCAGGTAACCGATTCAACGTTGCTGCGCGCCCTTGTCTCTAAAGGATTTCGCAAGCCATACATGTATACTGTTAATTATTCGGTTCCCGGTATTGAGCCGGAAGAGGTTACATCGTATCAGTTGGGCGTTGAAACCTCAGCCTTTCCTTATTGCCTGCTGAAGTCAACATTCTTCACCCATAAAGCCAAAGAAGAATGGACATATGATGAAAGTAGTGGATGGCGTTTTTATAATGCCGGAAAAACAAAGCGTTACGGATATGAACTCGTTGTTGAGACCATCCCTGTACATCATTTTTCTGTAAATGCAAGTTTTACATATGTGTACACGGACTACTATGACTTCGAAGAAAACGATGACTCATACAGTGGAAAGATAAACCTTATCTACGACAATCCGGAACTCCTCACTGTTGACCTCTTTGGCCGTTATATGTGGTGGAACGAAGACAGGGCGGCAGCTGATAATCCTCCTGATTACGGGACCATGATCTGGGATTTGAGTGTAACGAAATCTCTGCAACTCTCTGAGAAAACATCCGCTGACATCTATTGTACGGCACACAATCTCTTTGACGGGCGTGATTACTGGATTGATGTATACGATAATGCCCACCGCTGGGTTGAGGGCGGGGTGCGGTTTCATTTTTAAATTGACGCAAATCTTTTCCGCTGTATAATTGACTGTAACATCCAGCTAATAATACAAAGGAGGGAAGATGAAAAAACAGAAAATCGTTATTCTTGCAAAGCCAAAAGATTTAAAAAAGATGGCCCAGACAATGGCATGTTGTTCGACTGGACCTTCTGCAATTAAAGCTGAAGAGTAGTTTATAAGGGGAGCTTCGGCTCCCCTTATTTTTCTATGTATCTTTCTCGCTACGCCCTCATCTTCCCCTGGCCGGATGACCCAGAACAGCGCCTCGTCTACTCCACCCGCACCTCTGCTAAAGCCCTTGTCCCTGCTGCAACGCTTGCCGATCTTGAAACAAACTCCCTTGATGACGAATCAATTGCGACATTAACCGAGCTTGGTTTTCTTGTTCCTGATATGGAAGAGGAACGTCGCGAAGTATTCGCCATGGTACCGGAGATCAACAGGCTGCGCACGGTGATGAATGTCTTAATTGTTGTCAACCTGCACTGCAATTTCCGCTGCCGCTACTGCTACGAGGGAGAAAGCAAGGGCAGCCATTTCATGGACCGGCAGACGGCAGATCAGGTCATCTCCTTTATCAAGGAACGCTTTAAGCCGTGCATGACCCGCCTCACCCTGGACTTTTACGGGGGCGAACCGCTGCTTTCACCAAAAATCATTGAACAGATCGCAGGAGGACTGAAGCCATATATTGAAAACATGGGAGCCGAATTTGCTATCACCCTTGTCACGAACGGTTCCCTGCTGACAAGTTTCATGGTTCATAGACTGCTGCCCTATGGCTTAAAACGGGCCAAGGTCACCCTTGACGGGCCACCGGAAAATCACAACTTTTTTCGCCCCTATCGCAACGGCCGTGCCTCATTTGAGCGGATCATCAGCAATATCAAAGAATGCTGCGACCTGATCGACATCGGCATCAGCGGCAATTTCACCAGGGACAATTTTCATCTCTTTCCTGAACTCTTTGAGCATCTTACTGCCAACGGTCTGACACCGGACAAGGTGTACCGCCTCTCTTTTTCCCCTGTTTTACAGACAACGGCCGCCCATGCCGGTGGATTCTGCGGCGGCTGCGCCTCAAGCAATGAAGCGTGGCTGGGTGAAGCTGTCTCTTTTTTACAGGAAAAAATCATGGAATCCGGGTACAGGACAAGCAACATATCCCCATCGCTCTGCATGGTGGATGTGGACAACAGTTTTGTTGTTCACTTTGACGGCGGCCTTTATCAATGCGTGGCCATGATCGGCCACAAAGAGTATCAATGCGGGGATGTGCGAAGGGGCATGCAGGACTACAGCAGGCAATACAGCCTCAACCACTGGCAGAACCATAGGCAATGCCGGAACTGCGCCTACCTGCCCCTCTGCTTCGGCGGCTGCCGCTACATGGCTTTCCAGCGTAACGGCCACATGGCGGATGTGGACTGCCGGAAGGATTTCCTGTATACAACTTTGGAGAATTGCATCAGTAAAGATTCTCTGCAATTTCTTGAAGAACGAATTTAAATTCGTCAAGCTCTCCCTGAACTGTATCCCATACAAGTTCAATATCAACCCCAAAATAATTATGTATGAGCTTGTCCCGCATTCCAGCTATTTCCTGCCATGGTATTTGGGGGTATTGTTTTCTTAGTTCATCCGGTATCTTCTTGACAGCTTCACCAATTATTTCAAGACACCTGATTACGGCATAAACTGTCTTTTTATCATTATGAAAATCAATATAATCGAGATCAGCCGTAAATTCCCTGATGTCGGAAATTGAGTTAAGAATATCATTGATATAATCAGATACGTCCCTGGATTTTTTAGTATCAGACATAATCAACTTCTTTTAAAATTCTTTTACCAATAGCCGGTTTAAGAGATTTTTTGGTTACAAGATCAACCTTTTTACCCAAAAGAATCGACAGGTAATTTTCCAGTTTCATAAACTTAAACAATCCGGTGGGTCTTTCTATCTCTACCAGGATATCAATATCACTGTCAGCTGTTTCTTCTTTTCTCACATAAGAACCAAACAAACCAATCCTCTTCACACCGTATTCATTTTGAAGGTTTAGCTTATTTTGCTTTATGAGTAATTTAATAGTTTCAATATCCATTTTTACCTGACCTGCAAGTTACGACAACACAATCTTAAATTTCTTCTTTCCCTTGATTCTATATACGGTAAAATCCCTGTCAATGGTGGCTATCCGACAAATATCCATTTTCTCGGCAAGCAGCACCAGACACGAATCAGCAAAATCCATGGGCAGATCACGATATTTATCCGTCAACTCTTTGATCCGGCCAAAATCGGCGTTGTCAACACCGCATATTTCCACTGCTCCCTTATGCACCCACTCCAGAAAATCAATCTGGGCGTTGCGGTTAAAATCGAGCATATGCAGAGTTTCCGTTATTGATGCCAGGGTACTGACCAACGGCCATTCATTTTTTTTGATGAACTCCACGGCCCCGTTGTGATACCTGTCCGAGGCATCAAAAAGAGCAATGAGCGGTCCTGAATCGACCAGAATTTTCTTCATTTTCTCTTTGCCCTGATTTTATCTTTCAACAGCTCTTTCCTGTCTGCGGACAAATTAGAAAACCCGCTGGCGTATTTACCGAAATACTGCTTCCCCAACTCCCACGGACTGGGCTTGTCGAGCTTTGCAAGATGTTCGGCAATACTCCGGCGTATCAATTCGGATTTTGTAACACCCAGGTTGCGGGCCATGGTATTGATATATTTCTCCAGTTGCGGATCAAGTCTGAGCGTAATCATAGCACACCTCCGTAATACATACGGTAATACACGTCTTTTTTCATGTCAACCAAAAGGAAAAACAGAAAAAAGAAATTTGATTCATTTTAGGCAATTTAGCTCACTTTAAACTTTAGGCATTTTCTTTACAAACCTTCCGCCACACCGGCATCTTCGCGCTCAGTTTCTCAAAGCGGGGATCATCATCAATTTCCTTGCTCATCTTGCGATTGGCGATGAGGATGCCGCCGGGTTTGAGTTTATCCTCGATCATCTTCTCGAATTTCGTCTGCATGTCGGCATTGGGAAAGGGACGGAAGTAGTAGATGACATCAAAACGCTCGTAGCCTTCATATTTCCAGATATCATCTTCGCTCACCCGGTCCTCACCCATCAGTTTGGCGGCAATGCGACAGGGGTACGGATCTTTTTCAAAACCGTAGACATCAAAATCCATCTGTTCGGCAAAGAGCATGACATTGCCGATGCCGCAGCCAACGTCAATAAAGGAGCATGCCTTTTTCTCCGGCATCTGTTTTTTGAGATAGTTGGCGGTAAAATAGAGCTGGTCAAAAAGCTGCCTTGTGTCCATGGGCACAAAGGGATACTCGTTTGCCGTATCATTTTGCGAATGCTGGACGGAATCTCTGGTATCGCGCCCGATAAAACGGTTGATAATACCGAAAAAGATATCACGGATCTCTTCTTCTTCACTTAATTGCTGATATTTCATGGCTGTTTCCTTTTTTGTAGGTGTCCAAACTATAAGAAAAATATTGTTTACCACAAA
>DAOUUW010000189.1 GCA_030667965.1 Deltaproteobacteria bacterium
ATATCAATTGTTTGTGGTTCTGTTGACATAGTATTCCTCGTTTTTTCAAATGAGTATCGTATTTCAGAATAACTGTTTTTTTGTTATAAAACTTACTTCCTCATCATGCCTGACAAAAAGAGAATTTGTCAACATATTATCACCACAAAAAAACTTCTTTGGGAGGATGGAAGAGACCCGGATGGAAGCCGGCCGCACAAGGCATTCCTCCTATGCTGTGTTAATCAATGAAACAATATCCTGTGGAGCCCGGCATCCTGCCGGCTTTAAAAAATAATACTACTCACTTTCTTTTTCCGCAAAAGAGATTACAATTTGTCATTCAATACAAAAAATCGAACGTAAATATCAACCCGTTTTCACTTTGAGAATAGAAAAAAGTCATGCTATGTTAATAAGTTGCCAGTCAATCAGTAAGGCCTTTGGCGGCCAACAGCTGTTCTCCGACATCACCCTTCATTTCTCTAACAATGAACGGCTCGGCCTCATCGGACCAAACGGTTCAGGGAAATCCACCCTTTTGAAGATTATGGCAGGAAAAGAAACTGCCGACAGCGGAAAAATTACGCTGCAAAGGGGATCAAATGCGGTCTATCTGGCCCAGGATGATACATTTGAGGCCGACACGGTCTATTCAGTGTTGCATGATGCTATAGACAATGACCCGGATGAGCTTAGCCGTCATAACCGGACAAACGTCATGATAAGTCAGGCTGATTTTGCCGATGCCGACCAGCAAGTCTCCTCACTTTCCGGCGGCTGGCGCAAGAGGCTGGCCATTGCCCGGGCCCTTATCCACAAGCCTGATATCCTTCTGCTTGATGAGCCAACGAACCACCTTGATATCCAGGGGATCATATGGCTTGAGAAAATACTGTTAAACCCTCCCTTTGCCTTCGTCATCATCACTCACGACAGGGCCTTTCTGGAAAACACTACCAAGAGAACCATAGAATTAAATCGCTGTTACCCTGAAGGTTTCTTCAGGGTCAACGGCAATTACAGTCAGTTTCTCAATAAAAGAGAATTATTCCTGAATAACCAACAGCAGTTGCAATCGATTTTATCAAACAAGGTACGCAGGGAAACTGAATGGCTTCGCCGCAGCCCCAAAGCACGCACGACCAAGGCCCGTTTCCGCATAGACAAAGCTTATGAACTACAGGACGAACTAGGCAACGTTCGCTTGCGAAACAGCGCCAACAAACAAATTCACATTGATTTTGAGGCAACCGGCAAAAAAAGCAAAAAACTGCTGTCAGTTGACAAAATTTCTAAATCACTGGGCGGTCACATTCTTTTTTCGGATGTCAGCTTCGAACTCAGCCAAAAGAGCAGGCTCGGCCTTATGGGCGCAAACGGCTGTGGAAAAACCACCCTTATGCATATCCTTGCAGGACGCCTGGAAGCTGACCACGGAACAGTTTTTCGGGCCGATGGGCTGCGCATTGTCCTTTTTGATCAAAAACGTGACCAAATCAACAAGGAGGAAACCCTGCGCCTCGCCCTTTCACCGACAGGAGACACCGTTAGTTATCGTGACAAGCCTGTGCATATCGTCACCTGGGCCAAACGTTTTCTTTTTGATCCCGATCAGCTTGACCAGCCCGTCAGCCGTCTTTCCGGAGGGGAGCAGGCCCGAATTCTCATTGCCCGACTGATGCTACAGCCGGCGGATATTCTTTTACTTGACGAACCATGCAATGATCTGGACATACCATCCCTTGCCGTTCTCGAGGAAAGCCTGATGGAATTTCCCGGAGCTGTCGTGGTGGTAAGCCATGATCGTTTCTTTCTTGATACTGTTACGAGCCAAATTCTTGGATTTACCGATGACGGTAAATCGTTCATGTACGCAGACATCGATCAATGGCTGGAAGAGCAGAGGCCTAGGGTATCCGCAGAAAAAAAATCTCAAAAAAAAGAAAAGCAGGTCAAGAAAAATAAGGCGAAAATTACTTACAAAGAAAGGCTTGAACTCGAGGCCATGGAAGAGACGATCCTTGCCGCCGAGGAAGAGCTGGAACAATGCCGACAGCGTATAGAGGATCCTACAATTATCGATAACGCAGAGCAACTTGCCGGATGGTGCAGCCTCCTGCAGCCTGCCCAGGAAAAAGTGGAATCTCTCTATGCCCGCTGGGAAGAGCTGGAGTCACTAAACGCCGGCTAAAAAGGAGGCACAGGCACAGAGGCACAGAGGCACAGAGAAAAAACAAAAAAATTCTCATAATTACAAATATTTATCAAGTGTAAGTGTAAGTCTAGGTCTGACTGGTAGTTGTTGAAAACTTCGTGCCTTTGTGCCTTTGTGCCTTAAAATATCAACTTCAGTCCATAGTCGTTGACTTATCAACTTAGTTTTTTTTACAAGGACATCACCAATGCCCATCTATGAATTTTACTGCAAAAAATGCCACACTATCTTTAATTTTTTATCCCGCAGGATCAACACAACGGCCCAGCCTGACTGTCCCAAATGCCAAAGTGAACTAAAGAGGCAGATGTCTACTTTTTCCACTATCGGCAAGGCAAAAGAGGGAAATGATGACTTCATGCCCGACATTGATGAAGCGCAGATGGAACGGGTCATGGCGGGACTGGCAGGCGAGGCTGAAAACATCAATGAAGATGATCCACGGCAGATGGCCCAACTCATGCGTAAATTTTCTCACCAGACCGGTCTGAATTTAGGGGACGGCATGGAAGAAGCCCTTGCCCGCATGGAGTCGGGTGAAGATCCGGACAAAATTGAACAGGAAATGGGCGATATTCTGGAAAGCGAGGATCCATTCGGCCAGGTAAAGAGAAGAATGCGCAGCAAAATGCAACCGGCACAGGATGAAACCCTGTATGACCTTACCTAGCGCTCTTCTGTAGTATAAAATGTCACAGAGTTCACAGAGACACGGAGAAATTAAAAAAACTCTGTGAACTCTGTGCCTCTGTGAGAAATATTTTTTTCGCTTCGCTCTGGCTCGGGTGTATCCATGGAATAGATATTTTACACCTGCTGCTTGGCAATCAGCCCATGGGCCTTACCAACCGTATAAATAAGCTCCATAAATCCTTTGGGTAAAGGCACATCCCGCTCTTCAAGCAAAATTTTATAATCCCTTGCTTTTGCCAGGATTTCCTCGTTGTTGTCCACGATGCCCTCCTGGTGATTACAGAGAAAATGCATTCTAAGGGCATCTGTCAGCAAAATACATAAATCGCTGTATTCCTCGACAACCTTACCAAGTTCCAACTGGATAATATCCTTGTTTAGCTCGGCAAAGGCAGTGAATTTCCCCTGTGGATTCGGTGTACCGAAAAGTTCATTCATCATTGCCCCGGCCAGCATACCACTGTATGCGCTTTCCTTTTCCGGGAATTTTATCTGCAGATTTTCTTTTAATTTTTTAAAGAAAATCATCTTCACCATATCAACTCCTTCCCTGAGACTAGGGATGAATTTTCTATCAATTTCACTCTTCATAGTTCACTCTCTACTTTGTTCCGAAAGGATCGACAAAAATACCCTGGTCAGAGGTATTGAGAAAATGCCAATCAAGCTTGTCCGGCAATTTAAAGGAATCATATTTTATTAATGAGAGATGGAAATGAGCGGGAATGACAGAACGACCCGACGCTATCTGCCCTGCCGCATCACCTTCTTCGACAAAATCTCCGCAAAGCAACTCTGTTGTAATATGGGCGTGCACGGCAATCCAACGTCCCTGCTTCGCACTCCCCTTCACAAAAACAGATTTGCCAAGAAAATCGTCACAGATTGCCACAATCCTGCCTGACATCAGCAATGGCACCTTTGTGTCTTTCTTTAGAAGACACTGGTTTCCACAAGTGTCCTCATAGCGGCAAATATCGACTCCCTCGTGCGACTGCAACCTTTCCTCCCCTCCTGACCACCACTTTTGCTTATCGCCAAAGCCCATCCCAGGCAGAAAGAGCCAGTTTCTGAATTGAAAATTCTTTCGACCATTCAGCTCAAATAATGCTTTGGCAAATCGTTTAGCATCTAACACCGGCAAATCCATAATAAAGAAGATAAGGAGCAGCATGATAAATCAAAACTGAGAGATAAAAGAAATAGCAGAAAAAAAGCAAGAAATAATATTGCTAAATTGTATATGAATGAGTAACATTTTTATGTGGGGCTCCTTTACGTTTTTATGTATCACCATAAAAACTTGTCCTACCTTAATTCAGAAGGAGGGAGGCATCAGGTTATGGACAAGCTGAAAACGCAGTCTGAAAGGCGAAAACATAAGCGAGTTGAAATGGCTGACGACATTCTTGTTTTTAATGAAACCACCTTTGGTCAGATTATTAATATCAGTCAGGGCGGTTTGGCTTTTCGTTTTTTGACAAATAAAGAACTTGCCCAGGAGTCTCTTTTTCGGATTGGCATTTTAAACAGTGGAAGCGGTTTTTTTCTTGAGAATATCCCCTGCAAAACAATTACTTCAATCGACTCGGCGCCCATTCATCCCACCGGGTCAACCATAGTTCGTCGTAATGGTGTCATGTTTACCGATTTAAGCCAGGAACAGATCCATAAATTGGAAAATTTCCTTGCAGACAATGCCAAAAAAATATCCCATTAAACGACTATTAACAAAAAAAATTACCTGATAATCATCCCTTGATAGTTAAACTTTGTCTTGCAGCTGGAATTGCAATAATTGTGTCAGCCATTTGCAGTATCCTTGAAGCGGTCCTTTATTCCGTTCCTGCCAGCCGGATAGAAGTATTGGTCCAAACCAACAAATATTCCGGAAAAATATTAAAACAACTCAAAGGCGACATCCAGAAGCCGATTACGGCCATCCTCACCTTTAACACCATTGCCAATACCATGGGAGCCGCCATTGCCGGCGCTTCCGCCGCTGTTGTATTCGGCGACGCGTATCTCGGTATTTTTTCTGCCCTTTTCACGTTTACCATCCTTATTTTCTCTGAAATACTTCCTAAAACCATTGGTGTTCTCTATTGTCGTGAACTCGCGCCATTTATAGCTCTGCCCCTTGTTGTCCTTGTTAAAATCCTCACACCCATCGTCTGGATATGTCAACTTGCCACAAAACTCATCCCGGGTTCCAGCAAAGAGTCCCATGTTTCAGGTGAAGAAATTCAGGCAATGGCCATTCTCAGCAGAAAATCAGGAATAATTGATTTCCAGCAGGAAGGTATCATAAAAAACATCATCGACCTCAATCAAAAAACCGTACGACAGGCCATGACACCTCGTACAGTGACCTTCACCCTTGACAAAAACATGTCTGTCGGCGAGGCAATGCTGCTGAAGGATCAGTGGAACCGGCACAGCAGGGTGCCGGTTTACAGTGAAAAACCAGGAGAAATTGTCGGTATTATTTTAAGGAAAGATGTGCTGCTCAGTGCGGCGGAAAATCTGGAAAAAAGAACCCTTGCCTCCCTGATGAAACAGGTTCATTTTGTTCCGGAGACAGCAAGTCTTAACACAATTATGCTCGAATTTTTTGAACGCCGACATCATCTTTTCTGTGTTGTGGACGAGTACGGCGGCATGA
>DAOUUW010000121.1 GCA_030667965.1 Deltaproteobacteria bacterium
CTTTCTGGTAAAAGGCAGGTTGGCCGCAGCGATTTCCTTGACCTTGGCTTCTATGGCCTCAAAATCATCCGGACTAAACGGCTCTTTACGATCAAAATCATAATAAAACCCATCTACCGTGGAGGGGCCTATGGCCACCTTGATGTCCGGACCGTACAGCTCAACCACAGCCTGGGCCATGATATGGGAAGCGCTGTGACGCAGTATATCAAGCCCTTCATCGGAGTCGCTTGTCACTGTCTCAAAATCGGTATCCGCCTGTAAGGGTTCAGACAGATCATGCAACCGGTCGCCCACCCTTACCGCAAGGACGAGTTTTCGCTCCTTGCTGGAGCACAGGGCCTTCACCGCCTCGGCAACGGTACTTCCCTGCGGAAGCGTTTCGCTCTCTCCACCGGCTTTACTGACTTGAATATCCGCCATCTGAATAATTACATTCCTGCTGCTGAAAAAAAATGAAACTTCGCAAAATCCTTTGTGAAGTTTCTAAAAAAAATGGTAGGCGCGGGCGGGATTGAACCGCCGACTTCTACCATGTCAAGGTAGCACTCTCCCACTGAGTTACGCGCCTGCAAAATATAAAATACAAAATGTATAGCCAAACGAGAAGGAATTACCAATAATGAGTCGCCATGTCAAGGACAATATAATTGAAACAATTTCCCTTCAATACTTTTTTCGTGACTCAATGGCCCTGGTCAATGTCAGCTCATCCGCGTATTTAATATCCATGCCCATGGGAATCCCGCAGGCAAGTCGGGTCAGTCTGATATCTTTAGATTGCAGGCGATCCGTCAGGTAGGCTGCCGTGGCCTCGCCCGGCACGGTGGAGCTGGTTGCAATAAGCACCTCTTTGACCTGCTGCCGGTCAATGCGTGATACCAGGGCGTCAACCTTGATCTCGTCAGGGCCGATGCCGTCCATGGGAGACAACACGCCATGGAGGATATGATACTGCCCCTGGAAAGCACCTGTCTTCTCAACGGCCATGAGGTCGGCGACCTCTTCAACAACACAGACCATCCGGCTGTCCCGCCGGGAATCGGCACAAATTGCGCAGGGGTCGGTTTCCGAAAAAGCAAAACAGTTACTGCACAGCGTAATGGCATCATGCAGATCAACAAGATCCCTTGCCAATACGCGAGCCTCTTCGGCGGGTCTGCGCAAAAGATAAAGCGCCAGTCTGGTCGCCGTTTTAACGCCCACCCCGGGCAGGTGGTTTAAATCGGCAATGAGTCTTTCAAGGGCCGGTGGAACGACATTCATCAAACATCACCCGCCGAACATTCCGGGAAGATTAAACCCCATTCCTCCGGTAAGCTTGGCAATTTCCCCCTGGGTCATTTCTTTAACCTGCTTCATGGCATCGTTTATCGCCGCCATCAGCAGATCCTGCAGCATGGCAGGATCATTCGGATCAATGGCCTCCTTCTCAATATGCAGGGAAATAACCTCAAATTTTCCATTAACAGTGGCTGTCACCATGCCGCCGCCGACAGTGGAGGTAATGGTTTTGCCGGCAAGCTCCTCCTGCTTTTTGCTCATCTCAAACTGAAACTGCTGGGCCCGTTTTAAAATTGAATCCATATCCATAGGGTTTACCTCGTAATATTAATCTTGATGATCTCGTAAAAAGTCACAATCACCCCCTGTTGTCATTCGGAGTCTACGCTTTTCTCGACTTTTTACGAGGTTATCAGTCTTGTTTTTCACCGAAACCTCGGTCCGGTGCGAATTGCCGCCACCTGGCCGCCGAAAATCTCCGCTGTCATCTGCACCAGAGGATCATTTGCCAAAGCGCGCCGCTCCTCCCGAGGACCGCTCTGTTCTGCAGCATCACCGCTTTCTTTCTCTCTGCTGGTGCCGATTTGTACCAGGAACTCCTTCTGGAAAAAATCCTGTGCGTACTCAGTGAGAAACTTCAGGTTCTCCTTTTTCTGCAGCAGGACGTAGTCGGAAGGATTGTCAAAACGTATAACCAGCTCTTTTCCTTCTTCTCTCGGATTTTCGCAAAGACGCAGCACCTGAGCCATCCAGGCTTTCCTATCCTTGATATAGGCGATAAAATCATCCCAGTTTTTGCGAACATCCCTGGAAAGGGTCCGTATTGCTACCGCCTGATCTTTCTCTTCCTGCGGCTGCGGCTCTGCCTGTTGTACCTGCTCTTTTTCAACCGGATTTGCCACAAATTTTCCCGAGGATTTCTCCACGGGTTTTACCGGTGTTTTTTCCTCTTTTTTCTCTCTGGGCGGCTCCGGCGGCTTTACCTCAACTGCAGGACGGGTGGAAGTCTCGGGTGCGGCAGGCTCTTGCCGTACTGCTGCTTTATTTGCGCCAGGTGAAGCCGGGGGAAGGGTCACCAGACCACCGCCTTGCTGGATCAACTCATCCAGACGGGCCAGCAGGGATGAGACAGGAGTAATCTGCCCGGCCTGTATTGCCTTAATAAAGGCCATCTCCAACACAAGGCGGGGATGAGCGGAATACTGCATCTCCGTCATACTCTGAAAAAGGAGCTGAAACAACAGCGACAAGGTCTCGCGGCTGCGGTTTTCAGCAAGCTCCTGCAATTCGGCAAACTCCCGGTCGGACATATCCAGTAAAGAGGCAGGATCCTTACTGGTTCGGCAAACCAGAAGGGAGCGAAAATAATCAAGCAATTCTGCGGCAAAACGCTTCAGGTCAAGACCTGCTCCGTAGGTTTTTTCAAGCAGCTCAAAACAGAGGGCAAGATTTCCATCAAGCAACGCCCGGGCGATATTTGAAAAAATCTTTCGGTCAACCAGGCCAAGCACCTGAACCACATCCTCATCCGTCACCCTGTCGCCGCCAAAAGAAAAAACCTGGTCCAGCAGACTGAGCCCGTCCCGCACGGAACCGTCCGCCTCCCTGGAAATCAGCTCAAGGGCCTTATCAGATATATCAACCCCTTCGTCTTTGGCAATTTTCTCAAAAAAAGCCTTCAACCCGGCAAAGGAAACCCTTTTCAATTCATACCGCTGACAGCGGGAAAGGATGGTAATGGGGACCTTATGCAGCTCCGTTGTGGCGAACATGAAATACACATGTTCCGGAGGTTCCTCCAGGGTCTTTAACAGGGCGTTAAAAGCCTCGGTGGTCAGCATATGCACTTCGTCAATAATGACGACCTTGAAGGGGTTCTTGACCGGAAAAAAACGGATGTTTTCCTTCAGTTCACGAATTTCCTGGATACCGCGATTTGAAGCGCCGTCAATTTCCTGCAGATCAATCGCGGCTCCCGCAGTTATCTCCCGACACGACTCACATTGATTGCACGGCCTCTCCGCCACCTCAGCCTGACAATTGAGAGCCTTGGCCATGATACGGGCCAAGGTCGTTTTCCCCACCCCCCGCACTCCGGAAAAAATCATGGCATGGGCAACCCGATCCCGCAATAATCCATTTTGCAGGGTGCGGACAACCGACTGCTGCCCAACAACATCAGCAAAGGCCTGGGGTCTCCATTTTCGGGCTAGAACAAGATAGGACATGTGGTGTAATTGATAATTGGTAATTGATAATTGATGATTATCAATCAGGGACTGTGAAACTCTAAACGTGGCATCCCGGGACAGTGCGTAAACCCGACCAGACGCACCGGACAAAAAAAAATGATAGCCAGGCACCCCCACGGCACACAGAGGGGATTCACTACCGCTGCTTCCTCCCGGACCTGACGGGGTTCATGAACCTCTGTTGCGCGGGACCCGGCTATCAAAACTCTAAAACAGAGTTAAACGGTCACTCTGCATTGTAATAACTATTGCTGGCGGAGAAGGAGGGATTCGAACCCTCGGTACGTTGCCGCACACACGATTTCCAGTCGTGCACCTTCGGCCTCTCGGTCACCTCTCCGCTCGTAAAAGCTGAAAGGAATTTATTCTACTCACAAAGAAGATATTTTAAAAGTAGAAATTTATCAAGGCCCTATTTTTTTCTCCGCCGGCGGAAAAAATCTTTCAGAATACGGGAACATTCATCAGCCAGAACTCCAGCCTCAACATCGAGAGTATGATTGAGCCTGCCGTCCCGCCCAACATTGTAACAGGAAACAACGGCTCCCGCCTTGGCATCTTCAGCCCCGTAAACCAGACGGCTCACCCTGGCATGCACCAGAGCGCCGGCGCACATAACGCAGGGCTCGATGGTCACATAGAGGGTGCTGCCGCTCAAACGGTAATTGCCGATGCTTTTGCCTGCCCGGCGCAGCACCAGGATCTCTGCATGGGCGGTGGGATCATGCAGCTCGATGGTGCGGTTCCCGTCCCTTGCCAGGATGTCGCCATCCGCGCCAACAAGCACCGCCCCCACAGGAACCTCCCCCCGCTCAGCCGCCAAACAAGCTTGAGCCAGGGCCAGGAGCATATATTCAACATCCGACATTATCAATTTTCAATTATCAATTATCAATTGCCTTTCCGTTTCATCTTATTAGCATAATTGGCCGCATACCAGCCTGCCACGCACCCTTCACCAACCGCCTTTGCCATCTGCAGAGGAGGCCCGGCGATGTCTCCGGCGGCATAGACCCCTGCCAGATTCGTCTGCTGTTTTTTATTGGTGTCAATGTACTTAAAGGTTTCCATGTCAAGCTGCACGCCGAGGATAGTTGCCAGCTCCATGGCCCCTTTGGCCCCAAGTTCGACAAAAACGCCTTCCACCTCAAGAGCGCTGTCGTCATCAAGCACCAGTTTTTCCACAGCATTTTCACCGACAATCTCTTTCACCCAGATGCCTTCATGCACCTTTACGTCGCTCTCTGCCAGCTTGCCGGCCATATCTGCGGAAACCTTCAGTTCCCTGGCGACAAGATGCACTTCAGAAGCATACTTTGTCAGGGTTAAAGCACCATCCACCGCCGCGCTTTCATTACCCACGACAGCCACTTTTGCGTTGCGATAAAAATTCGCATCACAATCAACGCAATAACTCACCCCTTTGCCGCTCAGTTCCTTTTCTCCGGCAACTTTTAATTTGTTTTTATGGGTGCCCATGGCAAGTATTACGGTTCTGGCCGTGTAAACAGAGCTTTCCGAACGTACAGTATAATGCGCTCCATCCTGTTCTATGCCGAGAACATCCTCTTCAACAAACTGCGCCCCGAATCGAATGGCCTGGTCCAGACCGATTTTCATCATTTCATGCCCATCGGTCACCCCGTCAACGCAGAGATAATTTTCCACATGGGCCGGGTAAATGGCGCTTTTATGCGGTTTCCCGAGAATCAGCACCCCGGCTTTTTTGCGAACAGCATGCACTGCTGCCTGCAGCCCGGCAGGTCCTGCCCCAACGATAAGCACATCAATAATTTCGGACATAGTTGTCTCCTATATATATAATTTAGAACTTAGCGCCCTACGGGCGGGCTTTAGACAGGATCAACAAGATAGACATGATAAAAAAATCCAGTTAATCCTGTCTAAAAAAAAATGCAAATTCCTATGCTTTAGATTTAAGGCTTAAGGTTTACGTTGTCTGATCACGTACCATCAGCTACACTAATTCCGCTTGAAAAGAATGTCAAAATTTTATCGATCAACATCCTTTAACTTACATCTTAAAACTTAAAAGTGTCTTTCAAATGAACTTCATCGCCGACCTGCATATCCATTCCCCCTATTCCCGCGCCACCAGCAAAAAAAGTAATCTGGCCGGTTTGTTTGCCTGGGCTAGAGTCAAAGGCATCCACCTCATCGGCACCGGCGACTTTACTCATCCGGGCTGGATCCGGGAGCTGCGGGAAAATCTTGTGCCTGCCGAACCGGGCCTTTTCCGCCTCAAAAACAAAAACGTACCCCCGGCCCTTGCCCCGGTCCGGCCGGAGGACATTGATGTCCGTTTTATTCTCACGGCGGAAATAAGTTCCATCTATAAACGGCACGACAGGGTACGCAAGGTGCATAATCTCCTCTTTGCTCCTGACTTTGCCTCTGTTGAAAAAATGAACGCCACCCTTGCCGGCATCGGCAATATCGAATCCGACGGCCGTCCCATTCTTGGTCTGGACTCCCGTGACCTGCTGGAGATCCAGCTGACGGACATTCCGGACGGCTTTCTTGTGCCTGCCCATATCTGGACGCCCTGGTTTTCCCTTTTTGGCTCAAAATCCGGCTTTGATGCCATTGAGGAATGCTACGGTGATCTCACCAAACATATCTTTGCCCTGGAAACCGGTCTTTCCTCCGATCCGGACATGAACCGGCTCATATCCGCCCTTGACCGTTTCACCCTCATATCAAATTCCGACTGCCACTCCCCTGGAAAACTGGGCAGAGAAGTCAATCTTTTTGACTGTGATATGGACTTTTACTCCATGAAAAAGGCACTGCAGGACCCAGCCATGGGGCTCACCGGCACGGTGGAGTTTTTCCCTGAAGAGGGCAAATACCATCTTGACGGACACCGTAAATGCGAGGTCAGCCTGGAACCGAATGAAACCAGACAATACGGCGGCATCTGCCCGGTCTGCGGCAAACCGCTCACCGTTGGCGTCAGCCACCGAGTCATGGATCTGGCCGACCGGGACACCCCCCATTACCCGCAGGGTGCGCCGACGTTTCAAAGCCTCATCCCCCTGCAGGAGGTCATCGGCGAAATCATGGGCCGGGGACCGGCCACTAAGGGCGTACTGGACCAGTACGGTAAGGCAATCAATACTTTTGGCTCGGAATTCACTCTTTTGCTGCACACCCCCATCGAAGACCTGCAAAAACTTTCCCCCCTGCTTGCCGAGGCGGTTAAACGCATCAGAGAAAAAAAAGTCATCCGCCAGGCGGGTTTTGACGGCCGCTTCGGGGTGATCCACGTCTTTGAGCAAGGCGAAATAGACCGGCTTTCCGGTAGAGCCCGCCTCTTTGACGACATGCGGCCTTTGACAAAGAAGAAAATTTCAAAGAAGACGTCCGTCAAACAGCCCTCCCATTTCCAGCAGCAGGAAACACCGGCTCAAAAACAATACACAACAAACACGCGCCAGCAGGAAGCCATAACCAGCACGGAAAAGAGAATTATTGTTTCTGCAGGTCCGGGAACAGGGAAAACCTTCACCCTGGTTTCCCGTATTCTCCACCTGCTTGAAAAACGGAAAATATCAGGCAGAAATATTGCGGCCATTACCTTTACCAACAGGGCAGCAAATGAAATGAAAGAGCGATTGGCCGTAAAAGCAGGCCAAAAGGCAGAAGGTCTTTTTGTCGGCACCTTTCACGCTTTCTGCCTTGACATGCTGCAGGAAGAGGGGCTTATCGTAATCGGTGAAGGGGAAAGAGAAGTGCTGCTCAAAAAACTCTTTACTGAAAAATCAGCCCGGCAAATCAGGAGGCTGAGCCGCGACCTGTCGGATTATTTTCTTTCATCAAGCAACAAGCCTGACTGGCAGGATGAGGAAATCGCCCTCTACCTGAACGAAGTGGCAAACAGCAAAGCCATAGACCTTGAGGCCATTATTCCCCATTGTAATGATCGTCTTGCCGCAGAGCCGCAGCTTGCGAGCCATGTCCGCAAGCAGATTCAATTTCTCTTTGTCGACGAATTCCAGGATGTCAACCGCTCCCAGTTTGACCTTGTCTCCTTTTTTGCTCAGTCGGCGGAGATCTTTGCCATCGGGGACCCAAATCAGGCAATTTACGGCTTCAGGGGAAGCGATCTGCAATTCTTTGTTAACTTTGCCGCATCTCCTGAAACGCAGGCCCTCTCCCTGGAGGCTAATTACCGCTCCGCACCCGTTCTTCTGCAGGCGGCAGATGCTGTAATAAGCCATAACCGCACCGGCAATACTGTTTCCCTTGTTCCCCAGCGCGTTGAAAAGGGAGACATCACCTTCTTTTCCGCACGAACGGCCAAGGAAGAGGCTGAATACGTGGTAAAAACCATTGAAAAAATCATGGGCGGCATATCAAGCTTTTCCATTAACTCCGGTCGCTCCGGCGGCGAGGAAACAGGATACGGATTTGGTGACATTGCCGTATGCTACCGCCTTTCCCGTCATGCCGCTTCTCTGGCCGAAGCCCTTGAACGGCGAGGAATCCCCTTTCAGCTTGTCGGAGGGAGACCTTTTTTTATGGAGAATGATGTTCGGGGACCATCTCTCTTGCTTCTTGCTGCGGCGGGCATGGCGGGCTTTGCTGAACATTTTGCCCTGTGCCGCGAGATGCCGGGCATTGGCAATAAAACCCTGGTGTTTCTTGAAAAGAATATTCCGATAAACACCCGGGACTTTTTAAAAGACGCCCTCCTTTGCCTGCCAAAACGGGCCGAAGAAATTTTGCAGAATTTACGTGAAACGCTCCACCGCTTTACAGAAGAAGATGTCCAACTCGCAGACAGGCTCCTGCCTGTTTTCAAACTATTCAACGCAGAGCCCGATTCAGACAACGGCCGACGTCTTTTGAAACTGGCCGGTGCTTTCGGCTCCCTGACATCCCTTGCCGGACATTTACACGCAAACATGCAGGCGACCATCTATGACGAACGAGCCGAGGCCGTTTCTCTCATGACCCTGCACGGAGCCAAAGGCCTTGAATTTCCCGTGGTCTTTCTCTGCGGACTGGATAAATCAGTCATGCCCTGCTCTACTCCGGGATGTGACGAGGAAGAGGAACGACGCCTTTTTTATGTCGGCATGACCCGGGCTGAAGATAAACTTTTTCTTTCTTCATCAGGCCCAGAGCCGTCGCATTTTATCAGGGAGATCCCGTCTCATTTGCTCAGCAAGGCTGATGAAGCAAAAACAAAACGAAAAAAACCTGCGGCAAAGCAACTTAA
>DAOUUW010000194.1 GCA_030667965.1 Deltaproteobacteria bacterium
ATGATAAACCAGGCATTAAACCTTTATATCAAGAAGGGAAAAACACTGAATGCCCGCCTTTTCTTCCAATGTTTCCTTCAGCTGGTGCAGAATATTGGCCCTGCTGACCTGGCAGGAAAAAGAAACAGGGCTGAGACCCTGCCTTTCCAGGAGCAAGGAAAGTTCGGACACATTGGCGGCAAGATAATCCCGAGCTTTTTCCGTAGCAAGATAAAATTCTCCTGTTAAAGATCGGTCGTGTATTTTTACCTGGAGAGTGAGGGGGCCAAGACTGCTCATTTCAAGAAAAAATGCCAGACTGTACTGCTCCTGTTCGCCTCCTTCCCCTCTTTCCAGGGAGAAAAGCCACTCGCCCCAACCGGACTGCCCGGCAAAAAAACAGGGAAAAAGAAAAAAATTTTGATTATCCGCAGGAATGGGCCGGCTGTTGATCTCCTGATGTCCAACCATAATTCTCCCTGCCTTGTCTGCAGCATCGGCAGAGAGCGCAACAGGGGCGGCCACATCCTTTTTCAAAGAGGGGTTGTCGCCGAGCAGCATGGACAGAGCCAGCACTGCCACCGGCGCCGGGTTGCCGTCTACAGTTGAGGAGGCGGCCATAGCTGTGGAAAGTGAAGGGATATCCGGTCCGATTTTCGATGAAGAGTTCAAAAAAAAGGAGGACAAAAGAGAAGAGAGCTGTCCGGGACTTGATGGCGACTGGGGGGAGTTGGATATAAAAAAAGACAAAAACTCCTGCACAGCTCCCTTTTTACCGGCAAGAGCAAGCAAGGGAAGGCTGCCTCCCTTTCCCACCTCCAGCCAGAGCTCACTGCCCACTGATAAGGGCACAAGGCTTTTGGCAGTAACAATACGTCCATTGACCTCAAGAAGCACCTTCCCGTCATCAGTTAAGCCGGTCACTTTACCCTTTAGAAGCGTACCAGGGCTAAAACCTGTTTTTCCTTCATCAGAAAGGGTTGCCTTGCCGTCGGTGTGACGAGATGAAGGAATTAAATTTTTTACCGGCTGGTCAACTATTTTCATTATCCGCGAGTGGCAGATTTACCTGCACCTCCAGACCGTTTTCCAGCCGGTTCATGGAAAAATCCCCCCCATGCTCCGTGAGAAACCTGTCAACAAGAGGCAAACCCATGCCCGTGCCATACCTTTTGGTGGTAAAAAAGGGCTCTACAGCTTTATCGAGCAAACCATGGGCATCAAGATATCCTCCGGAAAATCCTCTACCCGTATCCCGGAAAAAAACATGAACCCATCCTTTATCAACATGGGCTTTGACCGTCAGGGAACCCCCTTCCGGCATGGCCTCCATGGCATTTCCTATAATATTAACAAAAACGCGCCGTATCTGCCTTGTGTCCATATAAACAACCGGATCCGGCTCTGACAGTTCACAATCCCAGGAAATATTCTGCTTGGCAAACCCTGTTTTCAGAAGGACGAGGGTCTTTCTGATAAGTGGATAGAGATGGGCCCGACTCATTTCTCCATGGGACTGACTGACAAAATCAAAAAGCTCGGAAAGAGTTCCTTCAAGACGGTCCGTTTCCTTAACTATGACATCAAGATATTTTTTCCACTCCTTGTCGATAATTTTCCGATCCAGCAGTCTGGCCACCCCGCCAATTGAGGTAATAGGGTTACGAATGACATGGACCATCTGGGCCGCCATCTGTCCCAGGGCGGAATAACGTTCAGCCTCAACCAACAGGTCCTTGTTTTTGTCAAGTTCATGGGTCAGTTCCTCCAGCGCGCCAATCTTTTTCTGCATATCAAGATAAAGACGACTCTGCTCAATGGCAAGACTGCCCTGGCTGGCGAAAAGCTCCAAAACGTTGACATGGGAGTCAAGAATAGGCATACGAGTGACATAATTGTCGGCGACAATGACGCCTATGGACCGCCCCGGGGCAAAAAGAGGCACAACGGCAAAGGTATCCATTCCAAGCAGATCTATGAGATCGCCTGAGACAGGAACCGGAGCCCAGCCGCCTGAGACCTTATAGCTCTGCCGCTCCCTGGCCGATCGTATGAGAATATGCTCCCTGTCGGAAACAGGTATTTTCAGTCTCTTGATGATGCGGTTTACGGCGGTATCATCCGCCATACAACCTTCGCCCATGTCGTGAACAATATCGAGAAATTCAAGATTTCTGTCACGCATTTCCGTCCAAATCTTTCCAGCCTCCTCACGACAGTCCGGGCCAATGGCCATTCGGCCCTCAAGATATTCACCCTCATCGTCAAAGAGCGCCAGAAAGGCTCTGTTAAAGCGGAGCCCTTCATTTGCCGTGGTACCGACTAAAATGGCGCGGAGGATTTCATCCAACTCTCCGGTATTGAGATAAACGGAATTCATCTTCAGGGAAAGCTGATGCAGAAGCTGAATACGAAATGAGGCCTGCTCAAGATCTTCCTGATAACGGCGATTTTCCCGAATCAAACGCCGCTTTTCCAGGGTTTTCCTGACAGCAACCATGATCTCATTAAAATGGACAGGTTTGACAATATAATCATCAGCACCGTTGCGCATGCACTGCAACGCAACCTTGATATCCGCCTGGCCGGAAAGCATGATGATGGACACATCAGGATTATGGGCTGTAATTTCAGGAAGAAGTGCCGTTCCGGA
This sequence comes from Deltaproteobacteria bacterium, assembly GCA_030667965.1. Lineage (GTDB taxonomy): Bacteria > Desulfobacterota > Desulfobulbia > Desulfobulbales > SURF-16 > JAHLLM01. The sequence continues at coordinate 2,633 of DAOUUW010000194.1, forward strand.
CCTGTCAGGAAGGCCGATATCAAGCAGGACCAATGCAACACGATGCCTGTTAAGCAGCTCGATGAGTTCTGCTCCGCATGAGGCTTCAGCAACGGGCATTCCCTGCTGTTCAAAAAAAAGTTTCAGGGGTTCACGTATGCAAATTTCATCATCAACAATGACGATCAGCTCATCACCGAAGAGAAGCTGTTCCTGTTTGACGGATATTTGTCGGCTAAGGCCGTTTTGAGAGTTTATCATTTGTCAATTCGTCATTAAAAGCAACTGTTCATTTTACTATCAATGTGCCCTCAGAAAGTCCCCGTGTCAAGGACAAAAAAAAATCGCATTTCCGATACATCGGAAATGCGATAAAAAAAGTGAGCCGGTTTGCACCGGCTGCATGTCTTTTACATATCAACAATCAATTTATTGGAATCCTCATTCCAGGAAACAATGAGATACCAGGCAAGCATTGCACCACCGATCAGGAACAGAGTTCCGCCATAACCAAAGGTGTCAGGTAAATAGACGAAACTGCCCAATTTGCCATCGTCCTCAAAGTCATTGTCTTTGAACCAGGCGGTGACAATGGAGTTACTCAGGGCAAAGAATGGAACAACGAGCCACAGCTTAATCTGTCCTTCGCCTACACGCCACAGGGTTCCTGTACCGCAGCCTCCGGCAAGCATGGCGCCAAGGGCAAAAATAAAACCGCCAACCACACCGCCCCAGCCAAAAGTGCCGCGGACGTAATTAGCAGTGGCCAGAACAGGATCTCCATCAAAGCGAACAGGTACACCGTATTTCAGCACTACAGCACCCAGGGCAACAATAAAAACACTTAAGGCAACTGACTTTGCCATGGTGGCGTTACCTGTCATATGGGGTTCACGAAACCCCTGGATCATGCACCAGCGGCCGCGCTGCATGCAGTATCCGAGGGCGGCTGCAATCAGGAGCAGGCCTCCCATGGATGCCATTCTTTCACTGTCCTCGTTGCCGGCATACATATAAGTGCCGAAAATAAGTGCCGCTAGTCCGGCAAAGCCAAGCAGCATATTCAGCGCTGCTGGAAATTCAATTGTTTTGGCTCCGCCGCTTCCCCAGGAGATATGCTCCATTTCCCAGTATATATATTTAAGTCCCGTAATGGCACCTGCAACAAGTCCAACCCACATGGCAAATCCATGGGCGGAAAGATTGCCGAGGGCGTTGTAGAAACCACCAACATTACAGCCGCCGGCCATTGATGAGCCAATACCCATAAGAACGCCGGCAACAACTGCTTTGACCATTTCAAGAACCGGAGGGATGCGGAAGGCGAAATCATTGCCTAAACAGGCAGAAACAAAGGCCCCACCGATAAAACCGATACCGATCACCGATCCAGTGCTTTTCAGGATGTTCTGTGGCGCATCTTCATAAAAAGCCATAATGCCGGCTTCATTACCAAGGACGCTGGTTAAACCATACATCATCCAGTCGCCCCAGTTACGTATGGCCCCAACTGCGCCCCAGGGTCGCCACCAGGCCATAATTAAAATACTGAACAGGGCCACTAAGACTCCCACCATGGTGGGGTTCCATTCGTCCCGACAAAGGTTTTTGTAAAGACCCTTCACCTTGCTGCCAAAAATGCTTTCTTCGCTCATACTTTTCTCCTCTCCCCTATTTTAATGTTTCCCTGCTTGAGACGGCAGCTAATCAGCCATCTGAATCACACATCAAAGGAATTCATTAACAACTTGTCAAATAGAAATAAAAATTCATCTTTAATCGCGTCAAAAAAATTTGTCAAGCAAGTAATAACATGGGAATATCTAAAAAAAGTAATAAAAATTACTCCCTGAACCGTGATTCATTTTTCATCTTGACAGAACAATACTTTCTTGTTAGAAAAAATTTCGATTAATTTTGTATTGCTTATTGTTTTATGTCTACCTGGGCGGGTTAACAAAGTTCACCCAGGTCTGTTGAAGGTCAAACTTACTTAATGTAAAATGAGTTCTGAGGAGGAATTTATGAGCGACGTTAAACTAGCACCGGCAGACGTTGTAGTTGCCCGCACACTTGATGCCAAAGGCCTGAGCTGTCCAATGCCCCTTTTGCGCACAAAAAAAGAAATCGACAAAATTAATTCCGGTGAAATACTGGAAGTTATGGGTACCGATCCAGGTTCACGTAACGATCTGCCCGGCTGGTGTACCCGCGCCGGCCATGATTTTTTGGGCGAAAAAGAAGCAACCGGTTATTTCTGTTTCTATATCAAGAAAAAATAATTGAAAAAGCTTAAAGCATTAACACGGCGCATTCCACTTCATGCGGAAGCGCCGGTCATTTTTTATGGAGGATAACATGGCAAAAAGTATCGGTATTTTTGTAACATCTCCCCAGAACATGAGACATGTCATTGGCATTACCAAGGCTGCCGTTGCCAAGGGCGCCAAAGTAAAAGTCTTTTTCACCTGGTATGCAACCCATCTGACCAAATGTTCCGAATGGCCGGAACTCACATCCATGGACAAGGATATGGTCGATGTTTCCATCTGTGCTGACAGTTACAAAAAATGTGGCTATGACCTTGCCGATATCCCGGCAGGCCTCACTCAGACGGAAATGGCGACCCAGGCCCAGCATGGCGCTATTATTGAAGATTACGACTGCTATCTGACCTTATAGGAGGGAACCCATGTCTAAAGTATGCTTTATGTACCCCAGCAATGAATACAGCCTTGACGGAATGAGATCCGCCCTGGGTCTGGCTGTTGAAAATATGTACGCCTATGG
>DAOUUW010000008.1 GCA_030667965.1 Deltaproteobacteria bacterium
AAAAGCATTCTTCTTTCTTGATCTTCCCATAACGGCCGCCCCTAACAATCAACCTACAGCCAAACCCTAACACGCACAATAACTTTTTTTTATTTTTTAAAAGTTGCTGCTCAATGTCATCAACTTAAGCCACCTTTACAACCCCTCACCCCGGCCCTCTCCCCAAAGGGGCGAGGGAGAAAATCCCCTCTCCAGGGGGAGAGGGTTGGGGTGAGGAAGAAAACGCCTTAAGTTAATGACATTGAGTTGCTGCTTACATTCGTGCAAAACAAAAAAATCTCCCTATAAACACAATATAACAAACATGGTGGGACAAATAGCGTCCTACCATATTTTATTTTTCCCCCTCACCTCTTTCCTCTCCCCAAGGTGGAGAGGACGGCCAATAGCCGCTTTCATGGGTATGATATCAAAAAATGGATTCTTGCCGAACCTTCAGGGCAGGCATGTTGACAAAAAGGTATTCAGGCCATCCGTGTAGGAGCTGCCTGTTACAAGGAAGCCTTCATTATGGCCGCCGCACAGTTCAAGAAAATGCATGGGGTCTTTGGAAAATCTTCGTTAAGGTCATGTTTATTTCAATGTCGCTATTTCCCTTATACGCTCTATGATTATCGGCACCCTTGCCTGACTTGCTTCATCCCCTGGCATATGACCGGGAAGGGCCTCCAGAAAACGATCATTGCCAAGCAGGTTTCGGAATCGGTCAGCCAGGTGATTCCGCAACTCGTCAGCCACCAATCGTATCTCGCTTACTACTTCGGGTCTTCCGTCCAAAATCGCCACGATATCTTCCATATCGTGACTCATCAAAAAATCATTATTTCCCCGGCCATCGAACGCCGCAAATTTGCAGGCCAGAAAATATGGCGCTGTAATCATGCGGATTTGTTTTCCGGATGGCAAGGTCAGGAGTGCTGCTTCTTCAAGGGCCTCCTGATACCAAGTGCTTCCAAAACCCAATAACGATGGATCCGTCGGCATTACATCCAACAGGATGTCACCCGCCTTCCAACGGCAAATCGGGGCATTCTCGCTGGAGTCTTCCCCGAAGCCCTGTTCACGCAGTCGTTTCGCTAAGCGATAATATTCCGCCATGGTCGCAACTTCGGTGATAACATCAACATCATGGGTGAAACGAATCGGCGGCGCGGCAACGTCGGTGAGCAACAGGCCAGTGGCACACCCTCCGAGGAAGACCAGTCGCTCTACCAGATCACCTAGATACTGAACCGCAATCTCCAATATTTCAAGATTTGGGTTAGCAACTCGACGCATAGCTATCCAACCGTATTTTCAATTCTTTTATTGCAGCCTCACGTTCCCTGGCCCTGCCGCACCGGATAGCATCCACCAAAGTCAGTAATTCATAGAACTTTTTATCTGTTCGTGCCGCCCTTGATGCCTGTTTATACAATGGCGTAAAAGACAGCCCCCGCACGTCTCCCTCTGGATCCGGCCAGACCGGTGGTGGCTCTTCAGCGGCAGCTACAAATTTTTTAACAAGCGGCGGAGCAGCATAGGCGGTTGGCACCCCCCTCGTCATATCGCCAGGCCTGGCCCAAAAGACATATTTGACACCATGAATAAGAAATTCCTCAAGGTTTCGATAGTGCGGCACGAGCCTGTCTCCCAGTTTAACGGCAAGCTGCGCATCCAGGGCACGCTTTACCGAGGCATGAAGCTGGGAGGGACTCATCTTCAACTCAACAGCCAACCCTGCATATGACCATTGACGTTTTCCAATGACCGCCAATTTAAGTATCGCAAAAATATCCTGTGGTTTTAGCATAATCGTGTTCCTTATTCTAGATTCCAGAATAGAGAATAAGGCAAGCCAAATAAAAAATCAAATCTTTATTATCCAGAATTCTTTAAAGTGCTCTCATTTTACCCCTTCACCGAAAAAATCCTCAAAAAAACTGAGGGAAATTACTGTCAGGAAGCAATGCTCTACATTTTTTGTTACTACCAAATCAATGTCATTAACTTAAGCTATCAATTTATTTTTCCCCTCACCTAAATCCTCCCGGAGTCTCTCTCCGGTCGCTTACCTCCCAAAGGGGCGAGGATTTTAAAGGATGGCTTAAGTTAATGACATTGACTACCAAATAATAATTCCCCGAGAATAGAATTAAAATTATTCCTGCCAAACATTTACGGCAGGTATTGCGACAAAAAACCATCCAGGCCATCCGTGTAGGAATTGCCTGTTACAAGAAAGCCTTCATTATGGCCGCCGCAGAGTTCGAGGAAATGCTTGGGGTCTTTGGCCGATGCGTAGAGTTTTTGGCCATGGGTGAAAGGGATGATCTCGTCGTCCGGGCTGTGGACTACAAGGAGCGGGCAAGAGATAGACTGGAGATTTTTTCTGACATTGAAATGCAAACGACTCAGCATTCTGACGGGCAGGAAGGGATAGAGTTGGGCGCCGATATCCGGTACGGATGTGAAACACGATTCAAGAATCAGGGCAGCAGGGTTGGTCATGGTGGCCAGCTGTGCGGCCACGGCGCCACCGAGTGAGCGTCCGAACAGGACAATATTCTCCGGTGGAATACCGCGTTTTTGCGTCAGGTAATGCCAGGCGGCATCGGCGTCCTGATAAAGTCCGGACTCGGAAGGTTTACCCTGGCTGCGGCCATAGCCCCGGTAATCGAAAATCAGGGTGCTGAGTCCCAGCTTATTGAACACCTGCAGGGATTCAAGGCGGTGGGAGATGTTGCCGGCATTGCCGTGGCAGAAAAGGACAACGCCTCGCGCCCGGTCTGCCGGGACGAACCAGGCATCAAGACGAATGCCGTCTTTGGTTTCAAGCTGCACAGATTCATAGTCAAGCCCCACCTCGGCCGGTGTCACACGTACGGATCGACTGGGGATATTGGGTAGAAACAGCAGATGGGGTTGATAGAGGTAAACAAAAACAAGGAGCGCCCCATAGCCCACTGCAATCAGCAGCAGAATATTTGCAAAACCGTTCATCGACATTTGGGCTCGCATCCAGAAACCTGTTTCAATTATGATGAAGAGGAAGTTTTATCGTGATAGTGGTCGTGCCGTTTTCTGAGGAAATGTCAAATTTGCCTTGATTATTCTGGATAAAACGGGAAACGATATTAAGGCCTCGCCCCAGGACAGTCCCCTGCTTGATCAGCTCGAGCTGGACCTTGGGGATTTCTCCTGAATTTTTTATTTCCAGAACCGCCATTTTTTTTGACGAAAAACAACGCATTTCAATAAAGCCTCCAGTATCGGGAATAGCTTTTGTTGCGTTGTTCATAAGGTTGTCAAGCACCCGTTCCAGGCCGTAGCAGGTGCACATTATAATAAGATTGTCTTCAATGGCAGCCGGCTTGACACGAATATAGTTGTACTTTGCCTCTTCGATAACATGCTGATTCAGAGTAAATCGTTCTTTTGCAATTTTTCCCAGATCAATTTCTTCTTCGCGTCCCTCCCCTGTCATTGTCAGGGCCATCAGGTCCTGTAGTCTCGTTGTCTCCCTGGCAACAACATCCTGATAGGAAATCAGCTTGTCACGAACTGTATTTAAGTCCTCGCTGTCAAGCAGTTTCCTGCTGCGGGCTGCAAGTCCTGCAACGGCTACTGCCGGGTTTTTAAAGTCATGCAGCATGTCTCCCAGAAATTCAAGCCGCATAGCCTTCATTATTTCCTTGCCGACAAATGTCAAAAGCTCAATCTCGCCCTCAGTGAAATACTGTTTTTGCTGGGTGGCAAAATAGCAGAGGATATGGCGGGTTTCCGTTGCTGCCCGCATGGGCACCAGCAGGATGGAATAAATCTGTTCCCTGTGAGCAAAATCCCGTAAACCTGGGCTGACCAAATTGCTTTTAAATGGGTCTTTAATCAGGACATAGGAAGGACCTATTCTTTCATAAGGCATGTCGGCATATTCTTTTGAGCCGTGAACAACGGCCCAGAAATAGTCGTGATGCTCCAGGGTAAACAGATGGCCATTTTCATGATACGCTCGACCTTGGGGATATGCCGCATCCTGACGGATACTTTTGCGGTCGTCCGAAAGGGTAAAGAGAGAGCAGCTGTGCAATTGGATGAGCTCGCCAAGTTCAGGGATGAGCAGGTTAAAAATATCTTTGAGCTTGATTCCTTCCCGGTTGCTGAGCTTAACAAAAATTTTATCGGAAATTGCCTCCTTTTTGTCGTTCAGGGCTTTCATGTCAATGATTCGTTTTTTTGCCATGACATAACTGACGCGTCTGGCAAGTGCTTCCGCCCATATGATTTCGTGCCTGCTGAAATGGCGGTCATCTTCTTTGTAATAGATTTGCAGTGATCCTAAAATATCGTCACTTGAACCAACAAAGCTCGGCATGCGGAGCGGTACGGCTATCAGAGAGTGAACGCCCGTTTGGGCCACGATGTTTTTATCTTTGTAAAGCGGGTTCTTCATTATGCTTGGTACAATAATGCTCCTGTTTTCCTCAACCACCCTGCCGGCAATTGAGTTTTTTACCGGTATGGCCTCGGTACGTTCACAGTCTTTCAGGTTAGCGGCACCAAAAGTAAGCATTTTAAAGGATTTTGGGTCAAAGAGGCGGATCGAAGCTGCTTCGGCATTAAGATCATGCACAATGTTTTCTGCGGCAATTTCCAGAATTTCTTTCCTGGAAAGGGTCGGGTCAATGGCAAGAATTTTTTCGGTTTGCCGGATAAGTGAAGAGAGAAAATCAAGGAGATACTCTTTTTCTATGAGGCGAATAAGTTCATCACGCTCGCCTGAAGTCAAAGGCAGGTTTTTGAAAAAATCATTTTTATATAAAAAGTCACCAAGGTTCATTAGATAGTGGCCAAGTTTGAATTATTTTTTTTGTTAAGCATTTATACCCTATTTTACCCCAGGAGGGGAGGAAAAATAATACGGGAAACTACCGCCTGATTCGCAAAAATGAAGGGAATTTGGGGATACCGGATTGATACAATCCGTAATATTTGAAGGTGATGACTGAGCCGGGAGGCGGTGGGTTCTCTCTTTCTTCATCGCTGAAGCCGATTCCTATTTTGAAACGTATTTTCGTATCCGGCAATTCAACCAGCAGAGAACCCATTCTGTCTTTATTTCTACCCGTTCCAGCAATGGAGGCAATGACCACGGCTTCTGTATCAGAATAGCTTTTTACTTTGAGAATGTCAGAGCTTCTTCCCTTGACATATGGGGAACCGGGCTTTCTGAGGATGATACCTTCACCGCCCAGGTTTTCAATTCTCTGCAACTCAGCCTGGAGGTGTTGTACATCTTTCACCGGGTGGAGTTCTATGACAAAGGCATAGGACGAGGGGTTGAGCTGAAACCACTTTTTTGCGGCCGGCAGTCTTTTCTCGATACCGCCGGGAACTTCAGGCGCATCAAAGATGGCAAACTGCAAATCCAACCAGCCTCCATGCGCCTCTTTTTTCCTGACAATGCCGGAAGTTTTTTCAAAAGTTTCCCTGCCACCCCATATTTCTCCTTCAACGTGAAAAGGAGGAAAATTTTTTATAAAATCAGGATGGGGATGGAAAGGGATGCTATTTTTTGACAGAAGCTTCCTGCCATCCCAATAGCCTCTGACGCCGTCGAGCTTTTCACTCATCAGCCAATTTTCTACATCATTTTTTTCCTCATAAACAAGGGGCAGCATGATGTCCAGGGAATGAACTGAGGCGGGGAAAACAAGGAATAATAGAAAAAAGAAAAGAGAGACGGCAGAGCGTGGCATCAAGAAATTCCCCTCACCCCTGCCCTCTCCCCAGCGGGGAGAGGGAGCAAACAAAGAGAACGTATGAAAGCAAGATCGCTTAATGTTTGAAAGACCTCTGGCCGGTGTATTTCATTGCCACCTGGGGATCTGCTTCGTTGCAGGCATTAATAGTTTCAAAGTCACGCATGGAGCCGCCTGCCTGCAGAATTGAGGTAACGCCCTGGCGAATGCCCACATCGGCGCCGTCGCGGTAGGGGAAGAAGGCGTCGGAGATCATGGAGGAACCCGGCAGGCCGCCGCGGTCTTCTTTGGTCTGGGTGTCAATGGCCTCTTTATCGGCCATATCGCGTTTGCCCTGCTCAATCTCAAGCGCCATATCGGCATAGGGAATGCCTAATTTGTCAAAACAGAGGATGTCTGCATACTTGACATAGGCCTTATGCACAGCGATCTCGGCAACGCCGACACGGTCCTGCTCACCTGTGCCGATCCCCACGGTGCAGCCGTCTTTCACATAGATAACCGAATTTGACGTCACTCCGTGCTCAACGGCCCAGCCAAAGAGCATATCGTCTATCTCTTTCGGGGTGGGCCGGCGCTCACAGCGATATTCCTCGCCTTTGGAGATGGTCACCGCGTCCTTCAACTGATCTGCCCTGCGAATGGAATTAACGGCAGACTGCTGGGCAATGATGCCGCCGTCGATAAGGCTTTTAAAATCAACAAAACGGTATTTTTCAAAATCCGCCAGGCGATCGATACGGGCCATTTTAATTACCCGCAGGTTCTTGCGCTGGGCAAGAATTTCCAGGGTACCGTCTTCAAATTCAGGGGCACAGACAACCTCAAGGTAATTCCGGGCCATGAGTTCGGCAGTGGCCTTGTCAACGGCGCGACTCAAAACAACCGCTCCGCCAAAGGCGGCAATACGATCGGCGCGGTTGGCCCTGTTATAGGCCTCGGACAGGGACTCGCCCAGGGCGACGCCACAGGGGTTGTTATGTTTGAGAATAGCAGCGGCAGGCCGGTCTACAAGATATTTAAGGATATTCAGGCCATTATCAATATCAGTAAGGTTAATCTTGCCCGGATGTTTTCCCACCTGCAGCATGTCCTCAACGGAAATGCCGCTGACCAGACCGTTGCCCGGCTCGATAAACTTGCAGTCGCCCAGCACCAGATTACCGTTGACAAGTTCATACAAAGCCGCTTCCTGGTCGGGATTTTCACCATAGCGGACGCCGCGCTCATCGACGGAACCGTCATCCATGGTGATTTTCCAGGTTCGTTTACGATACACCCGGGTCTGATCACCAAAGGAAATCTTGATCTCCATGGGGAAATGGTCGCCTAGGATTGTTGTGTACATTTTTTTAAGATCTTGAGCCGCCATATTGTTACTCCTCTTTGTTATGCTGATTATCTTGAAAATTATTTCTTAACGCAAAGACACAAAAAATCAAAGACTCAAAAAAGTGGTTATAATCTTTTCGCCTTTGTCCCTTTGTCCCTTTGTCCCTTTGCGTTCTTGGTCAGTTCACCTGAAACGTCGCATCCCAATCCTTGCGGACCGGATCATATCCTTTACGGCAAATATCCGAGCACACCTCCCGAATGGAGCGGTGATCTCCGACGGCAAACTGTTCTCCGCCAAGTTCCGGGTGACTATAGCCTCCGGGGGCGGTACATGAGCCGGCAGAATAGCGGGTCGGTCCCAGACCGATCATACCGTCGCGGAAACGTGCTTCCTCGCGGGTGGACAGCAGCAGTCCCACATCCGGATCAAAAATGCGCAGGGCAAAAATAAGCTGGGAAAGCTGGGGTTCTCCCACCTTGACCAGGGGCTGAAAATCTCCCTCCGCCGGGCAAAGCCGGGGAAACGATACAGTGAGGGCGGTACGCCAGTAATGCTTTCTCAACCAGGCCAGATGCAGACCAAGGGCCACACCCTCAAGACGCCAGTCGGCAAGACCGAGGAGCGCCCCGATACCCACTTCCCGCATACCGGCGGCAGCGACCCTGGCCGGAGTTTGCAGACGATAATCAAAATCGCATTTTTTACCGGAAAGATGCACCTGGTCATACACTTTACGGTCGTAAGTTTCCTGATACACGGCAACACTGGTTATGCCGGCAGCAAATAATCTTGCGTATTCATCTTCTTCGAGGGGCTGCACCTCGATGGAGATTGCCGCAAATTTTTGGCGCAGCCGCCTGGCAATTTCCTCCAGATACTCCATCCCGAGCCGGGCCGGAGCCTCTCCGGAGACAAGAAGAATGTGGTTAAAGCCGCGCTGGTGCAAAATATCAGCCTCGGCCTCGGCCTCGTCATAGGAAAGAATACGCCGCTCTATCTTGTTGTCCGCAGCAAATCCGCAGTAGGCGCAACGGTTCACGCAGAAGCTGGAGAGGTAGAGCGGTGCATAGATCTGGATGGTGCGGCCGAAACGTCGATCCGTAATTTCGGCGGAACGTGCGGCAAACCGGGGCAAAAACGATTCCGCCGCAGGCGACAGCAAAGCGGCAAGGCCGTGGATATCGACTTTGTCACTTTGCAGGGCACGCTCAATATCGTTTTCACTGCAACCGTCAATGAGAAGCGCAAGTTCTGTAAAATCAGGAATGGAAAATATATTCTGAGGTATCATGACATACTGCATTTACCACAGAGCCCACAGAGGGCACAGAGAAATAAAACCCAAAAGGTCTTTACGGTTTTCTCTGTGATCTCTGTGATCTTGTGGTTTATTTTTATCGTAAAAAATCCAGCCCTGTTTGAGGAGACGAGGCTGCAGCCTCAACCCCTTTTTTGCTGAGACCGGCTTCAAAGGCATCACGGCCCGCTTCTACCGCCATGGCAAAAGCCCTGGCAATTTTAACCGGATCGCCGGCCACGGCGATGGCGGTATTAACCAGCACGGCATCAGCCCCCATCTCCATGGCCAGGGCCGCGTGGGACGGAGCGCCAATACCCGCATCCACCACCACAGGCACCTGGGCCTGGTCAATAATAATTTCAATCTGGAAAGCGGTCATGATCCCCTGGTTGGTACCGATTAGCGAACCGAGGGGCATGACAGCCGCCGCACCGACATCCTGCAGCCGCAGGGCCAAAATGGGGTCGGCATTCATATATGGCAGGACAATAAAACCCTCTTTGACCAATATCTCGGTGGCCTTCAGTGTTTCCACCGGATCGGGCAGCAGGGTTCGCGGGTCCGGGGTAACTTCAAGTTTCAACCAGTCTCCACCACCCGAGGCCCTGGACAGACGGGCAAGACGCAGGGCCTCGTCCGCATTCCTGGCCCCCGATGTATTGGGCAGGAAGAGATATTTCTTCCTGTCCAGCACGGACATGATATCATCATCAGGATTGTCAAGATCAACACGGCGCAGGGCCACGGTAACCATCTCGCATCCTGAGGCATCAAGGGCCTCTTTCATCACCCGGGGAGAGGAAAATTTCCCTGTACCGCCGAACAGGCGAGATTTAAAGGTTCTTCCGGCAATGGTTAACATCAGCCGCCTCCAACAAAACGTATTAATTCAAGCCGGGCATCTTCGGGCAAAACAAAGGAATCATATTCCTCTTTTTTGACAATTATGCCGTTGCATTCGGCAAAAACAGTATCAGGATTGAAACCAAGTTCCTGTAAAAAAGCAACGAGCCTGATCCCCGGCTGGATTTCTCTTTTTTCACCGTTACAAATGATTTGCATAGCCACTTTCTTTATCTTCAACCCCCAGCAGAATCCGCAGCGCCTGGTTTGCCTGGTGATGGGCGCAGATGCCCACTCTAGGAGCCATCAAACCATGTCCCTCAACCACCTCCGACTTTTCATCTCCAGCCAGGTAGACGCGGGGATAAATCCTTTTAGTCAGGATGCTGTTATTAGGACCAAATCCGGCCATGCCGGAAGCACCGACATAGCCCACACCCTTCATGCCGGTGTGCGCCGCCCGCAATGCCGCAGGCTTCATGGCCGCATCGTCAAAACACTCCACAAGCACATCCACCCCCTTAAACCGCTCGGGGATAACCTGTTCAGTCAAACGCTCATTAATAGCCTGCAGGCTGATATAAGGATTAATTCGACGAAGTGTATCCAGCAGGGCTGCTGTCTTGGGCAGGCCGATCTGATCAATAAAATAATACTGGCGATTCAAATTACTCAGTTCAACCACATCATAATCGGCCAGAAGCAACTTGCCAATACCTATTCTGGCAAGTGCAACCGCCACGGCAGAGCCAAGGCCGCCAAGCCCCATGATACCGACAACACTTTTTCCGATTCTGGCCTGAATTTCCGGACCATGCCGCTGGGCAAGCACCTTGTTCAGGGCGTCAAGAGATGGTATGTCTTTCTTTTTATCCATGACAAACGTATCGAGTTTATCGGCTTATTTATGCAAATCAGCCGGTTTGTATATCATTTTTTATCATTTTTTACAGAATTACTTATACATCAGAACAAAAAATCACAATAGGTATTTTTACAGGCTTATTCCCCTGCTCTTGTTGAACTTAGTAGAAATACGTGGTATTTAAACCATGATTTTTTGATTCTTTGCTCTTTATTCCGTTATCATATTCGCTTTTAAATCCAAATACCTTTTTAAGGATGATCTTAACAGCTTTAGGGAGACAACTTGACACAAGTCAGTTCTGAAAATATGCAATGGTTGTCGGGTAATGAAGCCATTGCCCGTGCCGCATGGGAAGCCGGGGTGACCGTTGCTTCGGGATACCCGGGAACACCATCCACGGAAATACTGGAAAACCTGTCAAAATATAATGATGTCTATACCGAATGGGCCCCCAATGAAAAGGTCGGCCTGGAAGTGGGCCTGGGCGCCTCCTTTGCCGGTGCCAGAGTTCTGGTAACCATGAAGCATGTGGGGCTGAACGTTGCGGCTGACCCTCTTTTTACCGCCTCCTATACCGGCGTTCGCGGCGGCATCGTCATCATAAATGCCGATGACCCGGAAATGCACAGCTCCCAGAACGAACAGGACAACCGCAATTACGCTTTTGCTGCCAAACTGCCCATGCTTGAACCTTCCGATCCTGCCGAGGCACGCCTTATGCTCAAAAAGGCGTTTGAGATCAGTGAACAATTCGACACCCCGGTTATCCTGCGCACCACCACCCGGGTGGCCCATGTCAAGGGCATGGTGGAAACAGGTGAGCGGCAGCTCGGCCCCATCCCGGTTGAGATAGTAAAAATACCGGAAAAATTTGTCATGCTGCCTGGCAACGCCCGCATTCGTCGCAAAGTTATTGCAGAACGACAGGAAAAACTGGCCAATTTTGTTGAATCCTATGAAGGCAACCGCATTGAATGGGGTGACAAAAAACGGGGCTTCATCACCGGCGGCATCTCCTATCTTTACGTCAAAGAGGCCTTCCCCGACGCATCTGTTCTGAAAATTGGCAGCACCTGGCCCCTACCCTTTGACATGATCCGCGATTTTGCCTCTCAAGTGGAAGAACTCATCGTGGTGGAAGAACTTGACCCTTTTCTGGAAACCCACATCAAGGCCCATGGCATCCCCTGCATCGGCAAAGAAAAAATACCGGCAATCGGCGAACTGAACTCTTTTATCATTAAAAAGGCGCTTGGTGAGGATACGGGTGAAATTTACGCCCCGGTGGAAATCCCGCCGCGTCCGCCCAACATGTGTCCGGGCTGTCCCCATCGCGGTCTTTTTTACAGCCTGTCAAAATACGATGTCTTTATCTCCGGCGATATCGGCTGTTATACCCTGGGCTTTCTGCCGCCGCTTTCCGCCATGGATTCCTGTATCTGCATGGGCGCAAGCATCGGCGTGGCGCACGGTATGGAAAAGGCCCTGGGTGAAAACGGCAAGGGAAAAACCGTTGCCGTCATCGGCGATTCCACCTTCCTGCACTCGGGCATCACCGGCCTTACCAACATGGTTTACAATAAAAGCGCTTCCACGGTGATTATCCTGGACAACCGCATCACCGCCATGACGGGCCACCAGCCCAATCCTGCTTCCGGCAGCACCCTGATGGGAGAGCCGGCCAATTCCATTGCCTTTGAGGAATTATGCCGGGCCTTGGGAGTCAAACATATCCGCACGGTGAATCCCCATGAAATCGACACCTGCATAAAGGTCTTGAAGGAAGAAATCGAGAGACCCGAACCCTCCGTCATCATTGCCCGTGCCCCCTGCGTGCTGATCCCGGAGGAACGCAAGCGCAAAAAAACTCCCCTCACCTCTTCACTGGACAAATGCACCGGCTGCACTGCCTGCATCCGCATCGGATGCCCGGCCATCAGCTGGGTGCCCATTACACCGGAAGAGGGTGTCAAGCTGGGTAAAAAGAAAAAACAGAAAGGCTACAGCCGCATCAGTGAAGACTTGTGCAACGGTTGCGGACAATGCCGGACGCTCTGTAAATTTGACGCCATTGCCGAAGCGGAGGGGAAATAATGAAACCAAGTGGAAACATACTTTTTTGCGGGGTTGGCGGCCAGGGCATCCTGCTGGCCAGTGAAATCACCGCCTTTGCCCTTCTTGAGAGCGGCTATGATGCAAAGAAAAGCGAAGTACACGGCATGGCCCAGCGCGGCGGCTCCGTTGTGGCCCATCTGCGATTCGGCGACAAGGTTTATTCGCCGCTCATCGATCCGGGCAAGGCCGACTTTTCCGTTGCCTTTGAGACCATGGAGGCAGTGCGTTATCTGCCATTTTTAAACAAGAACAGCAAAGTTATCGTCAACATGCATCACATCGCTCCCCCTGCGGTAGCCACCGGCAAAATGACTTATCCCGACGATATACTATCCGAGCTTACCAAACGAAAAATTGCCACCTACCGGATGAATGGATTTGACATTGCCAAAGCCGTCGGTGAAATCAGGGCGGCTAATATCGCTCTGGTTGGTGCCCTGTCGACCTTTCTGCCGGTTACGGACGAGGTATTCCTGGAAGTTTTGAAAAAAAGAATCCCGCGAAAGCTTGACGAAAATATTGCAGCGTTTATGCAAGGCCGTAAAGTTACGCAATAAAAAATAACACCTGATCCCCTGTTTTGGAGTGTTCCCATGATCTATAACGAAGAATACGAAACCCTGCCACGGGAGGCCCTGGAGGCCGTGCAGCTGAAAAGGCTGCAGGCCCAGGTTGAACGAATCTATGCCACTGTGCCCTATTACCGGGCAAAAATGGATGCTGCCGGGGTTGCTCCAGGCGATATCAAGACCCTGGCCGACATCAACAAATTTCCTTTTACCACTAAAGAGGATCTGCGCAAAAATTACCCATTCGGCCTTTTCACGGTTCCCCTGGAAAGGGTAGTACGTATTCACGCCTCATCCGGGACCACCGGCCAGCCGACTGTTGTCGGGTATACCAAACGCGATATTAAAATATGGGCTGAATTGATGGCGCGCTGCCTGACTGCGGCAGGGGCAACCCCGAAAGATATCATCCATAATGCATACGGCTACGGCCTTTTCACCGGCGGACTGGGCGCTCATTACGGGGCTGAGACTCTTGGCGCTACCGTGGTGCCTGTTTCCGGCGGCAACACCAAACGCCAGATCATGATCATGCGTGATTTCCAGTCAACCGTACTGCTCTGTACGCCGTCTTATGCGTTAAATCTGGCGGAGTCCATGGTTGATGCCGGAATTGATCCTGCGGAAATGGCCCTCAGGGTAGGTGTTTTCGGCGCCGAACCCTGGAGCGAAAACATGCGTCAGGAGATTGAGAAAGCACTCGGCCTTAAAGCCATTGACATTTACGGCTTAAGTGAAATTATCGGCCCGGGTGTTTCTGTGGAATGTATTGAAGAACAACACGGTCTGCATATTATGGAAGACCATTTTCTGCCGGAGATCGTTCATCCCGAAACCTTTGAACCGCTTCCTCTTGGAGAAAAAGGAGAACTCGTCTTCACAACCCTGACCAAGGAGGCCTTTCCGGTTATCCGTTACCGCACCAAGGATTTTTCTCGCCTCATCACCAGTCCCTGCACCTGTGGCCGCTCCTTTTACCGTATGGAAAAAATCACAGGCCGTTCCGACGATATGCTCATTATCCGCGGCGTCAATGTCTTCCCCTCCCAGATCGAGCATGTCTTGATCAGCATCAAAGAAGTTGAACCGCATTACCAGATTATCGTTGAACGCCAAGGCTCTCTTGACACCATGGAGGTACAGGTTGAGGTTAGCGATACGTTGTTTTCCGATGCGGTAAAAAGACTTGAAGCGCTGGCCAAAACTATCCAGCATGAGATCAAAGATCTTCTCGGGGTAAGCTGCAAAGTAAAACTGGTCGAACCGAAAACCATCCAGCGCAGTGAAGGAAAAGCACAAAGAGTCATTGATAAGCGTAAAATATAACATTTCCGGATTACGTTTTTATTATGGCAAACCATGGCATTGTGTTATGCAGACAAAAACTGATCTTTGACGGCAGCACGTCCGGCACAGGAGGAAAATATGAAAGTAGAACAGATTGCAATTTTTCTGGAAAATAAATCAGGAAGGCTGGCGGACATTACCGGTATTCTGGCTGAAAAAGGCATCAACATCAGGGCCATGTCCCTGGCAGACACGGCGGATTTCGGCATCTTGCGGCTCATTGTCAATGATACTGAAAATGCCCAAAAGGTCCTGAAAGAAAACGGCTTCACTGTTGGCAAAACCGAGGTCATCGTTGTCGAGGTGGCGGATAAACCAGGCGGTCTTGCCGGTGTGCTGCAAACAATAAAAGAGGGGGAACTCAACATTGAATACATGTACGCCTTTACCCAGAAAAGCGGGGAAACAGGATTGATTATTTTCCGCTTTGACGAGATTGACAAGGCCATCGACATCCTTGTCAAATCCGGCGTGCGGCTCCTGAGCGGCGTGGAAGTATATGCAATATAAGCAGGCGTTAATATTTTATATGGGTAGTTTTTTAATCAACTGAAAAAAGGAGATCATCATGAAACGTTTTTTTCTTTCAACTGTAACGATTCTGTCCCTTTGGGCTCTGGCACTTGTTGCCTTGCCTGGGTCTTTACAGGCCAAGGAGATCAAAGTCGGAGCAATCCTGGCCGAAACCGGCGGAGCGTCTTTTCTGGGCGGCCCTGAAGGACGGACCATCAGAATGCTGGTGGATAAAATAAATGCCGACGGCGGTATTAACGGCGATACCATCAAGCTCATTATCAAAGACTCCGGAGCCAATCCTGAAAAGGCAATTTCTTTTGCCAAGCAGCTCATTGAAGAAGAAAACGTCCTCGCCATCCTTGGACCTTCCACCAGCGGCGAAACAATGAAAATCAAACAAATCTGTGAGCAGGGAAAGACAATTCTGCTCTCCTGCGCTGCAGCTGAAGTCATTGTTGACCCGGTTGCCCAGTATGTTTTCAAAACCCCCCAGAAAGACAGTTTTGCTGTTAAAAAAATCTATATGGAAATGAATAAATTAGGCATTTCCAAGATTGCGGTTTTGGCGGGTAACACCGGTTTCGGTAAGGCAGGAAAAGGCCAGCTGGTTAAAATTGCCCCTGAATTCGGCATCGAAGTTGTCGCCACCGAAGTGTACGATAAAAAGGCAACCGATCTCAGTGCAGTCATTGCCAAAATCAAGGCAAACAAAGACATCCAGGCCGTTGTAAACTGGTCCATTGTTCCGGCCCAGGCTATTGTTGCCAAGAACATCCGCCAGGCCGGTTGGGATGTCCCCATCTTCCAGAGCCACGGTTTTGGTAACATTAAATACGTTGAAGCTGCAGGTGCGGCTGCTGAAGGAATCATCTTCCCTTGCGGCCGTCTGCTTGTAGCGGACAGCCTGCCTGACAGCAATCCCCAGAAAACAGTGCTGATGCAGTATAAACATGATTATGAAACAAAATTCTCCGAAACGGCCAGCACCTTTGGCGGCCATGGTTATGACGCAATCATGATTCTCACCGAAGCTATTAAGGCTGCCGGCAGCACCGAAATGGAGAAAGTCCGTAGTGCCATTGAAAATCTGCAGGGCTTTGTCGGCACCGGTGGTGTTTTCAACTTCACGCCGGCCGACCATAACGGCCTTGATATGGACTCTTTTGCCATGATGACTGTGAAAGACGGCAAATTTGTCCTTTATGAAAATTAACAGGAACCGTTCTTTTTAGAATGAAGGGGCTGCGGATATTTTTCGGCAGTCCTTTTTTTTCTGCTTTGTTCCTGAATGCACACTGTTTTATTAAAAAAAAATGTAACTGTTCAGCTGGATAAACCGAAGACTGAACACCTGAATAGTTACAAAAAAATCATGCAGCAATGACATCGGAACTTTTTTTACAATATCTTTTTGCCGGCATAACCTATGGCAGCATTTACGCTATTGTCGCCATTGGTTTTAATATTATTTACAATACCACCGGCATCATTAATTTTGCCCAGGGAGAATTTGTCATGCTTGGCGGCATGCTGTCCATCTCCCTCCATACTTTTCTTCCCCTGCCCCTGGCAATCGCTATTGCCGTTATCATAACCATGATAATCGGCGCCCTTATTGAGATAATTTTTATTCGCTGGCTTGAAAGCCCTTCAGTGCTGCGCATGATCATTATCACCATAGGCATTTCCATTTTAATACGCGAAGCTGCCCTGCATGTATGGGGAGAGGGTGTACGGTCACTGCCGTATTTTAACGGCAATGAAATTTCTTCAATCCGCATTCTGTCAACAAATGTTTCTCCGCAGGTTCTCTGGGTTATTGGCGTTTGCGCTGTTATTGTTGTGCTGCTCAGCCTCTTTTTCAAATTCACCTCCCTGGGGCAGGAAATGAGGGCCTGTTCGTCCAACAGGCTGGCCGCCACCCTATGCGGTATTAATACAAAAAACATGGTGACCCTCTCCTTCATGCTCAGCGCAGCAATCGGCGCCCTGGCCGGATGTGTCGTCTCGCCGATTACCTATACGCAGTATGACAGTGGTACCGGCCTTGCTATTAAGGGATTCACCGTGGCCGTTTTAGGCGGCCTGGGCAACAGTATGGCTGCCGTAAGCGCCGGCTTGTTGCTCGGCATCATTGAGGCCTTCAGTATCGACATCGTCCCGCTGGCTTTTCAGGATGCCATTTCCATCTCCATTCTTCTCATAATTCTCTTTGTCCGACCCCATGGTTTGTTCGGCAGCAAGGAAGCTGCAGGATTAAAGGAATTTTGATGAAGACACAAAGATTTATCCCATTTTTTCTTCTGGCTCTGGTTCTTGCCGGGTTGCAGTTCCTGACCCAGATAACCGACACTTCATATTATCTGACCCAGATGACCATGACGGCATACTATTCCCTGGTCATTATAGGACTTTGCCTGGTCATGGGCTATGCCGGTCAAATCTCCCTTGGGCATGCCGGTTTTTTTGCCATCGGCGGCTATACCTCTGCCGTCCTGACAACCTATAACCTTATTCATCTCCTTGAAAAGGGCAACAGCTTTGTTCTTTTTCTTGCCGGCAAAGGACTGCTGGTTAATGGTGAAAACCTTTACGGAGAATCGCTCCTCTATGTCACACCATGGCTTGCCTGTATTCTCGCCCTCGTCCTGACCGCCCTGATCGCTTTTTTAATCGGTATTCCGGTGCTGAAACTTAAAGGCCATTATCTTGCCATGGCCACCATGGGTTTTGGTATAATTATTTACCGTGTGGTGCTTGCTTGGGAAATTATGGGTGAGGCGGACGGTATTTCCGATGTGCCGGGATTCACATTAATGCCCGGCATTACCGTTAATGGTGATTTCAGTAACCGGATACAAAATTATTATATTGCCTGCACCATTCTCCTTGTCGCATTTATCCTGCTTCAGAATCTTATACATTCACGTGTAGGTCGGGCATTACGGGCCATTCACGGATCAGAGGAGGCCGCTGATGCAATGGGTGTCAACACAGCACGGTATAAACTCTACACCTTTGTACTCAGTGCTGTCTTTGCGGCATTGGCCGGTATTTTCCTCACCCACTACAATGGCGGTATCGGCCCTTCTGAAGCTGGAATCATGAAATCAGTGCGATATGTGGCAATCGTGGCAATCGGCGGCATGGCCAGCATGTGGGGAACATTGATAATGGCATCCGTTCTTAACTTTCTTTCCCTGCGCGGCCTGTTTGGTTCCTATGACGATGCTGTTTTCGGGGTTATTCTCATTATTATTATGCTCTTTGCCCCTGACGGAATACTGCGTCTGCATATCTGGCAACGATTTAAAAAATTTAAAACAGGCAAATAAACGAGACTGAAATGACACTTTTAGATGTTAAAAATGTCAATAAACGCTTTGGTGGACTTCAAGCGGTAAGCGATGTAAGTTTTACCGTGGATCGAGGTATGATCAAGGCCGTCATTGGCCCTAACGGAGCCGGAAAGACGACACTTTTCAATCTTATCTCCGGCAACACCCCCCTCAACTCCGGCACAATTTCCTTTAACAATAAGAAAATTCATGGCTTTAAACCATATCAGGTTGCCCAATGCGGTATTTCCCGCACCTTCCAGAACATCAAACTTTTTCATGATATGACGGCCCTGGAAAACGTCATGGTTGGTCGCCACACGAAAAGCCGTGCCGGATTTATGGCAGGCATGTTTCATCTGCCGTTTACCTGGGGTGAAGAAAAAGAAATCCGGCATAAATGCCTTGAACTCCTTGAGCTTCTTGAAATAAGAGAACTGGCGGATGTTGAGGCTACAAGCCTTTCCTTTGGACAGCAGCGTGCCGTGGAGTTTGCCAGAGCACTGGCTTCAGAGCCCGACCTGCTGCTGCTTGATGAGCCTGCGGCCGGTCTCAATATTTATGAAACTGCCGAGATTGCACGCCTCATCAGCAAAATCCGCTCACAGGGAATAACGGTTCTGCTTGTTGAACATGACATGTCCCTGGTTATGGATATTTCCGACGAAATTGTTGTTTTAAGTTTCGGCCGGAAAATAGCTGAAGATACACCACGTGAAATACAGCAGAACAAAGAAGTGATACAAATTTATCTTGGTGACGATGATGTTGAGAATTAAAAACCTGGAGTCAGGTTATGGAAAGCTGCGTGTTTTAAAACGCATCTCCATGCATGTGGACCCAGGGGAAATCGTCACCATTATCGGTGCCAACGGTGCCGGTAAAACAACACTTCTCTACACAATTGCCGGCATGATTAAAGCTTCTGACGGTGAAATTGTTTTACTGGGCGACATAATCAGCAATACCAAACCCGAAAAAATAGTTGCTGCCGGCTGCTCTCTCGTGCCTGAAGGACGGCAAGTTTTTTCTACTCTTTCCGTGCACGAGAACCTTATCCTGGGCGGTTATGTGCAATACAAGAGACAAAAACAGGATACCAAAAAGGAACTACAGAAAATTTATGATATTTTCCCTGTTTTAAAAGAACGGGAAAATCAGCTTGCCGGCACTCTTTCCGGTGGAGAGCAACAAATGCTTTCCATGGGGCGCTCCCTGATGGCAAAACCGAAACTCATCATGCTGGACGAACCGTCAACCGGCCTGGCCCCACTGATCATTAAAAATATCTTTCAGATTATTTTACAGCTTCAACAATCCGGCAACACGGTTCTGCTTGTCGAGCAGAATGCCAAAGCAGCCCTTGGTATCTCCGACCGGGGTTATGTCCTTGAAACAGGTAAAATTATTCTCCAGGGACCGGCTGAAGACCTCCTTGGCAACAGAGACGTGCAACGGGCCTATCTTGGTCGTGATGTTGCAGCTGAAGGTGCTGTTTGTGAGCTGGATTAGCAGCCATTTATTGAATTTGGAGGTTTTGATATGTACTGGGATGAAACAAAAGAATGTATGCCGCGGGAAAATCTTGAGCAGGTGCAGCTTGAACGGCTCCAATCAACACTTTATCGAGTTGCAACCCATGTCCCCTTTTACCGTAAAAAGTTCAAAGAACTCAAGGTTGATCCTGACGGATTTCGTTCTCTTGAGGGGCTGAGAAATCTGCCTTTTACAACAAAGGATGATTTACGCAACAACTATCCTTACGGACTTTTTGCCGTTCCCCTGCGCGATGTTGTCAGAGTTCATGCATCATCAGGCACGACCGGCATAGCCACCGTTGTCGGCTACACGAAAAACGACATAAAAAACTGGGCCGATATGGTTGCCCGTGTTCTCACGGCAACTGGTGTGACAAAGGATGATGTTGTGCAGATAGCTTTCGGCTACGGACTTTTTACCGGCGGTTTCGGCCTGCATTACGGTTCAGAAAGAATCGGTGCTTCAGTTATTCCCATCTCCAGCGGCAACACGAAACGGCAGATACAGATCATGCAGGACTTCAAGACCACCACTTTAATCTGCACACCCAGTTATGCCCTGCTCCTTGCCGACAAAATGATGGAAATGAATATTAACATAAACGCCCTTGCACTGCGATATGGTCTTTTCGGCGGAGAACCATGGTCTGAGGAGATGCGCAGGGAAATTAGCAGCAAGCTCAACATTATTGCCACGGACAACTATGGGCTCAGTGAGGTTATGGGACCTGGTGTTGCCGGCGAGTGCAGTCAGTGCAACGGATTGCACATCAATGAAGACCATTTCCTGGTTGAGGTCATCAATCCTGACACCATGGAACCTGTTGAACCGGGTGACCTGGGAGAACTTGTATTCACCACCCTGACCAAGGAAGCTTTCCCTGTTATCCGCTACCGGACCCGTGATCTTGCACGGCTTCTTCCCGAACCCTGCCCGTGTGGTCGTACATTTCGCCGAATGAGCCGGGTCATTGGTCGCACAGACGACATGCTTATCATCAAGGGAGTCAATGTCTACCCGATGCAGATTGAATCAATTCTTTTTGATATCAAGGGCACGGAACCACATTACCAAATCGTTGTTGAAAGGGAGGGCCGTCTTGACAAGGTGACTGTGCTGGTTGAGGTAATGGAATCCATCTTTTTTGACCAGATGAAAAAACAGAGGCAACTGATAGACCATATCAAAAAAAAGCTGACCTCTGAACTTGGAATCGATGTTGATGTCAAGCTCGTTGAAGAAAAAACACTGGAGCGCTTTGAAGGGAAGGCAAAAAGAGTTATAGATAAACGCAATCTTTAAACATAAAAAAAGCCCGCCATTAAGGCGGGCTTTTTAATATAATGTAATAGAAAAAAGCTTAACGTTTCCTTACATTAGCTGCGGCAGGTCCTTTTTGACCATCTACAATATCAAAAACTACAGCCTGGCCCTCACCCAAGGTCTTAAAGCCTTCCTCTTCAATTGCTGAAAAATGCACAAACACATCATCGCCATCTTCGCGTTCAATAAAACCAAAACCCTTTGACTCATTAAACCACTTAACTTTTCCTTCTACCATCTTGCTGCTCCTTCATTCCCTTCAGGAATACTTAAAAAAATAAAAAAATTACATATTTCGCAGGTTAGAATAATAAATTTACCCTAAAAAACGTAAATCCTACAAAAAATGTAAATGTACTGACTTTAGCTAATACCAAAAGAATTAGACCAAAGCAAGAAACTTTTACTATTTCCATAAAAAAACCCGGAACACGTTATATGTCCCAGGTAAAAATAACTCAAAAATGAAAAACTAATTTTTTAGTTGCCGGCGTTATTTCCTGATTCAGCCTGATAATTTACAAGCTCAATAATGGCCATTGGTGCGGCATCCCCGATCCTGTTACCGGTCTGAATAATACGAGTATAGCCACCATTCCTGTCCATATATTCGTTGCTCAGCTTATCAAAAAGCTTATCAACAACTCTTTTGTCACGAATAAAGGAAAGAGCCTGACGTCTTGCGTGCAAATCACCACGCTTGCCAAGAGAAATCATTTTATCAGCAACTTTACGAAGTTCTTTTGCTTTCGGAGTTGTGGTAACTATTCTCTCATGCTCAAGTAAAGAAGTAACCATATTACGCATCAAAGCCTTACGATGTGCAGTGGTGCGACCAAGTCTTCTTCCTGTTTTTCTATGCCTCATTGTTTAACCTCACATCATCCTGATCATCAGCGATAGATGATTCAGGTGGTTCCCAATTATCTATTTTCATACCAAGTGAAAGATCCATCACTGAAAGAAGCTGCTTAATTTC
Source organism: Deltaproteobacteria bacterium (assembly GCA_030667965.1). GTDB lineage: Bacteria > Desulfobacterota > Desulfobulbia > Desulfobulbales > SURF-16 > JAHLLM01. Next base: position 21,815 of record DAOUUW010000008.1, read on the forward strand.
ATTGAGTGATTTTCTGCCAAAATTCTTTGTTTTAAGCATTTCGGCTTCTGTTTTCTGTACTAGTTCACCGATAAAACATATTTGAGCATTACGCAGGCAATTAGCAGAACGAACAGAGAGCTCCAAATCTTCAACACTTCGAGATAAACCTGGATTAACCTCATTATCATCAAAATCATCTTTCTTTTCTACAATTTGAGGTTCAACCTGTTTTTCATCAAAATTGATAAAAACATTCATCTGCTCTTTCTGGATTTTAGCTGCATATGCAAGCGCATCTTCAGGCTTTACGCTCCCGTCGGTATGTATTTCCATGGTCAGCTTATCATAGTCGGTACGCTGACCTATACGGGATTGGCTGACAATTGTTTTGACTTTTTTTATCGGTGTAAAAATAGCATCTACAGGGATAACACCAACAGCCTGGTCTTCATGTTTATTTTTTTCTGCAGGAGAATAGCCCTTGCCCCATTTTACCTCAAACTCGGCAACAAACTGACCATCACCACTTATTGTACAGATATGTTTATCAGGATTCATAACCTCAACAAAAGCACCTGTAATTATATCAGCAGCAGTAACCGAACCTTTCTCTCTCTTCTCAATCTTGACAATAGCTGTTTCATCATGAAAAAGCTTTAAGCGTACTTCTTTTAAATTCAATATGATTTCAGTCACATCTTCCAATATACCCGGAAGTGTGGAGAACTCGTGCAATGCACCGTCTATTTTAACGGCAGTAATCGCAGCGCCCTGTACAGAAGAAAGAAGTATTCGCCTCAATCCATTGCCAATGGTGGTTGCAAAACCCCGTTCTAGTGGCTGGCATATAAATTTACCATAGCTCTCAGTATGGGTATGCTTGTCAACTTCTAAAGGATTAGCTACAATAAGATCGCGCCAATTACGATAAAATGGAGTAGATTCCTGAATCAGGATTTCCTCATTTGTCATTATAATTCTCTTGGTCTATTTCCAAATAGTCAAAGGGAGTAACATTAACCATTACTTGGAATAAAGTTCGACAATAAGCTGTTCCTGGATCGGCATGGTAATATCCTGCCTTTCAGGCATGGCTTTAGCTTTACCACTAAAGTTGGTTTGATCAAGTTCAAGCCAGTTAGGAATCCCACGGCGGGCAACAGCTTCAAGGCTGTCAGTAATTGCTTCAATCTTACGACTTTTTTCTCGGATGGAAATAACATCATTCACAGAAACAAAAAATGAAGGTATATTTACTTTTTTACCGTTTATCAGAACATGGCTATGCTTTACAAGTTGCCTGCCCTGTGTCCTTGAGGACGCAAAACCCAACCTGAAAACTACATTATCAAGCCTTCTTTCGAGCAGAACAAGGAGATTTTCACCTGCTACGCCTTTTGCTCTCTCAGCCTGCTCAAAGTACCTTCTAAATTGGCCCTCAAGCATGCCGTAAGCACGGCGCACTTTCTGCTTTTCTCTCAACTGAATAGAGTAATCAGATTCCTTCCTCATCCTGGCCTGCCCATGCTGCCCAGGAGGAAATGCCCTTCTTTCAAAAGCGCATTTATCAGAATAACACCTGTCTCCTTTCAGAAACAATTTAATTTTTTCTCTGCGGCATTGCCTGCAGACCGCTCCTCTATATCTTGCCAATGTATCCCTCCGTTATTACATGTTCAATAACGTTTCGGTCATAAAATTTCTAATTACGCTGCTTATACTCTTCTTCTCTTGGGAGGCTTACAGCCATTATGAGGAACAGGGGTAACATCACAGATCCTGCTCACTTCAAAACCGACCGATTGTAAAGTACGAATCGCAGATTCCCTGCCGGGACCTGGGCCCTTTACCTTAACCTCTACTTTACGCATACCATGTTCCATTGCAACCTTCGCAGCAGTCTCTACAGCATTCTGTGCGGCAAAAGGAGTACTTTTTCTAGAACCTTTAAAACCCAAAACTCCGGAACTAGACCACGATATAACATTGCCCTGCTTATCAGAAATGGTAATCAGGGTATTATTAAAAGTAGATTTTATATGAACAATACCTTCCGGTACATTCTTTTTTTCTTTACGCTTAGTGGTACGTTTCTTCGGACTAGCCATGTATTTCTCCTGTTCAAGTCCTTTTTAATGCAGACAAAAAAAATTATTTTTTACGTGAACCTGGTGTACGTCGAGGACCTTTTCTTGTCCTGGCATTTGTTTTTGTCCTCTGGCCTCTGGCAGGAAGACTACGGCGATGTCTGATTCCACGATAGCAACCTAAATCCATCAGGCGCTTAATATCCATTGCTACTTCACGCCTCCTATCACCCTCTACAGGGTAATCAGCGTCAATAATTTGTCGTATAGTAACTGCATCTTCATCAGTAAGAGAATCACTATTCATCGTACGTGATAATCCTGCCTGATCAAGAATCTTTTTTGATGTTGTACGGCCTATACCATGAATATAGGTAAGGGCTATTTCCATGTGTTTATTTTTGGGTAAATCTATGCCTGCAATACGAGCCAAGGGGCTACCTCCCGATTATCTTTCCGGCTATCCCTGCCGTTGTTTATGTTTTTTAACCTTGCATGCAACACGGACAACCCCTTTGCGCTTATATACTTTGCAATCGCTGCACATTTTTTTAACTGATGCACGTACTTTCATATTTTATCCTTGCTGTTAATTCTTTTTTTGATTCCGGGACCTGAACGTAACTCTACCTCGAGTCAAATCGTAGGGTGAAAGCTCAATAGTAACTCTGTCACCAGGCAATATTTTTATGAAATGCATACGCATTTTACCGGAAATATGTGCCAACACCTTATGTCCATTGTCAAGCTCCACACGAAACATTGCATTGGGCAAAGGTTCGATTATTGTCCCTTCTACAGAAATGGCTTCTTCTTTAGCCATAAAAATAATTCCTTATCAAGCAGGTAAAACTGATTCTCTTATAATCGATTCATAAAAAAAACAATTTATTATCATAACATATTTTATACGAATTTCAAAATTAAAATATCTAAAAAATTAACTTTCTGTGCCGTAACTCAATATTAAAGGACCATCTTCGGTTACAGCAACAGAATGCTCAAAATGCGCAGAAAGGCTTTTGTCACTGGTTACTACAGTCCATCCATCACGCAGAACCTTTACTTCATAGCCTCCGGCATTAACCATCGGCTCAATGGCAATAACCATACCGGGCAGAAGTTTAGCTGATCTCTCATTCCGATTATAATTTGGCACCTCAGGTGGTTCATGCAGAGATTGACCAATGCCGTGTCCTACAAATTGACGAACAACAGAATAACCAGCCTGCTCAACATAATTTTGAACAGCCTGTGAAATATCAGATACCCTATTGCCAACCCTAACCTGTTCAATGCCATTGAACAGAGATCCACGGGTAACGTTCAAAAGTTTTTCAGCGGCAGAATCAATTTTGCCGACAGGAAGTGTTACAGCTGCATCTCCAAAGAAACCTTTATATTTTACGCCAAAATCAATACTGAGAATATCACCTTCTTTTAAAACAACCTTTTTAGAAGGAATACCATGAACAACTTGTTCATTTAATGACACACAGAGACTTCCAGGAAACCCTCTATACCCTTTAAAAGCAGGAACAGAGCCTTTACTGCGAGCAAATTTTTCAGCTAATTTATCTAATTCTAAAGTTGTAACTCCGGGTTTTATATAATCCCTGAGCATAGATAGCGTCTGTGCCACTATCTGATTTGCCTCCTTCATAATCACAATCTGTGAAGGAGACTTTAAAATAATTACTGAAGCCATAAGAATTCCGGATTTACCGTCTGCCCTTAATACGTCCTGTCTTTAAAAAACCGTCATAATTGCGTGAAATTGAATGCGACTCTATTTGTGAAAGAGTATCAATAGCAACACCCACAACAATCAACAAGGCTGTACCGCCAAAATAAAAGGGAACATTCAACTGGTCTATTAATATCGTCGGCAGCACACAGACAAGACTGACATAAATAGCACCAATAACAGTTAAACGGGTGATAACTTTATCAATAAATTCAGCGGTGCGTTTACCCGGTCGAACACCAGGGATAAAGCCACCGTTCTTTTTTAAATTCTCTGATACATCTACCGGGTTAAAAGTGACTGCAGTATAAAAAAAGCAGAAAAAGACAATCATTCCAACAAAGAGCAGCGTATGAAGAGGACTTCCCCAAGCCAACAAAGATGAAGCTCGCTGTATCCAGTCAACCTGAATAAACCCGCCAATCGTTGCCGGAAACATCATAATAGAGGATGCAAAAATCGGCGGAATAACACCGGATATATTTATCTTAAGAGGGAGATGGGATCTCTGCCCGCCATACATCTGACGTCCAACCATCCGCTTTGCATACTGTATGGGGATTCTGCGCTGGGCTGTCTCAAAAAATATAATAATACCTATTACACCGACCATCATGACAAGCAAAATCGGCAGAAAAATCAAAGTCATCTCACCGGTGCTGAACATCTTAAATGTATTAACAATGGCAGCCGGTAATCTGGCAACAATACCTGCAAAAATAATCAATGATATTCCATTGCCTATACCCCGTTCCGTCACCTGCTCACCAAGCCACATTAAAAAGGCGGTACCCGAGGTCAGAGTCAAAATGGTCATAAGCCTGAAAGCCCAACCGGGATCTATGACAATCATTTCATTTCCGACAGGAGCAGCCATGCCTTCAAGCCCGATACTAATCATCGTAGACTGAATAATACTAAGGCCGACAGTGGCATACCGGGTGTATTGGGTAATCTTTCTCCGTCCGGCTTCACCCTCTTTTTTCAATGCCTCAAGATGCGGAACAACCACAGTCAAAAGCTGAAAAATAATCGATGCGCTGATATAGGGCATAATTCCAAGGGCAAAAATAGAAAAATTTTCTAAAGCGCCACCGGAGAACATGTTAAACATGCCAAAAAGCGTGCCTGCATTTTTTTCAAAAAAGGCTGCAAGAGCCTCTCCATTAATCCCAGTGGTGGGGATCTGCACACCTGCACGATATACTGCAAGCATGAAAAGCGTAAACGTTATACGTTTTCTCAGCTCAGGTACAGTTGCAACACTTTGTAAAGCACCTGCCATTGAATTACCCCTGTCTATTCGATGGTTCCGCCCGCGCTCTCAATTTTACGGCGGGCACCATCGCTGACTTTATCTACTGCAACAATAAATTTTTTAGATATATCCCCATCTCCAAGGATTTTAACGAAAGAATCCTTGGCTTTTATAAGCCCTGCATTTATCAATGCGTCGCGGTCAACTCTACTGTCACTTTCGAGTTTCTCAAGATCCCTGACATTAACAATTGCAAATTCCTTACGAAAAATATTATTAAATCCACGCTTGGGCAACCTGCGTTGCAGAGGCATCTGACCGCCTTCAAATCCCGGTTTAATTCCACTACCGGAACGAGCCTTGAAACCCTTATGACCACGACCTGAAGTTTTACCATGACCTGAACCATGGCCTCTACCGAGACGTTTTTTCTGCTTACGTGCACCCTTTTGAGGGGATAGATTTGATAATGAAAGCATTATATCTCCTCCACAGCAACAAGATGTTGGACCTTATTGATCATTCCCCGAATTTCAGGAGTATCTTTACGAACAATTATTTTGCTCGTTTTAGTAAGACCCAATCCCGTAACAGTAGCTCGAATCTTCTCTGTGCTGCCTATCACGCTTTTTGTTAATATAATTTTAAGCTCTTTTGCCATGACCATACCTGTTAAAAACCTGTTACCAATAAATCAGGAACAGGTTTTGACAATTTATTTATGTAAAATGTGTTTTGTTAATTCAATGGAGGAGGTAGAAGCATTAAACCAGAATCTCTTCGACTGTCATTCCCCTCTGTGCGGCAATCTTCTCAACACTACGTAATCTCCGCAGTCCATCCATTGTCGCCTTGACAAGATTATGGGGGTTATGCGAACCAAGACATTTAGTGAGTATATTCTGCACTCCTGCGGCCTCAAGTACAGCACGAACAGCTCCACCGGCAATAACACCTGTACCGGCGGATGCAGGCTTCAGCATTACCTTGCCGGCTCCATACTTACCGTCAATTTCATGGGGTATACTCACATCAGTAATGGAAACAGGCTTCATGTCTTTTCTTGCTCTTTCAACACCTTTACGGATAGCTTCCGGAACCTGATTGGCTTTACCCAATCCATATCCAACACTACCATTTCCATCGCCCACAACAACGATTGCACTAAAGCTGAACCTTCGACCACCCTTGACAACCTTAGCAACCCTGTTGATAAAAACAATCTTTTCGATAAGTTGATCATCCATCTTATCGTTTTTGAAATCAGCCAACTTGAACCCCCAAATAATGCGTATAGTTTAAATGGAAAATGCTATACAAGTCATAAATAAATCTAAAAGCGCAGACCACCTTCGCGCGCACCGTCAGATAAAGCCTTTACTCGTCCATGATAAATATAACCACCCCTATCAAAGACAACTTTCTCCAAACCATGGGCTTTCATTTTTTCAGCGAGTAATTTACCGACCTGACGTGCCTGCTCTTTTTTACTGTTACCTTCCGCATCACTAAAGGCCTTATCACAGGTAGACATAGAGCAGAGCGTGTGTCCGGCTACATCGTCGATAACCTGTGCATAAATATGTTTGGCACTTTTAAATACACGAAGTCGGGGCACTTCTTGAGTCCCGGAAATTTTTTTTCTTATTCTTTTAACACGTTTGTTACGTGCAACTACCTTTGGATTTGTTTTCGACATTATCGTGACCTGATTAATTCGAGATTACTCTGTTACTTGGAAGCAGTTTTTCCTGCTTTCCTTACAATATGTTCACCTTCATACCTGATTCCTTTTCCTTTATAGGGTTCAGGTTTTCTGATCGAACGAATCTTCGCAGCCGTCTGACCGACAAGTTCCTTGTCAATGGACTCAAGAGAAATGGTCGATTTGTCTACTGTCCCTGCAACACCTTCGGGCAAGGTAAAAACAACGGGATTTGAAAATCCCACATTCAGGGTTAAAACATTATTTTTCATATCAGACTTATAACCCACTCCTTCAATAACAAGCTTCTTGGTAAACATCTTTTCCGTACCAATTATCATATTATTAACCAGAGTGCGGGTAAGGCCGCTGAAGGCACGAGTACGTTTGCTGTTGTCAAGGCATTTCACCGTAATGACACCATCAGACTGAACCAGTTCGATCTCCGGACGAATAATACGTTCAAGAGATCCCTTTGGGCCGTCTACTTTTACATGTGTACCATTAATATCTACTTTAACCCCAGCAGGCACATTGATGGGTTGATTGCCTATCCTCGACATTGGGTATCTCCAATTTATCGTACTAACGTTACTTACTTAATTATATAAACCGTGGAGTGGGTAGCGTACTGCACAAAACATTAAGGCGCAGGAAATTACCATACATTACAAAGAATTTCTCCACCGACTCCGTTCTTCCTGGCTTCTCTGTCAGTAAGAATTCCTGAGGAAGTTGAAAGAATGGCAATTCCGAGTCCGCTCATAACCTTTGGAATCTTATCGGATTTAAGATAAACACGACAACCGGGCTTACTTACTCTTTTCAGTCCGGTGATAACACAGTTATTATGCTTATCATATTTGAGACCGATTTTGAGAATTCCCTGCTTATCATCTGCAAGAACTTCCACATCCGACACATATCCCTCTTGTTTGAGTATATCAGCTACATTCTTTTTAAATTTAGAATGCGGCATCTCCAGAGAGTCAAATTTTACCAAACGTGCATTTCTAATTCTGGTCAGCATATCTGCCAGAGGATCACTCATAGACATAAAAATACTCCTTTTGCATCCAATACAAATGAGAATTAAATTTTACCAGCTTGACTTTGTTACGCCGGTTATCTCACCGCGAGACGCAAGGGTTCTAAAGCAAATCCGGCAAATCCCGAACTTACGAATAAAAGCGCGTGGTCTTCCACAAAGCGGACATCGATTATAAGCACGAACCTTGAATTTAGGCGTACGCTCACTTTTTGATATTAAGGATTTCTTAGCCAACCTCTTCCTCCTGGACAGTACTATTTACGAAAAGGCATTCCTAATGTACGTAAGAGAAAACGTCCCTCTTCATCAGTCTTTGCATTGGTGGTAATAGTGATATTAAAACCTTTAATCTTATCGATTTTGTCGTAATCAATTTCAGGGAAAATAATATGTTCCTGAATACCCATGGAAAAATTACCCCTACCGTCAAAACCTGTTGCTTTCACTCCCCTGAAGTCACGAACCCTGGGCAGAGCGATATGGACGAGCTTACTATAAAAATCATACATCATTTCATGACGCAGCGTAACGCGGCAGCCAATGGGCATACCTTCGCGCAACTTGAAGCTGGCAATGGATTTCTTTGCCTTGGTGACAACTGATTTCTGCCCGGCAATCATGGTCATCTCATTAGATGCACCCTCAACAATTTTCGGATTTTGAACAGCTTCACCAAGTCCCATGTTAAGAACAATTTTCTCAATCTTGGGAACCTGCATAATATTCTTATACCCAAACTCCTTCATGAGCTTAGGTATACATTCTTTTTTGTAGTACTCTTGCAAACTGGACATTCTAGCCTCCAATGAAACAAACTATACGTTTGCCTCTATTGATTCACCACACTTCTTACATACACGAGACTTACTGCCGTCATCCAAAATTGATGTCTTAATCCGGACGGCTTTAGCGCATTTTGAACAAATAAGCATCAAATTGGAAACATGTATTGGAGCTTCCATATCAATAATTCCACCTTGCTGATTATTCATATTGGGCTTCATATGGCGCTTTACAATATTTATTTTTTCAACTTTCGCTTTATTTAATGCGGGAAATATTTTGGTAATCTTGCCTACACGCCCTTTGTCTTTACCGGCAATAACCTCAACCTTATCATTGAGCTTGAGATAATTTTTTCCTACAGCCATCAGTCAATCCCCACTACTTATTTCTTTTTTAAAGGTCAATCATTATATTCGTTAAGCCGGCAACTCGTCGGCATCTAAAGTACTTCAGGTGCAAGAGATACTATTTTCATATAACCATGAGCACGAAGTTCGCGTGCAACAGGACCAAATATCCTGGTTCCCATTGGTTCGCCGGATGCGGTAAGAAGCACTGCTGAATTTTCATCAAATTTAACGGAAGTATCATCTTCACGCCTTAATTTGTATGCTGTGCGAACTATTACAGCTCGCATGACATCACCTTTTTTCACCTTTGCATTCGGCATTGCCTCTTTAACGGTGACAACTATCACGTCTCCGACCCTGGCATATCTTTTCTTTGTACCTCCAAGAACTCGAATACAAAGTACCTTCTTTGCTCCAGAATTATCTGCCACATTAAGGACGGTTTCTGTCTGTATCATATCTTCACCATCAACCCGGTACAAACCGGATATTACAGTATAAAAATTACCTGAACTCCTAAATAACAACACATAAAAGGAGCTTCATTTAATAAAATTAAACGGCTTGTTCAAGAATTGAACGTAATCTCCACCGTTTACTTTTACTCAACGGACGACATTCCTCAATAAGTACCTTGTCTCCAATTTTACAGAGATTCTGAGGATCATCTGCCATATATTTGACTTGCCGGCGAATATATTTACCATAGAATTTATGGGGGATTAAACGCTCGGTGAGGACAACAACACTTTTTTCCATTTTATCGCTTGTTACAACGCCGATTCTGGTCTTCTTGTTTGCTTTATTTTCAGACATCTGTATTTCCCACAAATATGATCACATACGACCATGTATCATTAAGTATCTTTTTTATTACGCCCTGAGTTTCTCAGTCATGACGGTCTTGCACCTGGAGATATCTTTTTTCAGCTCATGCAATCTGGAGGTATTCTCAAGGGGCCTGATACCGTGCTGAAAACGCAATTTATTCAATTCTTCAGCAAGATCAACTGATTTCGACTGCAAATCCTCAACACTCATCTCACGCATATCTTTGGCAATCATAATGTTGTACTCTTTGTAATTACTTTCGTTTGAAAAGGAAGTTTGTTGCCGGCCAGAGTCAATGCTTTTATAGCAAGACTTTCTTCAACACCGGTTATTTCATAGAGAATTCTGCCGGGCTTAATGGGGGCGACCCAAGAGTCAGGACTGCCTTTTCCCTTACCCATTCTAGTTTCCGCCGGCTTTTTGGTAACTGGTTTGTCCGGGAAAACACGAATCCACATCTTGCCGCCACGCTTCACAGTTCGACTGATTGTAATACGGGCAGCTTCTATCTGCTGGGCTGTCATTTTGCCACACTGAGTTGCCTTTAAGGCATAATCACCAAATGATATTGATGAACCGCGTAAAGCTTTACCTTTCATGCGGCCCTTCATCTGTTTTCTATGTTTAACTTTTTTCGGACTAAGCATTAAATTTTACCCTAATCAATATCAAGCACAACAGTACTCGGCTTGAACTTATTACAATATAAAAACAAGGCGTATCCAAGAACCTTGTTAAAATAGATGGTATACTATTCCAAAAGCTGTTCTGCCTCAGACAACACTTCACCCTTGAAAATCCACACCTTTACACCGATAATACCGTATGTGGTCTTTGCCTCAGCAAAGCCGTAATCAATATCAGCTCTCAATGTGTGAAGAGGAACCCGTCCTTCACGGTACCACTCGCGTCGTGCCATCTCAGCACCGCCTAATCTACCGGAGCAGGCTATCTTAATACCTTTTGCACCGAACTTCAAGGCGATATTAACAGACTTTTTCATTGCCCGTCGAAATGCAATACGTCTTTCCAGCTGCAGGGCAACATTTTCTGCGACAAGCTGTGCATCGGCTTCAGGTCGTCTAACTTCCTGAATATCGACAACACATCTCTTGTTTGTGAGCTTATCAAGTTCTTTTTTAAGCCCCTCTATTTCCGCCCCTTTCTTTCCTATAACAATACCAGGCCTAGCTGTATGAAGTTTTAATTTCAGCTTTTCACCGGTACGGGCGATATTAATTTTTGAAAGTCCCGCATGATACAGTCTTTTTTTCAAAAATTTTCTGATCTTTTGATCTTCAATTAAATTTTTCGAATAATCACGGTCTGCATACCAGGTTGACTCCCAGGAACGAACAATATTAAGGCGCAAACCTATTGGATTAACTTTCTGGCCCAAAACCTTCCTCCATCACAAAAACATTTTTGTATTGAACAGCCTTATCAGGATAAATACTTAACAAACAAATTTAATGAATCAAATCTCATCTAACACGACGGTTATATGGCTGGATCTCTTCAGAATCCTTGAAGCCCTGCCCATTGCCCTCGGACGTATACGCTTCAGCATGGAGCCACCGTCAACATACACCTTTTTAACATACAAGGTATCAACATCTATCGATTCGTTCTGGCTTGCATTTGCCACGGCGGACTCTACAACCTTACGAAGAATCCGTGCACCTTTTTTCGGCATAAAACGCAAATTATTGAGCGCTTCCTCTACCTGCCGGCCACGAATTATATCTGCAATCAGCCGTGCCTTCTGCGGTGAAATCCTTATATTTCTAACAACTGCCTTCGCTTCCATTGCTTACTGACTCCTTTTCAGGTGAAAAGTATTCTTACTTTTTGCCCTTTCTGTCACCGGAATGGCTGTAAAAAGTACGCGTGGGGGAAAATTCACCCAACTTGTGACCAACCATGTTTTCCGTAACAAAGACAGGAATGAATTTTTTCCCATTATGTACGGCAAAGGTAAGACCAACCATCTCAGGCAGTATGTCTGATCTGCGAGACCAGGTTTTTATAACCTTTCTTGAGCCGCTTTCCTTTGCGTTTTCAACTTTTTGCAACAAATGATCATCAACAAACGGACCTTTTTTTATTGAACGTCCCACGTTATTTCCCCCTCACTACGACCTTTTCTTGACGATATCTTTATCCGATTGCTTACGCCGTCTCGTCTTAAATCCTTTAGTCGGTACGCCCCAAGGAGTACATGGATGACGACCACCTGAACTCTTCCCTTCACCACCACCCATCGGATGGTCTACCGGGTTCATAGCTACACCGCGAACTTTCGGTCTTTTCCCTTTCCATCTATTACGGCCGGCTTTGCCAATTTTCTGACTGTCATGTTCGACATTACCAATCTGACCAATGCACGCCCTACACTTACAATGAAAACGCCGCACCTCACCGGAAGGCAATTTCACCAGAACATTGTCCCCTTCCTTAGCCATCAACTGAGCAGAAACACCGGCACTGCGAACCAACTGAGCACCTTTGCCGATTCTCATTTCAACATTATGAATAATGCTGCCCAGAGGAATATTGGCCATTGGAAGGCAATTGCCTATTTTAATATCAACAGTTTCCCCTGTCTCTACTACGTCACCAACCTTAATGCCGAGAGGAGAAAGAATATATCTCTTTTCCCCATCTGCATAAAAAAGTAGAGCGATATTTGCTGATCGATTCGGATCATATTCTATTGAAGAGACCTTCGCTGGAATATTTTCCTTATTTCTTTTAAAATCAATAACCCTATACTTCCGTTTATGGCCACCACCTATATGCCTGGCAGTAATACGGCCATTATTATTACGGCCGCCGGATTTTCGAAGCGGTTCAACCAGACTTTTTTCAGGTCTGGATTTAGACAGTTCCGGGTTCACTATTGAAACATAGTTCCTTCGACCCGGCGATGTCGGTTTATAGGTCTTCATTGTTGCCATTTCTTACCCCGAATATTTAGTTATACGATAAATAAAATGCAGGTTACAGCTCTTCAAGAAAATCAATTTTATGTCCTTCGGCAAGCTGAACTACAGCTTTCTTCCAATCAGAACGCCGGCCGATACGAGCACCGACTCTTTTCTTCTTACCGTGCATGTTCGCAGTGCGAACCTTGTCAACCTTGACATTAAACAGGTGCTCAACAGCAGATTTTATCTGTATTTTATTTGCCTTGGAATGCACTTTCATAACTATCTGATTATGCTCTTCCTGCAGAAACATACCTTTTTCAGTAAGGCATGGTTTCTTTATGACATTATATATATCAATCATGAAAGCAACCTCTCTTCAAGCTGGCCGATGCAAGGCTGGAGAAGGATGATATTCTTGTGCAGAAGAATGTCATACACATTAACACCTTCAGTTGTCATAACCTTGTAGCCGCTAACGTTTCTTAATGACTTTTCCAAATTCTCATTCTGCCCGGGTATTACAATAAGTGCATTATCTATATTAAGCGTACCCATGACATTGATAAAATTTTTGGTCTTGATTTCATCCATTTCAAAATTGTCAAGTACAAGCAGGCGCTCTTCAGACAAACGAGCGCTCAATGCCATTTTAAGGCCTAATTTTTTAACTTTTTTGGGCAGTTTAAACGCATAGCTGCGAGGTTTTGGTCCGAATACTGTACCGCCACCACGCCATATAGGAGATTTACGAGTCCCAGTTCGTGCGCGGCCCGTACCTTTCTGTCGCCAGGGTTTTGCGCCGCTACCACGAACTTCCCCCCTTGTCTTTGTGCAGGCATTACCAGACCGACGACTTGCCCGTTGCATCCTGACAATATCATGCAAAACATAAAGTTTTACATCAACAGCGAAAAGCGAGTCATTAAGTTCAATTTCCCCGACTTTTTCATTTTTAATATTTAATATGCCTGTTACAGCCATTTTTCGGCACCTCTCAGATCTTTACTTAGTGAAAAACTGCAACAACCCTTTATTTGTACCGGGCAAAGACCCTTTCAGTACAATAACATTCTGTTCACTGCGAACATCAAGAATTATCACATTCTTTTTGGTGATGAGATTGTTTCCCATCCGACCAGGCATCTTTTTCCCTTTAACAACCTTACTCGGTGTTGCACTACAGCCAATTGACCCAGGGGCACGATGAAACATTGATCCATGTGTTTTGCCACCGCCACTAAAGCCATGTCGTTTAATAACACCCTGGAATCCGCAACCTTTAACTTTGCCACTAACATCAACAATGTCACCAACTTTAAAGAGATCGCCAGCGACAATTTCCTGACCAATCTCATACTGGTCAGGATCTTTAACGCGAAACTCCTTTATATGATAAAAACAACCCTTACCGGCGCTTTTAAAATGTCCGATCATCGGTTTATTCTCGCGGGACTCTTTCTTTGTCCCATAACCGACCTGTATGGCATTATACCCTTCTTTTGCTTCAGTTTTTTTCTGAAGAACAACACAGGGACCCGCCTCAACAACAGTGGCGCCAATAGCAACACCATCCTCAGTATAGATGCGTGTCATGCCGATTTTTTGTCCTAAAATACCAATTGCCTTAGGCATAGCTTCTGTCCTAGTTATGTTTAAATCATACGCTCTTCGTGTCTGATTTTATTTGTCGTAATGTCTACCACAAAGCATCATTACTACAACTTGATTTACTACAACTTGATTTCTACATCCACACCGGCTGAAAGCTCAAGCTTCATCAGAGCATCAATGGTCTGTTGAGTCGGCTCAAGAATATCAAGCAACCTGCGGTGTGTTCTCATCTCAAAAGCTTCACGTGATTTTTTATCCACATGCGGTGAGCGAAGAACACAATATTTATTTATTGAAGTAGGAAGCGGAATCGGTCCGGCAATAATTGACCCGGTCCTCTTAGCAGTATCAACTATTTCATGGGTAGACTGATCTAAAAGCTTATGATCGTACCCTTTCAACCTGATACGAATTTTCTGTGTCTGAATCATGCTCGTATCCTTATTCTATAATTTCGTTAACAACACCGGCACCGACAGTACGGCCACCTTCGCGAATTGCAAAACGAAGGCCGACTTCCATGGCGATTGGTGTAATAAGAGAACCTTCTATCGTTACGTTATCCCCGGGCATTACCATCTCTACGCCTTCA
>DAOUUW010000158.1 GCA_030667965.1 Deltaproteobacteria bacterium
CTTGGCCTGCTCAGCTTTTTTCTTCTTGGCATTCTGAAAAAGGGCCATGAAGTTTACCGGCTCCATAAGGAAAGGTACAAAGCCGCCGTCCACGGAAACCTGACTCATGATCTGTCTGGTAAAAGGAAAAATAAGTGTGGGGCAGTCCACGGCAAGCACCATGGCAAGGTGCTCCTGGGGAATATTTTTCAGAACAAAAACGCCGCAATGTTCTATTTCAAGGATAAAAAGTGTCTTGCCGTCTTTGCCGTTGGTGACGGTGGCGGTTACAGACAGGCTTACCTCCCAGTGATCATTCTCCATTTTTTTGTTTTTCAATCCAAGATTTACCTGAACCTTGGGCTCCTGCTGCTGGGCTAAAAATATATCCGGAGCGCTGGGGTTTTCAAAAGAGAGGTCTTTGATATACATTTTTTGCAGCCTGAAGATAGGGGCTTCGCCCTGGGGAGCTGCATCTTGCGTATTTTCTTCTGCCATAATGTGTTCCTTTGTTGGTTTTGAGTTGATTTGTTGAGTAGGAAATTGGTTACAACGGTACCATTTAACCTCTTAATGAGTCAACCTTTTAACTGTTTAGCTCTTTAAGCAAGTATCTGTTTTAAAAACATTCCCGTATAGGAATTTTTTGTACGTGCTATTTTTTCCGGTGTACCGACAGCGACAATCCCTCCGCCCTCGTCTCCTCCTTCCGGCCCCATATCAATGATGTGGTCGGCTGTTTTTATCACATCAAGATTATGTTCTATGATAACGGCTGTATTGCCGCTGTCCACGAGGCGGGAGAGCACAATAAGCAGATTACTGATATCAGCCGGGTGTAGCCCGGTGGTCGGCTCATCCAGGATATAGAGAGTGCGCCCCGTGCTGCGTTTGCGAAGTTCCCTGGCAAGCTTGATGCGCTGCGCTTCACCGCCTGAAAGGGTTATGGATGACTGACCCAGGGAGATATAGGAGAGTCCCACATCCATCAGGGTTTGCAGAGTGTTTTTGATGACCGGGATGTTGGTGAAAAAATCAAGCGCCTCCTCCACGTTCATGCCGAGAATATCTGAAATATTTTTGCCTCGATATTGAATCTCCAGGGTCTCCTGGTTATATCTTTTGCCGTTGCAGGTTTCGCAGGTGACATAAATATCGGGCAGAAAGTGCATGGCGATTTTGATAACCCCGTCACCTTCGCAGGCCTCACAGCGGCCACCCTTGAGGTTGAAGCTGAAGCGGCCCGGTTTATAGCCGCGAGCCCTGGATTCCGGCAGGCGTGCAAGCAATTCTCGAATCGGGGTAAGAAGACCGGTGTAGGTAGCGGGGTTAGATCTCGGAGTTCGACCGATTGGGCTCTGGTCAATATCAATGACCTTGTCTATTTTCTCAAGTCCGATCATGGAGTTGAATTGACCTGATGCAACGTGCCGGGATTTCTCTACTCCCTCTTTAGATCCTTTAAAAAGACACTCCATTACCAAAGAACTTTTGCCGGAACCAGAGACTCCGGTAACACAGGTCATCACGCCCAGGGGAAAGTCAACACTAATGTTTTTCAGGTTGTTTGCCGTTGCCCCTTTTATCTGCAGACGTTCTTTTGTTGAGGCAGTCTTCCTTCGCTTTTTCGGCACGGCAATTTCAAGACGACCTGATAGATAGCCTCCGGTCAAGGAAGTTTCGTCTGCCAGAAGCCCGGAGACAGGGCCGTTGTAAAGAACATTGCCTCCATGTTTTCCCGCACCGGGACCGATATCCAGGACATGGTCGGCGGCGGCTATGGTCTCGCCGTCATGCTCCACCACGATAACGGTATTGCCGATATCACGCAGGCTGGTCAGGGTACGGATGAGACGCTCATTGTCGCGTTGGTGCAGGCCGATACTTGGCTCATCAAGGATATAAAGCACACCGGCCAGGCGTGACCCTATCTGGGAAGCAAGCCTGATGCGTTGCGCTTCGCCTCCGGACAGTGTTGCAGCAGTGCGGTTCAGGGAAAGGTAGCCGAGTCCCACATCAATGAGAAAGGTCAGCCTGTCGGAAACTTCCTTTATGATCGGTTCTGAAATGAACTGTTCCTGCAGGCTGAAATCCACTGACGGCAACACTTCAGCAAGTTGCATAATGCTTAAGCCCGTTAGCTGGTCAATAGTCCAGGGGCCGACTTTAACAGCCAGGGCAACCGGCTTGAGGCGGGCTCCGTGACAGGCCGGACAGGTTTGTTCGTTCATATAGGCGGAGATTTCTTCCCGTCGTGTGCCTGATTCTGTTTCAAGGTAATTGTGTGCCAGCTTGGGTATAATTCCCTCAAAGGGTTTTTTGTAGGTCAGGGTGTGATGTTTATGTATATATTGAAAGACGATGTGTTCGCGGCCTGTGCCGTGCAGAATGACTTTTTGGGCCTTAGGGGTGAGTTTTTTAAAGGGCACATCCAGACTGAAACCGTAATGTCCTGACAGTGCATCCAGCAGTCGTCCTGCATAGGACGAGGCTGAGCGTTTGCGCCAGGGAGCAACAGCGCCCTTGTTCAGGCTGAGATCAGGATCAGGAACCACCAGGTCGGCATCAATAAATTGCTTTATGCCAAGCCCGCCACATTCTTCGCAGGCGCCTTTGGGGTTGTTGAATGAAAAGAGTTGCGGACTCAAGTCCAGCAGGCTGGTGCCGCACTCGGCGCAGGCCGATCGCTCACTGAAAAGCCGTTCCTCCTTCGCAAGCGGGAAAGAGACCAGCAGAAAACCTTCGGAAAGCTGTACTGCCGTGGCAACAGACTGGGACAATCGCTGCCTGGAAGAGGCCTTGACGGCAATGCGGTCAACCACTGCCTCAATGGTATGCCGCTTGGTTTTTGCCAGAGAAAGGGGCTGATCAAGGCTCTGCATCTCCCCATCAATACGTACCCGGACAAATCCCTCTTTGCGTAGTTTGTTGAAAATTTCCTGGTGCTCCCCTTTTCTATTATCCACCAGGGGAGCAAGCAGGATGCATTTTATGCCTTCCGGCAGGGACAGAAGGCTGTCCACCATATTCTCAATTGACTGGGGGCTGATTTCCTTGCCGCAGTCGGGGCAGTGTTGATGCCCCACCCGCGCGAAGAGAAGCCTCAGGTGGTCGTATATTTCCGTAATGGTGCCCACGGTGGAGCGCGGATTACGGTTGGTTGTTCTTTGTTCGATGGATACCGCAGGCGACAAGCCTTCAAGGGAGTCAACATCCGGTTTGTTCATGTGGCCGAGAAACTGGCGGGCATAGGTGGAAAGTGATTCCACATAGCGCCGCTGCCCCTCGGCATACAAGGTGTCAAAAGCCAGGCTTGATTTGCCGGAGCCGCTTAAACCGGTAAAGACGATGAAACGGTTACGCGGCAGGTCAACATCAATGTTTTTTAAATTATGCATCCGGGCGCCCCGGATACGGATTTCTTTTGGTTCCATAGGTGCTGCGCAGAGGGAAAAATTAAAAGTTAAAAGTTAAAAGTTAAAAATGTAGAGTGATTGGTGGTGTTCTTCTTTGCCTTTACGTTTCATTTTACATTTTGAACTGTTTTCGTGATTCGGCAGGCAAAAAAACCATCGTGATTCTCGTCGGGCAGCATTTTGAGATATCCGTTTTCATCTATAAAGTGCCGAGCAGACTTCGGGATATCTTGGGGGGTGTCGAGGGAAAAATCAGGATGGTTTTTTAAGAAAGTTGTCACCACCTCTTCATTTTCCTCAGGTTCAATGCTGCAGGTGGCATAGACCAGTATGCCGCCGGGGGCAAGCATGGGTGCCGTATCGCTCAGCAGGGCAAGCTGCTGTTTCCGGTAGCGTTTGAGATCCTCAGGACTGCGGTTCCAGCGGATGTCGGGGTGTCTGCGGATGACCCCGAGTCCGGAGCAGGGGGCATCAACGAGGATGGCCTGGAAAAGGTTGTCTGTTTTCCGGGCAAAAGTTGCCAGGGTGCTATGTACTGGTAGTATCCTTTCACTTACACACATGCGGCTTATATTTTCCTGCAGCAGCGTGAAGCGAGCCGTATTTGGTTCCACGGCAATGAGTGTGCTTTTTTGAGGTAGCATTGCGGCAAGATGGATTGTTTTGCCCCCCAGGCCGGCACAGGCATCCAGGTATGTGCCGGCAGGCAGAGGACAGAGCATCAGGGAGATAAGCTGGGCTCCTTCATCCTGCACCATGAAATGCCCTTTGTCATAGCCGGAAATTTGCGAGATAGTGCCTCTGTAGTCCGAAATACGCACAGATTCGGGCGTCATTCCTTCCCTGGCCTGGAAGCCTGCCTTTGTCAATTGACTGATAAAGGCATCCCTGTCACACAGGGTGAGATTCAGGCAGAGGGAAAGAGAAGGCTGCAGATTATTGATGCGGCAGATTGTCTTTGCCTGCTCCTTGCCATATCTCTTCACCCATCTGTCGTACATCCAGTCAGGATGATTGAGGGAAACAGCATCCGGCAGACTTTTTTCGAGGCTGGTCAGGATATTTTTTTCCCGTACAAGGGAGCGCAGCAGGCCGTTGACAAAGCCGGTGAGCCATTTTGGCTGTCGCAGGGCCCGCAGCGCTTTCACTGTTTCATTGACCGCAGCGGATTCGGGCACTTTATCCATGAAGCAGATCTGCAACACTCCCACTCTCAGCGCCTGCAGGGTGAGATTTTTCATTTTTTTGAGTGGGTGGCGGGAAAATTTTTGTATGACGGCATCAAGATAGCGCTGACTGCGCAGCACACCATAAACCAGGGCCATGACAAGTTGTCTGTCTTTAGGCTCGGAAAGTCCGGCCTCCTGCACGATGATGTCCATGATACGGTCAACGG
The DNA here is from genome assembly GCA_030667965.1 of Deltaproteobacteria bacterium. Lineage (GTDB taxonomy): Bacteria > Desulfobacterota > Desulfobulbia > Desulfobulbales > SURF-16 > JAHLLM01. The sequence goes on from DAOUUW010000158.1 coordinate 4,792, forward strand.
GTAATCCTGTTTTCGTGCATTGGTAAAGGATCTGTATGGCAAGCTGTCGAGGGTTTGGGTTCATTTTATTTTAAAGGGGCAAAGGGGCAGAGTGGCATGAAAGCGAGCCTGTAATAATTTGAATGGGCAATGGAGTAAACCTTTACTTTTTTATGCCGATTATTGAGCAGAAGCGGCCTGTTTCTCTTTTCCGGCGATAGGAAAACCAGTCCGGGTTGCAGACCGTGCATATGGACGATGTCCAAATGTTGTTTGGTTTTAGGCCTGCCTGGCATAACTGGTCTTTGCTGATGGCCCGGAAATCAAAAAAATGTGGTTTTACCTGGTATGTATGAAAATAGGTTGGCAGTTCCTCCCGGAAATGGATAAATTCAGCACAGCAGGGCCCGAGGGAGGGGCTGATGGCGGCCAGCAGATCGGTCGCCTTTGTGCTAAAGGATTTTTCCATGGTTATGATTGTTGTACCTATAATATTGGCCACACTGCCCCGCCAGCCGCAATGGATATTAGCCACCACGTTCCTGCACGGATCATAAAGAAGCACTGCCTGGCAGTCGGCCTGCTGCACCATCAGGCCTACACCCGGCACATTGGTGATAAAGGCGTCATAGCCTGCAAATTCCTTGTCACGAGCTGGTCTTTCGCCAATAACCAGAACCTCTGTGCCATGCACCTGCTGCCCGGAAACGAGAATGTCCGCCTGGCATGTTTTTTTTATACGTCCCCTGTTTGCCCGGACATTGTCGTCCATATCGGCAACACCGAAGCTGACGTTAAGCGAGGCAAAAGGCGGGGGGCTCACGCCTCCGTGACGATTAAAACTACCATGGAATATATTGCTTTGTGAAGCAAAGGATGAAAAAGAGAAGGGGGCAAGCATTGCTTTCGTGTCAGTGAGGGTGTTCAAAGTAACGGCCATCCGGGCAACCAGTACAACGAAAAATGAAAGTTAATTTCTCACAGAGGCACAGAGACACGGAGAAAAAAACGTTGTGAACTCTGTGCCTGTGAGAGACTTTTATATAAACAAAAAAGGGAACAACTCGCAAACGAGTCATCCCCTTTTGGTAGTGCTCAACTACAGTAAAGCGGCCTAGAAAAAGACATCCAGTGACAGATAGATGTTGTCCATCGTGTCAATGGGTGAGTAAAACTGGGCGTTCAACGGATCATCGGCTACGTCGTTGATGTCGATTGGTTCACCCAGCCAGAAGCCGCTGCCCGTGTAGTCGTAGTCGTAATGCTGGTAGCCCAGGCGAAGGAAGGTTTTGGCGTACTTGGAAATCGCCTCGCCTGAGGGCAGGTTGTAAATCAGGTAGGCCTCATACACACTGCCGCGGGTGGCCAGCTTGGACTGGTAGAGATCATCATGACCCGGTGTGAAGGCGATCCAGTTTTTCGTGCCGTAGTTATACTCCAGACCGAGCTTCAGGCCGAGATCTTCCATGTCGTAGCGGATACCGGCATAGACAGAGTAGCCATCCTTGGACTCCTCAGCATCCTCATCCCACCAGCTGGTGAGAAGGCCGGTGCCCATCTCGTCAACGCCGCGTGGGTCGGTGCGGCTCCAGCCGGCACTGAAGAAGTAGTTAAGGTTGTCGACTTTGTCCATGTACACCATGGAGGTGTGGTAGATGTTACCCATGGTTTTGCGATCAAGCAGCAGGTTTCGGCTGGGATCGGTTGGATCATAAGCATAGTTAACAGGGTCCTCAAGGTATGCTGCAAATTCAATTGGGTTGGGAAAATCAACACCGTCCGGAACATTGAACATGTCCAGTCCGGCAAAGGACTGAATGTTCAGGAAGCGGTGGCCTTTTTTGTAGACATCCCAGCTGAGTCCGGCAAAATCAACATCTTTCATGCCGTCACCGTCTTCAGTGGGGCCGGATTCAAAGCCGCGGCCATAACAGAAACGAACACGACCAGGAACATCTTCAATGCCGAACAGGTTGGAGTAGGCATACCCAAGGGACAGTCCGTCAAAGGGATAATCCATATAGGCCACCGGCGTGGCCATTCTCTGGTCCACGCCGAGACGCAGCTGGGCCGGTGGTCCGTCAGAGGTTGGCCGACGGCCGACGGAGAACCAGATTGGCTGTCCGCCGATATTGTTCCAGTTGATAAAG
>DAOUUW010000130.1 GCA_030667965.1 Deltaproteobacteria bacterium
GACGTCCTTCAATATACCCGGCCACCATTTTCATAAAGGAGTCAATATCAATGGGTTTGGTCATATATCCGGTGTAGCCGTTGTCCAGGCATTCCTGCTCAAAGCCCTTCATGGCATTTGCCGTTAAAGCTATGACAGGAGTTTCCAGTCCATTTTTTCTGAGCAGACGTGTAGCGGTGAAACCGTCCATCACCGGCATCTGGATATCCATGAGAATAATCTCGTACTGTCGGCCAACAGCCATTTCTACGCCAATCTGTCCGTTTTCCGCCTCGTCAACAACAAGGCCGGCCTCTTCAAGCAGGAGCCTGATTAACTCCCTGTTCTCTGCGCCATCATCAACAACCAGCACATTCCCTTTAGAAAACTGCCATCTCTGGTTTTCGGCTTCAGTTAACTGTTCGCTGGAAAGAAGGAAATCATCCGGTTGAATAAAAGGTATATCCTCAATATTGCCGGTGGTTAAAGATATTGTGAAGGTGCTGCCCCGGCCGAATGCGCTCTGTACGGTAATTTCTCCGCCCATGGCCCTGGCCAGTTTGCGGCTGATGGCAAGCCCGAGTCCCGTGCCTCCAAAGCGTCGGGTGACACTTGCGTCAGCCTGCACAAAGGGGTCAAATATATTTTTAACGGCATCATCCGACATACCGATGCCGGTATCAATAATGTCGATAAAAAACCGAGGGCCGTCAGACGTTTTATTAAAACGGCAAACAACGGAAACGCCGCCCTGCTGGGTAAATTTGATGGCATTGCCGATAAGATTATAGGCAATCTGGCGCAAACGGGCCGGATCTGTTTCGATTTTTTCAGGCAGGTCTGTTTCGGCATTAAAACGAAGATGGATGCCTTTTCCCTCGGCCTTGACACCAAGAATGTGAATAACATCGAGAAGAATACGGTGAGGTTCAACCTGTGTCGTTTCAATTTCCAGTCGACCGGATTCAACCTTGGACAGGTCAAGAATGTCATTAATCAGCTCCAGCAGACTTTTACCGCTGGAGTGAATGGTGTTGAGATATTTAAGGCTCTCCTTCTCATTCTTGACATAGCCGCGTTTGAGAATGTCGGTGAATCCGAGAATAGCATTCATGGGAGTGCGTATTTCATGGCTCATGTTTGCCAGAAAAGCGCTCTTTGCCTGGTTGGCCTCCTCCGCAATTTTCTTGGATTTACGCAGTTCGATTTCTTTTTCTTCGAGCTGGGTAATATCATCGAAGCTGACAAGTACGCCTGCATGTTTTTTCCCGTCTCCCAGTACGGGCGAACAGTTGACCTTAAAGGTAAGGAGATGCCGGTCATCAAGGCGCATGCGAAGAGTCTGGTTTTTCTGAACTTTGCCTTCCTGCAGGGCTGTAACCCATGGGCGTACTCTTTTGCCTTTTCCCCGGACTTCATCGTCCAGCCATGGCAATTCGGATGTCTTGGTGCCCAGCAGATCTTCCGGAGATTTGCCCAGGATATCGGCAAAGGCCCGGTTTGCCAGCACGATCTGCTCTTTTTTGTCCAGCACAAGCAGACCTTCAGCCATGGTGTCAAGGGCGGATCGAACACGGCCCGGAATAGCGCGGGATGGATCAAGATGACGAAGCACTCTTCCCAGGTAGAAATAAAAAACAATCAGGGTCGTCAAGCCCATGAACAGCGAAATGCGTATAAGGGGATTTTTCAGGAATCCCCAGTAGCCGGAGCCCATGGGGAGAAAGCGCAATTCAAGTTGTCCCCATTTGCTCTCACCTGCCATAATCGGTACCCGCAGCTGAGAGTTCTTTGAATATTCACCGGCCATTTCCTGCCACTGACCATCATGGTCACCGACAGCGACAAGAGAGTGTCCGTCATCATGGCGCAGGGCCATTGACAGCAGATCATCGTTTCTCTCAAGGAGGAGGGTGAAATCATCTTGCAGCCGATGAGTGTCGGCATTCATCACCAGGGTTGAACTGTAGACCGCTACAGTCTCAGCCAGAGAGGCCCGTCCTTCCCGTACGGCACCGACCCTGTCTGGAATGATGCCAAGATAACTTGCCAGCATGACAAGGCTGATAATGATACCGGCCTGACCTATGGCTACTCGAAATTTGGCGCTTAAGCCTTTCATGCTGTTATACGTCCTCCGCTATGGTTGCCAGAAAAATTGTGTTTGAACTTACTTTCATGATGCATCTGCATTCGTCTCTTTTGCGTCAGGCTGTGAACCTTTTTTAATGATACCTTCCAGGGAATCTTCATCGTCTGCAGTAGAATCACCCCTTCGGCCGGCAAGAATAGGCAGGGGGTCGGCAAGCTGCCAGGCAGGCATGGATGAAAGAACCGAACTGAGCAGCGCTCCGCCCCGGAGAAGCCAGACAACATAACCGACGGACAGGCCGGTGGATGCTGCAATGGCAGATCCAGCAAAAGCCCTGTTCAACCGGTATTCCTGCAGGGTTTCTTCCTTGAAATCATTCAGGGAATTGCGCATCAATTTGTATTCAAGCTCGGAGCGTTGTTTGTAGGTCATTGCCTGTTCGACGATGTTCACCCTGCTGAGTGATTCTGTTTCAGGATCTCCCTGTCCGCCTTGATATGTACTTTCACTTTCTGCAACAGGGCTGTAGTACATACTGGCAATATTGGCCTGCCTGAAATCAAGGGAGAATTTGTCCTGTTCCTGATTGTCCTGTGGAACATTCGTGATTTCTTTATCTTTTGATTCCTCATCAGAAGAATCATCAACAGTTTCAACAACTGTTTCATCTTCAGATGTATCTGATGGCTCTTCTTCTACAGAGGGACTTTCCACCGGAGAATCAGGTTCTATCGTTACCGGAGAAATGGGAGTAACGGGTATGACATCCGGAGGGGTGGTGGTAATCGTTGAATGGGCAACGCCACTCTGTGCTGAAACAGTCGAACCATTTTCCGACGATTCGACTCCAAAACTGCCATTGCCGTCGGCGTCACTGTCAGGAGTAAATCGCACACCGGCCTGGCCCTGGGTATAGGTGATAAAATCACCGTCATGAATTTCCGTTACACCATCGGCAAGATAAAGCGAGCCGTTTGTGATGCCGGAAATCCTGAAATGGGTGACTTCAGGGCCGTCATCAGGATTGCGGCTGATAACAATGAGCCCGGACTGGCTGAAGCTATCAGTGCTGATACTGGCAACCTCGGGGGTGTCGCCCACGGCAATTCCCGCCATGTTTTTCAGTCCGGTTACAGCGGGAGCTATCCCGTCACTGATGCTGGTTGTGATCGTAAAATCACTGTCATAATTTGCAGAAGGGGTGAAAATGACATCTGCAAGCAGATTGTTTACATCAGCAACGGGACCACTGGCATTCCAGACACCTCCAGCAAAGTACGAGGTGACACTACCCGAATTGCCAGTGCTCAGAGTTCCAGCACTCATATTAGAAAGTGTCATACTAGCTGTGACATTTGAGCTGTCTATATCAGTTACAATAATATTTGTAAGATTGAGCGGTTTGTCCTCAGTGAAGGTCTCGGGCGCGTTTAAGTTTAAGGCTGTTGGAGGGGCGTTATTAATATCGTTGACCTTTACCTGTACGTTGATATCTCCGACAGATTCGGCATTGTTATCGTCGAGAGCCACGACGGAGAACGCATTAAATGTACCATTGACATTTGAGTCGGGAGTCCAGTATGCCGGGCTTGTTGCGTCAATGGTGTTATTTGTAACAGCATCCCAAACAAGAGCAGAAGCTGAATCAGCACCGATCCTCAGGGTTCCGGATGTGACATTTTTGACCACAAAAGCATCGACAGTTCCGTCAATATCAGCTTCATCACCCTGTATGATTAGTTCAGTAAAGGTAATTTCAACCTCAGTATCTTCATCCACAGTTTCTACAGGGGCGGCAAAGATACTTAGTGTAGGCGCATCGTTAACCGGGGTTACATTCAGTGAAATTACACCGTCAACAGGTCCCAGACCATCCTGGTCCTCAATATGGGTTGCAATAGATGAGTTGATGTCGTTGTTTGAAGCGGGGGTAAAGGATACAGCCGCCAGGGCTGCATTCACATCAATAACAGAACCGGTAACCGTCCAGATGCCGGAGACAGTATCATAGGAGCTTGACGCCGCCCCGAAAGTACCTGTTGTAAGAACACCGGTTGATATGTCATCGAGGGTCAATGTCGCAGTTATTACCTGGACCGGATTGGTGTCAACATCAGTGACAACGATATCATCAAGAGCCACAGAAGCATCATCTTCAGTGTATGCCTTTATCTGGCTGATATTTGTAGCCCCAGGCGCATCGTTAATCGGGTCGACATCAATCGTCATGGTGGTGGGGATGGTACTGTAATTGGTGCCGTCGTAAACTTTGAACTCGAAATCCGCATAAGCCAGGCCGCTCTCATCGGCAGTCGGAGTAAAAGTGAGATAGCCGGAGTCGATATCGGTCGCATCAATGGTATCGTTTAAAGCAACATCAACCCCGGACAGTTTCAGGGCTCCGGCAGTTTCCAAACTGGTGATCTGGATATGATCAAGGCCGGCACCATTGGGATCGAAGAAATTAAAATCGTCAACGGTAAAAGTGTAAGTTGTGTCTTCGCCGGTGCTGATGGTGTTGTCAATTGCTATCGGCAAATCACCCAAGCTTAACGCCCCATCCACAAGAGCATCTGTGGCTGCTGCCTCATCGCTTACATTAACACTGAAACCGGCAGTAATATCGATTGTGTCTGTCCCGCCATCCGCTCCAAAGTCTGTCGTTGCTACTATTTGGTTAGTTTTCGCTGCGGTCAGATTGAGGGTCAAAACTGTATCGCTGGTAATTTCAACGCTCGAGAACTCGGTTGCGGTAAAAGTGATGTCTGTCGTGGTTCCGTCATCACCGTTGATATCCCAGACAAACTTATCCCAGTCCATGTAGGATTTAACATCGGTTCCGATAGTGGCAATGGTGTCGAAACCGGTACCCGTGAGAATCAGGGTTTTCGCCGTTGGATTAAACACAGCAGAGGTTATGGTATTGGTCGGTGCCACCAGGACGACCTGCCAGTCTTGTTGTGCAGAAGTATTGACTGCCACTTCAGTTTCTATGCTTCCGCTTGAGTACTCAAGCAACCAGTCGCCACCAAGTTCTTCATGGCCCGTAAGATCATCACTGGCGGTAACATCCGCGCCGGTGAGGGTGCTTAGTGTGTTAATCAGAGATTGACCGGTATCTGTTTCAGCGAGGCTGCAGCCGTAGAAAAGGAGATCTGCATCATCAGTAAGGGCATTGTGCCATGAAGCTATGCTGTCAGCATAGGTATCTGTATTGTCAATACTCAGCCAGGAGTCGCCCAGTTGAACAGCTCCGTTTGAGGCATGGGAAATAATGTGAACAGCGTCAATGTCCTGATAGGTATTGAGGGTTTGGGTGATCTGATCAATCCCGTCACTGCTGCCGTCCAGAAGGATAACCTCGATCTGACGGTCATCATTGGCCATGAGACCATCTATAAGTTGCTGATAGGCAGAGACATTGGCATCAATGAAGAGTATTTCATGGCGAATGGAGTCAACACCGTCAGGAAGCAACGATTCGGCATAGAATAGATTTTCGCTTTCTGTGAGTGGAGAGTCGAAAAGAATGTTTTCCTGGAAAAGGCCGGCGTCAAAAGGTACAGGTGCCAGGTCTGCGGAAAACAGAAAGCGGGGTTCCAGTTGTTCGAAAATGATGTGTTGTCTCGAAAGCGTCTTTTTCACGTGAATCCTGTAAGACTTTCATAATACGAGGTGAATGGTTTACCGGACAATCAGATGTTGCGGTCCGGCATGTTTTCGTATTTATCATTTTCGGCATTGGTTTTTTGATTAGAAAAAAATCTGGTAACTTCAGCAGCACCTCACCTTCGTCCATTTGGGCCTTCTCGAATAGCACCAGTATGCTTCGAATGCCCAGGTAAGCGAGGTACGAGACTCCGAATGAACGAATCTAAGGCACTGCTGACAGTTACAATCGAGGTTTTTGTAACTTTTATGATCTTGGCTGAGTAGTTACAAAATCTGATACTGTGTCGCGTGTCAATTGTAGCGATGGTGGAAATTTAAACGTCAATTTTATCAAAAATGGCAGAGTGGTATATATCTTTTTTATTTTAGCAGAATTAAAAAAAAGAGAGAAATTTTTTTTTAACATAACGACATTATTTTTTGGATTGCCGTAATTGTGACCCCTCTCAATTGGGTTGCAAATATCAGTATGGTCATTAATTGAAATGGCATCGGTTGGGGACATTTTATAGACCATCAAACATGAAATCTACGCAAAAAAAGCTGCCTGATCGACCTGTAGGCCCGGTATGCCAGGGGCTGGAAACCGTGGTTGAATCGCGCATAAACCCGGCTGCCGACATAAAGGGTTTCCGGAGGGTCGTCGATGCTTACGTCAAACTGGAATAAATTTTCAAAGGTTTTTCTGCCGCTTGCGTCCAGAGGATCAACGGTAATATCGCCCCCACCTGTTGTCCCTAGTACACTGCTTGGTAGTTGGTCTACAGCGCCGGGAACTGCCCGTATGATTGAGCCAGGGTAAATTTTCACCATGTCTGATGAGAAACGCAGTTCAATTGACTTTGTCTGTTGCGTGACAAGATCAACATTGTGTTGGGGTACGACAAAACGAACCGTGGTCGCGCCTCGCTGCAGGACATATCCCAGCAGGTCCCCCTGGCGAACAAATCTGTCAGGCAGATCCACCGCTTCAGGAAGAATGAATGTGCCGTCTGCAGGACTGGTAATGCGCATTTCAGACTGTCTTTCCTCGTCCCTGGACAAACGTTTGCGCAACGCCGTTATTTCCTCTTCAATGATTTTCGCCTGTATCTGGTCCTCGGCATGGGCTGCGTTGTAGCGCAGTTCAAATTCCTTTAGTCGCGATTTGAGTATATTTATATTTGCAGCAAGTATAGGATCTTCGCATTCAATCAGCACATCTCCTTTTTTAACCAAAGAATCCGGTTGTGCAACAATGCGTTTTATAATGCCGTTTGCGCCGCTTCGTATAAAGGATTCTTCCGGGGGCCATATGACGCCTTCCGTTTTAGTCAGGTAGGGAAGGGGCAGGAAAAAAAGAAGAATAAGGGCACTTGCCAGTAAAGAAGCGGCAATGGACATGGTTCTGGTTCTTTTTTCCCGGTAGAAACTGTCGGTCAGTAAGGCGTGCATTTTTCTGAGAACCGGCAGGACGATCATGCTGAAGGTTGCCCATATGCCGAGCAACACGCCGATGATAAAGAATTTTGACGAGACAAAGAGGATAATGGCGCTGTAAACGCATATTTTATAGATAAATGAGGCAATGCCGAAGGTGATGAACCAGAAACGTTCTCCTTTAACGTAATAAGGAGGAATGGCTTTTTTTATGCCGAATATATAGCGGTTCACAAGATATCCAAGGTATTGCAGGCTTCGTTGCGCCAGGTTGGGGATATCAAGCAGGTCGGACAGGATGTAGTATCCGTCAAACCGCAGCAGGGGGTTGCCGTTAAAGAGCACGGTTGATACGCCGGCAATGACGATGACATTGTAGACCACCGCCCGGGCAAGGCCCTGTTCAAGGCTTAACCAGAGAAAAACAGACAAGGAGGCAAGAAACAGCTCAACAGCTATGCCGGAAGCGCCCACGGTGATTCGCTGCCATTTGCTGCGGAAGGAGGAGGCCGCAGTGGCGTCTATATAGGGAATGGGCATAAAAACAAGCAGCATGATGCCGATTTCATGTACCTCGCCGCCCCATTTTTTGACGGCATAGCCATGACTTAATTCATGCATGGCTTTGACTATGGGGTAGACAAACCAGAGAATGAGAAAGTTTTCCTTAACAAGCACCCTGTCAATAAGGTTTGACGTTAATGCGTCCCAGTGCATCCAGGTCTGCAGGGATGCGGCAGCAACCAGGCCAATAAGGATGAAAAGAGCGGGGATTGAATAGAAAAACCGGACAAATTGTACCGTGTCAGCCAGGAATTTGTCAGGGTCTGCCAGGGGAATGCGGACAAAAAGCGGACTGCTGCGCAGGAAGATTTTCAGACGTGATTTTTTTGCTTTTTTTACTCTGCTGAGCAGGTCTTTCATGTTCGGCATGGCGTCAGTGAGAAGCACTCCGGCAGCATGGAGACGGCCAAGCAGGAAAACTACCTCCTCCCGGCTGGGGGTCATGTTGTGATATTTCTGCGCAACAAGATCCCATAACTCCTGCACGGTTCGTTTGCCGTCCATCAGGCCGATAAAACTGTACGCGGCCGGAGAAAATCTGTATGACTGGCCGGTGCTCTGGTCCTGCAGCACGTACCACAGTTCATCAC
>DAOUUW010000238.1 GCA_030667965.1 Deltaproteobacteria bacterium
CCGGACATGACTCGGCTGTCGCCGCCAAGCTGTTTTGCCAGGATAAAGGAGAGAGCTGAGCCGGGCAGGGCGGCAAAAAGAAGCGCAACATCGGCTGCTGTTCCATTGATCTGAAAAATTCTGCAGTAAACCAGCATGAGTAGGGGTAGCAGGAGGAGTTTTAAGCCGCAGGCGCTGAGAATTGTTCCTCCGTATGACTTGAAAACACTGAAATTGAGTCCCGCGCCGACACAGAGCAGCCCCAGGGGAAGGGCGGCTTTGCCGAGAAAGGCCATCAGGTTGGCAGCAGGTGTGATAATGTGAATATGCCGGATGTTGAAAAAGATGCCCACAAGACAGGCAACGACAATCGGATTTTTCAGGATGGAGGTGAAAAGTGACAGCTTTTTCCCGCCTGTTGTGCTGGAGCCGTAGCGCAGAAGAATAATTATGCAGAGTATGTTGACCATCGGGATGAGTGTTGCCATGATAACAGCAGCAGCCGGCATGCCGGATTCTCCGATGGAAAACAGAATAATTGTCAGACCTATATAGGTGTTAAATCGTATCGTTCCCTGGAACAGGGAGGTGAAGACCGGTCCTTTGCCGCCCTTCCATTCCTGCCAGGCAACCAGCAGAAGGCTGATGCTCAAAAAGGAGCATAACACCGCAGCAACAAGGGGAAGAATGGTGTTGACGGACGTTTCCACCGTGGCGATTTTCAGAACGAGCAGGGCAGGGAAGAGGATGTAATAGGTTATCTTCTCGGCAGCAGGCCAGAACCGTTCTCCTGGTAAGCCGACTTTCCTCAACACAAAACCGAGCAGTATGATGCCGAAAATCGGTAAATAAGCCTGCAGCAGAGGTGTGTCCATTATTGCTCACCGGCGATTTTTGACGTGGTCAAGTAAAAATGGACACTTTTGTTCAGCGGATACGCAGATCACTTTACTTCTCGGCAAGCCAGGCAGTCAGGGTGGGCGGCGATGCGATACATCGGGCTACCGGTTTCAACGGGCATTGGCCGCCCACTTCAACACCTTCCTTGATGATGGAAACCGGTCGGTCGGACGATACCACGATAACGATAATATCCCGGTGTTCCGAGCTGAAACGCAGAGCCGAGTTGTAGCGTGCCCCCCGGGAGCGGTCTTCACCGTGCACGGTACGGCCGTCAAGCAGACAGGCAAAGGAGAGCAGATGCATATCCGTGCCGATGTGCAGAGCACCGTCAACCTTGGCCAGGGATTTGGATAATTCCAGAAAAGAGGGCTGGCGCAGGTCCAGAGGGAGTTTCAGGCGCTGACCTGAAATTTCGATGGGCCGGGGGTTGAGGTCGACGACAAGGGTGCAGCCGTATTTTTCGGTTTCTGCGCTGTGGACCAGGGCGGCGATGATTTGAAACAGCAGATGTGTGCAGGCCAGTTCGAGGGAGGTTTCCAGCAGCAGTTCCTCCAGTTGCATCAGTTTGGCTTTATGGGTGGTGGAATGAAAGCTGCCGTTGAAAAAGCTGCACACGGGTTTACCGTTCAGTCTGAGAAAACCATAGCCTCTGCGGAAATCGGCGATGATATTGAAAGCAGGTAGGGTGAAGTTGGTAATGCCGACGATATTCCGGCCGTTGGAAACCAGTCGGCGGTCGGAATTTTCAACTGCCTGGAGGATCTTTCGCGCATGTTTGAAATTGCTCAATAAAGGTCGATCCTCTTGGGGAAACTGGATCATGAAGTTCATATGGTTGACGGCGTGGGGTTCGACAAAAACAAGATCACCCTTGGGCCAGGCCCCCTCTTCTCTGGTTTCTGAGATGCCCAGCACGGCATCGAGAATGGGATAGATGCGAATGTACGTATCCCAGCCGAGAAAAACATTCATTTCATCCACCATGAAATTCCGGACGGCATGGGTGGCGTATCCGCGCAGAACATAGCCGGTTGTGCGGGTATACAGATTACTGTCGGTGCCAAGGTCATGGGCCAGAAGCCAGGCCGCATGCTCCAGCCAGCATTCGGTGGGACCGATGGAGCACATGTCCGGATGGTGCTCGGTGAACCACATCTGGTAAAATATGATATTGGAACGGGACCCGTAGGAAACAAGGCCGGCCAGATCGAGATTTTTTACCGGATGAAACTGTTTGAACCCGTCTATTCTGGAGGGATTCGCCAGCCCAAAGCGCCAATCGTCCGAGTCGAGAAAGAGTTCTTTCAGTTTGGGTTCATGTCCCTGCAGCAGGTTCTGAGGATCAACAACATGGATCGGGTCCGTCGGGCCTATGGCATAGAGCAGGGCAACCCGGCTTGGGCCTGAAAAACGGGAAAGACCGTCCTGCACCCCGTCAAGGGCGTTGAATATGCACTGATGTATGAATGATTTATCCTGCATGGTTGCCAGATACTCCGAGGTTTGCACAGCCAAAATTTTCATTCTGACGGGGAAAGGCCCTTGATGGCGAATTCGTCAGGGGAGAGTATAGCCAAAAAATCAATGCAATTCAATTGCTTTGCAAGATCGCATCATTAGGTGACAGTGGCTGCGGGAAGAAAAAACTTGATTAGAGTGTAGGTGAGGAATAGGGACGGGGCAGAGGATGTACTTGATTTATTGATTTTAGGGTCGGATGTTTTGCTTAAATCAATAAATCAAGTACGTCCCAAAATTCCCTCAAAATTCCCCGTCCTCTAAATTCCCCTAATCGTGGACGGCGTGGCATAATATGCATTTATGCAGGAGTGTCTCATTGATACGTCAATATTTTTTTGCACATTAAACAACAACGTCCCCTAATGCAAATCCATGTTGTTTGGGGAATACCTAGAAATTTTTCAACCCCAGCTGTTTTGATTACTGCGTATCGTCCTGATCCAGAGAAATGGACAGATAATTTCATGAGGAGAAAATTATGAATAAAAGACCTCGAACAAAATTAGTACAAGAAGGTCAATATGTTGCCGAAGTTGATATTGAGCTTATTGATAGTGATGAAGGCTGGTCTCCTTATTTATCACTCGATGATGCGTACAAACTGGATGATGTGCGAATGGCATTAAAAAAAGGTGACTTAAAAGCGGCAAGCCGTCGCGCCCGTGTTTTTAATCTTGTACCTGTCGCAGTATAAAACTTCTATCGGAGAATCGGGTAGCCGGGGATTTTTCTCCCCCCCAGGCTCTCACGGAACCGTACGTGAGACTCTCGTCTCATACGGCTCTTCATGTCCCTCGCAAATTACCAAGTTTGCATAAATCTCTGGTTCCTTCCATTACTCAATACCCAGGGTCCAATACCCAGGGTCAGGTCTACACATTTGACATAATAGCCAATTAAGTTTATAAGTGCAAGTATGGCAAGACCTTTAAGAATACAATATGCAGGTGCTTTTTATCATGTCACCTCAA
>DAOUUW010000139.1 GCA_030667965.1 Deltaproteobacteria bacterium
CGACTTTCTTGGTCAGAAAAAAGAGCTTGTTTTCGTCCTGTGCCTGCAAAAAAAGATCAAAAGTTTCCCAGTAGACAATGGAGACAAATTGCCAGTAATCCAGACCAGCTCGTTTAAGGTATTTGTCGTCCGTGCTGAAACCCAGCGGTTTGATAAGGTGAAGAACAGTGTCAGTTGCGCCGCACAACCTGGCTATACTGCCGGTGTTAGGTGGAATTTCAGGTTCAACCAGTACAATATTAAATGCAGAGGAACCATTCATTACAAAATGGCCGGATTATCTTCCGGCTCAACGGTGAAATGCCTCACATACAAGGTATCAGGAGCAGATGTAGAGTCGATCAAACGCGAGAAACTTGCTGTTTTTTCTTTAAACAGGGCAAGTTCTTCTCCAGCTAAAACAGACTTTGGCTTGAAGTTGGTGGCAAAAGGATCGAGAAAGGCACCGTGTTGTTCAAGACGATAGTCAAGATGCGGCCCTGTTGAAAGACCGGATGAGCCCACATAGCCTATTATCTCTTTCTGGGCAACAACGCTTCCTCTCTTCAGTCCCTTTGGAAAGCGTGACAAATGGCCGTAATGGGTTTTATATCCGCCGGCATGGGAAAGAACAACCTGTCTGCCAAATCCTCCCTTACGGCCGACAAACACGACTTTTCCGTCAGCGGCGGCCATGATCGGCGTGCCAATGGGAGCAGCCAGGTCTACGCCGAGATGGGGACGGACAACATCTAAAATAGGATGCTTGCGTTTCCAGGTGAATTTCGACGTAAGCCTGCCCATTGGTACAGGCGATTTGATAAATGAAGTACCAAGTTCCTTTCCTTCACTGTCGAAATAAGCTCCATCAGTTAGATCGGAACGGTAATAATGTCCCTCAAGAACCTTGCCGTTCTGTTGTGTATAGCGGGCCTGAAGGATTCTGCCGAAACCAATGAATTCCCCGTTTTTAAAATACTTCTCAATGACCATGCGAAACGAATCATTTTTTTGGGTTTCCGTATTAAAATCAAAACGTGACGCAAAAATATCGGCAAATGCATAGACAACCGAAGCCTTTACCCCCTGCTTCTGGAATGAATCAAACAGGGAGGAGGAGATTAATCCCTCCACCATATATGCCCTGGATTCGATGTCCACCAAATCTTTTTGGGTTACAAAAGAATCAGCGTTTCTGGTAACAGAATAACAGTCAATGGGTCCTGATTCATATTCACAACGAACCATCTGACCTTGTTCGTCCAGATAAACACGGTACGTATCATTTGGCCGTAACCGTCTGAAATCAAGTGTGCCGGATAAATTTTCTACAATCTGCCGCCGAACAATCGGAGACACATTATGTTTTTTCAGAGAATTGTTCAAGGTGTCGCCGGACTGCAAACGGCCTTCGACAAGAGAATGAAAAAGAAAATCATCTTTCTCTTCCGTCTCCTGGACAACGGGCTCAACCGGGGGTAAGGAGGCAATGGCTGTTGACTGAACAATTTCATTCTGGTGGGAGTGAAAATTTGAAAAAACCGTCAGCCCTAGGCAGAAAAAAAATGAGACGCAGAGTAAAATTATTTTTTTAGAAGAAGTCATGGAATATCCTGGAAAATTATCAAACACAGTTGCTTTTATACAGATACAACTATTACACATTACAACTTTTTTATTAACAAAAACCTGTAGTTGTTACAAGATCTATTTTCCGATTATAATAATCTTTTTTTTAAGGTTGATACGTCAAGCTGTTTACTTGTAACCTGTTTTGTTTTATAAATGACGCTCTTGCTTTTTTCGAGATCATCGATATTATTTGTATTACTGCTATTTTCGTGCCTTATTTTAACTTGAAAGCATAGAAATTTCCATTTTTTGTTTTTTTTTAGACAGGATTAACTGGATTTTTTTATCATGTCTATCTTGTTGATCCTGTCTAAAGCCCGCCCGTAGGGCGCTAAGTTCAGGTTGAAGTTTCAGTGTTTTGCCAACTCCCTGATAAAGGTGTGCATCGCGCACCTGAAATCGTGAAATTCCAGAATTTAGAATAAAAAAACAAAGTAGCCTATATTAGTACGTTTTTTAATTAACCCCAGCTTGAAGCTTCAGGAGTGTTAGAATAAATGGCATTAATTGTTCAAAAATTTGGCGGTACATCCGTTGCCGATACTGATAAAATAAAAGCCGTGGCCGAAAGGGTCATGGCTTTAAGCAAACAGGGACACCAGATGGTGGTTGTCCTGTCGGCTATGTCCGGCGAGACCAATCGTTTTGTAAATATGGCCCAGCACATGCAGTCCATTCCCGACCCAAGGGAAATGGATGTCCTGCTGTCCAGCGGAGAGCAGGTCACCGTGTCGCTCTTTGCCATGGCTGTCAAAGCTGCCGGCTTTGACGCCGTTTCATTGCTCGGCGATCAGGTTAAGATACAAACCGACATTATGCACACGAAGGCCAGGATCAAATCGATCAACGCCGATCTCATCAAGGAACATCTGAACAGCGGCAAGATCGTTGTTGTGGCCGGGTTCCAGGGGGTAACGGAAAGCGGCGACATCACCACCCTTGGACGAGGAGGCTCCGACACCACGGCAGTCGCCCTGGCAGCGGCACTGGAGGCCGACCAGTGTGAGATTTTTACCGATGTGGAAGGCGTCTACACAACGGATCCCAACATATGCGCCAATGCACGTAAAATCGACAAAATTACCTATGATGAAATGCTTGAACTTGCCAGTCTCGGGGCAAAGGTCCTCGATATCAGGTCAGTCGGGCTTGCCAAAAAATATAAAGTACCTATTCATGTCCGTTCAACTTTTACCGACACGGAAGGCACATGGGTTGTAGAGGAGGATAAAACTATGGAATCCATGCTGGTTTCCGGTGTGACATACAGTAAAAACGAAGCTCGCATTACCTTTGCCAAGGTGCCGGATACACCCGGCATCGCGTCCCGCATCTTTAACCCTATTTCAGATGCCGGTATTGTGGTTGACATGATCATCCAGAATACCAGGGCAGGGGACATGACCGACATGACTTTCACCGTGCCCCGCACCGACTATGAAACGGCTATGAAAGTAGTGGAAAAAACAGCCAAAGAAATAGGGGCCGAACGGGTCAGCGGGGACCCGCACATTGCCAAGGTGTCTGTTGTCGGCGTCGGCATGCGCAACCATTCAGGCATCGCCACCACCATGTTTCATATTCTTGCCAGGGAAAATATTAATATCATGATGATTTCAACATCTGAAATTAAAATTTCCTGCGTTATTAACGAAAAATATACCGAACTTGCCGTACGGGCACTGCATGACGCTTTTGAACTTGAAAAAGAAAATATCCCCATAGAGGATTAGGGCAATCACCATGACAAAAAAACTGACAATATATGATACCACCTTACGTGACGGAACCCAGGCGGAAAACTTCAACCTTTCGGTTGAAGACAAAATCAGGGTCAGCCTGAAACTAGACCAACTCGGTATCGATTATATTGAGGGAGGGTGGCCAGGGTCAAACCCCACCGCCACCCAGTATTTTGAGGAAATGAAGAACTATGACCTCAAACATGCCCTGATCGCAGCCTTTGGCTGCACCAGACTTTTTCATAATCCGCCGGAGCAGGACGCAAACCTTAATGCCCTGATTGCGGCAAAAACGCCGGTTATTACTATTTTTGGCAAGAGCTGGGATATCCATGTATCGGTGGCCCTGCGCATTGAGCTTGAGGACAACCTTATCATCATCGAGGACTCCCTGGCCTATCTGCGTCCCAACGTGAAGCATCTTTTCTATGATGCCGAGCATTTTTTTGACGGCTTTAAAAACAATAAAGAGTACGCCCTGGCAACTCTTGACAGAGCCGTTCGCGGCGGTACCGACATGCTGGTGCTCTGCGACACAAACGGCGGCACCCTGCCCACTGAAATCCCTGAAATCCTGACAGAGGTAAAAAAACACCTCAAAGAGACGGGGCAGGAGGTGGAAATCGGCATCCATGCCCATAACGACACGGAAACAGCCGTGGCCAACTCCCTGATGGCAATTTCCATGGGAGCAACCCAGGTGCAGGGCACCATGAACGGATATGGGGAGCGATGCGGCAACTGCAACCTCACCTCTGTTATCCCAGCTCTGGCTCTGAAAATGGGCTACACCTTCGAGGCGGCCGAACATCTTGACAAATTGAGCGAAATATCACGCTATATCAATGAGCTGGCCAACTTACCTCATAACAGGTATCAGCCTTATGTGGGCGCCTCGGCCTTTGCCCATAAGGGGGGGATTCATGTCAGTGCCGTGAAGCGCAACCCGCTCACCTACGAGCATATTGACCCGACCCGGGTGGGCAATATCCGCCGCATTCTTATTTCTGACCAGTCTGGGCGCAGCAACGTCCTGCATAAAGCGAAAAAGTTCGGCCTTGATCTCGACAGCAAGGATCCGGTGGTTACTTCCATCCTTAAAGAATTAAAGACACTGGAAAATCAGGGATTCCAATACGAAGGGGCGGAGGCATCCTTTGAGCTTCTCATGCGGCGGGCTCTGGGAGCCCAGCGCCGATTCTTTGACCTGAAAAGCTTCCGGGTCATCAACCAGAAATCCGACATGGACCAGCCGCCGGAAGCAGAGGCCACCATCCGCCTTGAGGTGGCAGGGGAGATGGTACATACCGCAGCCATCGGCGATGGACCGGTCAATGCTCTGGACAAGGCCCTGCGCAAGGCATTGGTGCATTTTTATCCGGCCCTGGCGGACATGATTCTCATGGATTACCGCGTCCGTGTGCTGGCAAGTGAACATGGTACCGGGGCGCGGGTCAGGGTGCTTATTGAATCAAAGGACAATGAGTCTGAATGGGGCACGGTGGGTGTTTCCCATGACATTCTTGAGGCAAGCTGGCAGGCACTTGTTGACAGTATCAGCTACAAACTGATGAAAGATGAGCACAAAAAATCCAAGTAAACTTCTTCCGGCAGCCGGCAGGGATTATCGTATTCCTGTTATGCTGGCTGCCGGACTTTTCATCGGGCTTTTTTCTTATTTGATCTCCGCCAAACCAGACAGCACCGTGCCGGAGCACGTAGCGGCATTCAACAATAGGACATATGCTGAATTTTCTGCCAAAATGAGGCCTTTTCTCTTTCTGCCCATAGAAATAAACAGGGCGGAAAAACAACTGCTTGAAACAATCCCCGGCATCGGGCCCCAACTGGCGGAAAAAATTGTCTTGCTACGCACCTCCAGAAATGGCTTTCATGATCTTACCGAACTTCTTGATGTGAAGGGAATAGGGCCGCAGAAATTTGCCGAAATCAAGAAATACTGCTGTCTCTAGTCAGGGTCCCTTCAGTCAATTCCTGCAACAAAATCAGCCATATCTTTCCGAATCTTTTCATATTGTTCAAGGCTTAAACCCGCCCCCAGAGCAACGATTCGGGCCATATCAGCGGTCAAGAAATCCCCAGGTCCATGGGCATCGCCATTTACGGCAAGTTTTGCTCCGCATTGCAGGGCAACTTTCGCCACGTGACCATTGGTAAGAGAATGGCCCTTGCGACCGGACAATTCAAGAAAAATTCCTTTTTCTGCGGCAAGACGGGCATCTTCTTCGCTGATAAAACCGGGATGAGCCAACACGTCAACCCCAGCCTCAAGGGCGGCTCTGTTGGTTCCAGGTTTAACCGGCTCCACCACCGTCTCACCGTGTGCAACCACAACCTTTGCCCCCAGTTTTCTTGCATAGCGAGTCAACTCATCCATGAGCTGGAGCGGCACATGTGTCAACTCGACCCCGGCCAGTAGACGGGTCTCGGAAAAGCGGTTCAAATCCTCTGCCGCCTTTAATATTCGCGGCAGAATAAAATCAATATTTGACGAATCGGCATGGTCGGTCAGCCCAACGGCCTGGTAGCCGAGAACCTCAACCCGACGCAGATGCTCGGCAGGAACAAGTTCTCCGTCGGAAAAAAAACTATGGGTATGCAGATCTATCATAATTTCACCAATGTGCTCCGTAATGAATTAAAACAGGCTTCCGTTATAATGACCCGGACAATCTGGCCGGGAACAAGTGTTTCCTGACAATGAAAATTAACAATATGGTTTGTGTCGCTGCGGCCGGCCCATTGGCCGTGTGCCGCTTTACTTTGTCCTTCCACCATGAGTTCAACATCCTGACCAATAAATTCCTTATGACGTTCCAGGGTAATCTCCTTCTGACGACACTGCAGCAGGGCCAGCCGTCTCGATTTATCCTCCTCGCTGACGATCTCGTCAAAATCACAGGATTTAGCAGGTGGCCTGCTGGAATATTTAAAGGAAAACGCCCCGTGATACCGAACTTTTTCAATGAGACCCATAGTTGCAGCAAAATCATCTTCCGACTCACCGGGAAAACCAACAATGATATCGGTTGTCAGGACAATTTCAGGACAATAACCTCGCAGTTTTTCAACCTTTTCCAGATAAGACTCAATGGAATATTTACGGTTCATACGTTTGAGAACCGCATTGGCGCCTGATTGCACCGGAAGATGGAAATGGGGGCAGAGCACATCCAGCTCGGCAAAACAGCACATCAGCTCATCGGAAAGATCTTTGGGATTGGAGGTTGTAAAACGTAGTCTCTCCAAACCTTTAATTGCCGCGACCCGGCGAAGCAGGGAGGCAAAATTTGTCCGCGTTTCTTTGGGCTGGTCGTTGCCATACGAGTTGACATTCTGACCGAGCAGGGTGATTTCCTTCACCCCGCCGGCAACAAGATGGGATACTTCACAAAGAATATCACCGGTTTCCCTGCTGATCTCCCGCCCCCGGGTAAAGGGCACGATGCAGTAGGTGCAGAAGTTATTACATCCCTGCATAATGGTGACAAAACGCTTATGGGGCAGACCGGTCTCCAAAGAGGGGAGAAAAAGGGGGATACGAAAAGGGGAGGCATCATCAATTGCCACGATGCCCTTTTTCTGCTTCGCTGCTCTCTCAAAAAGTGCGGGCAATTGGTAAATATGCTTTGGCCCTATAACCAGATCAACATGGGGCATGCGAGACAACATGGTTTTTCCTTCCTGCTGTGCGACGCATCCGGTGGCGGCAATGATCAGATTGGGATTTTCCTTCTTTTTTTTACGCAGGGCTCCAAGAAGACTGTACGCCTTCTGTTCCGCTTTTCCACGAATACTGCAGGTATTTACAATGATAGCATCCGCGGCATTCATATCATCGGTGGCCTCGAAGGAAACCTGCTTCAGCAGCTGTCCCATGATTTCCGAATCACGGTCATTCATCTGACAACCGAAGGTCTCAATATACAACAATTTATTTAACGACATAAAAACGATAATTCAATATGTTAAAGAGAAAATGAAAGAATTATTCTCCAAAATGTTTTGGCCTGATTTTTTCAGATACATCGGCAAGAAAGCCAAAAAGAAAAAGCATCGATTCCTCTGGAAAGCGCAACAAAACCAACCCTTGCCGGACATCTACCGTAGACAGGATGGCCATGCCGTCATATCCCTCAAGAAGAAATTTCAAATAATGAATTTGAGTGGGATCAATGCGTAGATACAGCTTTTTGGTCTCCAAAAAATCACACCTTCAGTTCACTGTCCAGATCACCAACTAAATCTTGATACATGGCCAAACGTGGCTCAACAACTTCGGTGAGAAATTCATCCGTCTGCTCAGCAGCACGGCCGGTAAATTCCTCACCAGTACCGAGCATGGCTTCCAGTTCAGCACCGGAAAAAGGGACCGCAGGATTTCCACCAAGACGGGTAAGCAGGTCATTATCCTTTCCATCTTCCTTGACAACCCTGCCGGCTTCAACGGAGTGAACCTTGATAATTTCGTGCA
>DAOUUW010000002.1 GCA_030667965.1 Deltaproteobacteria bacterium
CAACATGGTTAAAATATAGGTTTTCATATGGTATAGGCTCTCGGGATATATCACATCTTATCAATGCTTCAGTGAATGATTTCGATTGGCAAGCAGCCAACATTTCCTGTGAGTCATCCAATCCGTAAACTTTCAATCCAACTTCGGAAAAGTGTATTGAGGCCAAACCTGTACCTATGCCTATATCAAGCAACTTTTCTTCCGCGTTGACAAACTCGAAACTCATTCCAAAAATCACTTCATGCCCGTAGCTGCAATACGCTTTGACTTCCTTGTCATATTGACTTGCCAATTCTCTGTAAATAGGTTCATTCGTATCTTGACTCATAATCGTTGCCTGGCTCTGACATACGTGTATTAGGGGACGTTGTTGTTTAGTGTGCAAAAAAATATTGACATATCAATGAAACCCCTGCATAAATGCATATTATGCCACGCCGTCCACGATTAGATATACCAGGTGCCTGCACCACATTAAATTAATAATTGATTGGGGTCATAATTGATTGATTGGGGTCATAATTGATTGATTGGGGTCTAATTGATTAGGGTCAAATTGATTAGGGTCAGAGTAAAATTAAGCTTATTTTTCACCGGCACCTCAGTTAATTTTACTCTGACCCTAATTACATGCTAATTACAAGGTCTCCCAACTTTTTATAGCCGTAATTTACTGGTGAAAATGATGTTTTGTTAGAAATATATTGCCCGACTCTACCAAGGTGCGACCACCCGTCTTCGCCAGCTACTTGCTCTACGGCAGTCCTTAGTAATTTAACCAGTCCTGTATCTTGCCTTAATTCATTTCTTGATTTTTTTGAATTATCTTGATTCGGTATTTGTTCTTCCTCTTCTTCGAATTCAAGATTTTCTGTATAAATAAACTGAGAGCAGGCTTTAACAAACGGCATTGGCGTTTTTTTCTCCCCAAAACCATAAACCGTGATTCCATTTGACAATATTCTCATTGCTAATGGGGTAAAATCACTATCGCTGGTCATTAGGGCAAAGGCATCGAGATTTTGGGAATACAAAATGTCCATTGCGTCGATAATCATCGCTGCATCTGTGGCATTTTTGCCTTGAGTGTAAGCAAATTGTTGTATTGGTTTTATTGCATGTGGATGAAGTTTTTCTTCCCAGCCCTTAAGGCTTTCATTCTTCCAGTTGCCATAAGCATGGCGTATATTTACTTTTCCATATTTTGATAGTTCTTCGATCACACCTTCTATTGATTTATGACTCACATTGTCACAATCTATGAGCAATGCAATTTTGTTTTCTTCTTGCACTATATTATCCTTTGAAAAATTCTAACGTTTCGCATAACCAGCGGGCCACCGAACTAGTCCGCTAAGCCGCAAGCGTTCTTCCCGTCTGAGTTAATGCGCTTGTTCGGCATTCTTATTTTTCAATAATTCACGGAATTGAGACAATGTCACCATGCAGTCTGCATGTAATGCGTAGCCCGCAAAACTAGATACATAAAACTTTATATCAAAGTTTGGTGAATAATCATATTCATCAATTTTGGTGTCATTCAATATTGTACTCAGCTTAGAGCTGCGAGGGTTATGATTAGCCAATATAAAGATTACCTCAGGCCTTTCATTGGCATCCAACTTGATCTTTATCCAGTTAGCAACCCGGTTAAAATTTAACAACCCAAGTTCATCCAGTTGGTTGAACTGAATCTCCATCGTATCCAGCAAAGCCCTATATTTATTGCTATCTGAGATTAGTGCATTAATGTCCTGTAAATGCTTGAGCATTCCAGCATTGCCACTTAAGGCTCCATCTCCATATTTCATTTCAATCAATGCGGGTTTGCAAATACTGGTACTCTTTCTCTGTGATACGAGCCAGCGTAAAGCCAGGATATCAAATCGAGCTCCAATAGCTGTATCAGCAAACTCAATGTCTGAAATAAAATATTCGCTTTGATTGGCGATGGTCGAAAAGTTATTCTCCCTTGCAATTAATTGTTGAAACTCCCGTTCTGATTTGCTGTTTTCGGAGAAATAAAAATCCATAACTCCCTTAAGTACCTGAAATGAGTCCACCCATGCCTTTGCCAAATCTTGGTTTCCAATGGTACCAGGCAAGGCCGGGCTTGGTACTCCAGATTTATTGTATTCACTATCGAAGAATGCACTGTAGGAGCCATTGCGTTGTTCATTAACTCTCAGTATGTTGCCGCCCCGGTAATAGATATTGATGTAGTCCCTTCGAATTGAAAGCATGAGTGTATGGTCCTGCTTTACTCGTTCGAGTATAGGATGCAGCAAGCCACCCGAGTTCAACAGGTCATTCATAAAAGTTTGAGACAGTGCTCTCATTTATACCTCCCACCATTCGCCATCATTATGAGCCTCCACATGGGGGAACAGCTCAGGATATTTCTCTGGGAAAAAACTGTGAATCGGGACTACGTTGCGCGGGTTAATCGCTGATACCAGCTTTTTAAGCTCGCCCGGGACTGGCGTGCCCCGAGGTATGAATGTTATGTTTTGGAATGGAATTCCGCACAAGCCAGTCTTTGACCATATCGTAAGCACCCTGTTCCCAGTAACCTTCCCATTGCGAGTAGATGTAGATCGCCCCGGAAAGGCAATCTCCTCGCTCAAGGTCAAATCGGTGCAAAGGGCGGAAAAGCAAGGTCGTTTTTTGGGATATCTGTTGAAGATCTTCAATAAATATACGATTTGCAGAGTGGCGTTGCAGCAAATCGAACCAAGCATTATTTTTAATCTGTACACGTTGGGCTTGGGGTACGTACAAAGCAACATCTGACCAATCGGACTGGGGGAGATTAACATTGCCTGTCGCCTCCAAAATGGCTGCTGTATAGAGATCGATAATCATCTTTCTTCCAGTTCTTTTGGAAGCCCTGAAAATTGAAACGATACGGTCAATATTCTGGCCTGATGTGTGGATTAGCGCCAAACCTTCTGTGCTGAAAAAGAGATCTACAAACTGGTTTTCTATTTCCTTTTCCGTGGGGAATTGCTGAGAATCTGTGATACGCCCAAGTGAAGATCCTTCTAAAAGCAGCGTATCTATGTTTTGCGGCGGATTTCCTGTCAGACGTTCAAACAATGTCGCCTTGCGGCCATGGGAACGAAAATCACCGCTGTAGAAAAGTCTTTTTCCGGCACTCTCAATCTGAAGTGCGTAAGCGTCATAAGCCGAGTGATCTACGAGAAAGGGAGTTACACAAAAAGGACCGACACAATAATTGGGGTCAAATAATTGGCAAACAAATAATTGGAGTCAGAGTAAAATTAAGCTTATTTTTTACCGGTTCCTCAGTTAATTTTACTCTGACCCTAATTACAATTTAATTACACTCCTCTCCTAATTACACTCCCAGTGTCGATACCCAGTTTCATAAAAGAAAATGATTACCACTAATTTTCAGCCTCCTGCGCAAATAACTGGCGAAGAATGAGGGTGGGAGCGGATTTATCCGCGAATTTTCTGGGTTGGCAAGCAAGCAGTTCCATCTCCTTGCCAGCCCTTTTCGCGGCTAAAGCCGCTCCTACAGCACTGCACTGATGAATGGCTGAATTTCGATGGTAATCACATAAAAGAAAGTGACTAAAATTATTGTAGTTTTCATAACAGCAACCACCAAACTTTAGTCACTTCAAACTTTAGCTCACTTTAGGCACTTATTATTATAAACCTGCAGCAATGGCCTTATTCAGCTTGCCGTCAAAAAGCTCTTTCAGATGCGCCTCACTGTAATCATTATCCTTGCGCAGTTTTTTGGTTGTAGCACCAAATGACATGCGTAACTTTTTACTATTGACCAATTCAAGTGCTTTATTAATCCTGCTCTTCACCTCATCGGGGTCAATACCTTCCGACTGGCCAAGCGGACCTAATTCTTTAACCTTGGCGGTAAAATTAGTAATAAGCTTCACAAAACGGGGAGCTTCAGCGGCTGAGGCCCACTTAAGGTTATAACGTTCAGGATTGATACCGATCTCTCCGAGAACTTTACTGACAAGTGCATCAACGCCCATTGCATCGTAATTACCAAACTGGTAATGGCATTCACCGAGTTGTCAGCCACCTGTAAAAATGCCGTCAGCCCCTTCAGCAAAGCCGCGCAGGATAAAGGAGGGGTCGATACGTCCCGTGCACATGACCCGAATGGTACGAAGGTTGGGCGGATACTGGTAACGGGAAACACCTGCCGCATCAGCTGCGGCATAACAACACCAGTTACAGAGAAACCCCAGAATTTTAGGGCTATAATCTTCCTGACTCATATTTACACACCTAACTAAAATATTATGTTTTACATTTTACCAAAAGCCTTAATCTGGGCTTCGATCTGTTCAGCGGTAAAGCCGGCCATGGATATGGCAAAAGTGGGACAGCGAGATGCACAGATTCCACAACCCTTGCAGGACGCAGCAAGGGTCTCGGCTTTTTTCTTCTTCCCATCTTTAAGTATCTGAATGGCCTGGTAAGGACAGAGGCTGGCGCAAATTCCACAGCCGATACACAGCTCCTTGTCAATGCTTGAGACAATCGGAGCAACCGTTACATATCCCTTGACCAGCGGAATTGCCGCCTTGGCCGCTGCAGCCTGGGCCTGCACGATAATTTCGTCAAGGGGTTTGGGTGAATGGGCCAGACCGCAGACATAAACGCCATCCACGGCAAGTTCTACCGGCCGTAATTTCACATGGGCCTCAAGATAAAACTTGTCCTCATTGATTGTCAGTTTCAGTAACTTGCTCAGCTCCTGCGTATCTTCAGGAACAATGCCGACACTCAAAACTATCAGGTCAGGATCAATGGTGACATCTTCCCTGAGAATCTGATCAAAGAATGAAACATGGGTCTTATTGCCTTTTTTAACAACCTCGGGTTTCCGGTCGACTTCATAGGGAATAAAGACGACACCTTTCTCCCTGGCCTCACGATAGGCATCTTCGGCATAGCCATAAGTACGCATGTCGCGATACAAAACTATTACTTGAGATGTTGGATTTATCTCTTTGATTTTAAGTGCATTCTTAACAGCCGTATTACAGCAGACCTTACTGCAGTAATTAAGGTCGTCTCCGCGGGATCCGGCACATTGTATCATGACGACCGAACCGGGAGCTCGATCTTTTGATTTACCGGCGAGCCTGATCTCGAGGTCCTGCTGGGTGACGACTTTTTTCACCTTGCCCAGCATGTATTTATCCGGACGATGCTCACGGCCACCTGTAGCGATGATGATGACGCCATGATCAATGGTCTGCTCGGTTTCCTTTTTCCCTTTCTGTGTACTGACTACCGAAGAGAAATTACCGACAAAACCACTGACAGAAGCAAGCCGACTGTTGGTCAATACTTCTATTTTGTCATGCTTCTCAACCCGCTTCACCAGATCTGCAAGCATCGTTACCGTGTTTTCACCTTGTAAGGTGTTTTGCATTAAAGCAACATGACCGCCAAGCTTGTCATTCTTCTCCACCAGGAAACACTGGTAGCCCTGATTGGCCAGACTTTCCGCAGCAGTAAGCCCTGCAACGCCGCCACCTATAATAAGTGCCTGGGAAATTACAGGAACAGTTTGTTCGGCAAGTGGCTGAATATGACAGGCCTTGGCAACACCCATGCGGACAAGATCCTTGGACTTGGCAGTGGCCGCATCGGGCTCATTTGCATGGACCCAGGAACATTGGTCACGAATATTTACCATCTCAAAGAGAGAACGATTAAGTCCTGCGTCTTTCAAGGTCTCCTGGAAGAGCGGCTCATGGGTCCTGGGTGAGCAGGCAGCCATGACAACACGATTCAACCTGTGCTCCTTGATCTTTTCCTTGATGACTTCCTGGGCATCCTGGGAACAACTGTAGAGGCTGTCGCTGAAATAAACAACATTATCCATGTCAGCCACGGAATCAACAACTCCGGGCACATCAACGGTACCTGAAATATTGATACCGCAATGGCATACCCATACACCGATGCGAACCTCATCATCTGGGCCTACGGACTGCTCATCAGGATAGGATTTATGCACGATGCCCGCACCACGCTGTTTCTTAATAAGGGCAGCAGCAATCCCGGCAGCAGCGCTTGCCTGGGTGACACTCTCGGGAATATCCTTTGGACCCTGGAATGCTCCAGCGACAAAAATACCCTCTTTACTCGTGGCAAGCGGAGAAAAGGTGTCGGTTTTGCAAAAATCATATTTATTCAATTCAAAACCAGCGATACGGGCAAGATTTTTGGCACTTTTCGGCGAATCAAGCCCCACTGAAAGGACAACCATATCAAAAGGTTCAAAATGGTGACTTTCCTCAAGAGTGGAGTAGGTCAATTTGAGCTGCTTACCCCAGGGCATAACATCGGCAACCTTAGCCCGGATAAATTTAATGCCGAATTGTTCTTCAGCACGAATACGGGCGGCATCAAAGTTCTTACCCTGGGTGCGCATATCCATGTAAAATATGGATATCTCACATTCCGGATCATGCTCTTTTGCCACCATGGCTTCCTTGATGGCATACATACAGCATACGGATGAGCAGTAACCGTTGTCGCATCCGATGTCACGGGAACCAACACACTGGATAAAGGCAATCTTTTTAGGATGACGCTTGTCGGAAAGACAACGAACCTCACCCTCAAAAGGTCCGGAGGGATTGAGCAGCCTTTCAAACTCAAGGCTGGTGACAACGTCCGGATGTTTTCCGTAACTATATTTCGTCAAAGCCTCGTCAGGCACCTTGCCAAATCCGGGAGACATGATAACAGCACCGACATGCAGTTCGCGCTCAACAGGTTTCTGGCTGAAATCAATGGCATTACTGCGGCATACGGGTACACAGATCTGGCAGGTATTATGCTTTAAGTACAGACAGGCGCTGGGATCAATAAAATAAGTCGCCGGCACTGCCTGGGGATAATCAATATGAATGGGGCGGGTAATTGCCAGCCCCTCATTATAGTCATCCACCATATGGCGGGGACAATACTGGGTACAGAGTCCGCATGCTGTACACTTGTCGGCATCAATATAACGTGGGTTCAGGCGTACCTTGGCCTTGAATGCGCCAGGTTTGCCATCAAGTGCGAGAAAATCGGTGTTGCTTAAAATTTCAATATTTGGAGACCGACCGGCCTCAACGAGCTTCGGCGCTAAAATTCAAAGAGAACAGTCATTGGTTGGAAATGTCTTATCAAGCTGCGCCATGGCGCCGCCGACAGAAGCTGATTTCTCAACCAGATAGACATAATAGCCAAGCTCGGTTAAATCGAGAGCAGCCTGAATGCCGGCAACACCGCCGCCGACAACCATTACTGCTCCGGATTTATTTTTATCTGTGTGACCCATGCTTCACTCCGTTTACGATTTCGGATTTATTATTGCGGATTAGCTGATTAAAATTCAAAGAATCCGACATTTATATTTGTGATTACCACTAATCTTCAGCCAATTTGGCCGGGCTTCGTAACCTCTTGATTTATTGGTCAAAGAACTAACTTGTCATTCGGTAATCACATTTATATCAGTCAACAACCTCTACCTTAATAGCGCATAGCTTGTATTCAGGGGTCCTGGACAGACGATCAAGGGCATCCAACGTCAGGAGGTTCACAAGCGACTCAATATGGTTATATGTGGTAAAAACAGTACCCGGCTGGGTGCGGTCGGTTATTTTGACACGCAGAACAACGGAACCGCGCCGCGAGGTCAGTTTCACCTTGTTTTTTTCTTCAATACCGAAGCGCTCAGCGTCTTCAGGATGTATTTCAGCAAAACATTCAGGGCTGATATTATTAATCTGGGATGTTTTACCAGTCATGCTGCTGAAATTATAGCGGGCCAGATCCCTTCCCGTGGTAAACTGCATGGGATACTCATCATCAGCCAGCTCAACAGGGGGTATATAGTCTTCGGGAATAAAAAGCCCCCTGCCCCGGGTAAATTTTTCCGTATGCAGTACAGGCGTCCCCGGATGGTCCTCAGTGGGAACCGGCCACTGCAAACCGACCTTTTCAAGCCGGTCATAGGTGATGCCCCTATATTGAGGAAGAAGAGTGCGAATCTCCTCAAAAATTTCAGCCGGGGAATTACATTTCATGTCATAGCCCATCTTCTTGGCAAGATCGCAGAATATCTTCCAATCAGGTCTTGCTTCACCGGGCGGATCTACAGCCTTTCGTACCCGCTGAACACGGCGCTCGGTACAGGAAAATGTCCCGTCTTTTTCAGCATAACAGGCAGCAGGCAGAACAACATCAGCCATCTCCGCCGTTTTGGTAAGAAAAATATCCTGAACCACTAGAAAATCACATTTCTCCAGGGCTCCCTGAACATGGGAAATATTGGCATCAGCTACGGCAGGATCCTCACCAAAAATATAGAGGGAACGAATATTACCATTCATAATATTGTCCCACACCTCGGTGGCAGGTTTCCCGGGCCGCCTGGGCAGCTTGACCTGCCACAGTTTCTCGTATTTATTAAACAGATCTTCGTCACCCAATCCGCCATAACCGGGCAGCGTATTAAAAAGAGCGCCCATATCACAGGCGCCCTGCACGTTGTTCTGACCGCGCAGAGGATTACAGCCACCTCCTGCCACGCCGACCTTGCCGCACAACATGGCCAGGTTAGCAATGCTTTTTACCCGGTCCGTACCTGTCACATAATGGGTAATACCCATTCCATGGTAAATGGCGTGTCGTCCAGGTGCTGCAAACATACGGGCAACCGTACGAATCTGTTGGGCCGGAATGCCGCAGATTTTCTCCACCATTTCAGGCGGATACTTTTTAACCAGCCGTTCCAGTTCATCAAAGTCTTCTGTTCTCTCCTCGACAAACTTCCTGTCCAGCAGATCTTCTTCAATGATGACCTTCATAAAGGAGTTAAGCAGGGCAACATCAGTGCCCGGATTGATACGCAGCCACTGGTCGGCCCGGTCGGCCAGACGTGTCCTGCGGGGATCAACCACGACCAGCTTCGCTCCCCTGTCAAGGGCCTGATGAATACGCAAACCGATAGTGGGATGGCTGGTATCAGGATTACTGCCGATCATGAGAAAGAGATCGGTATTCTTAGCGTCTTCAATGGAGTTTGTCATTGCGCCGCTGCCGAACGTGAGGGCCAAACTGGCCACCGTGGGAGCGTGTCAGAGTCGTGCGCAGTGATCGATATTATTTGTACCGATCACCGTGCGCATAAACTTCTGCATGAGATAATTTTCTTCATTGGTCGCCCTGGCGCAGGAAAAACCAGCGATTGAGTCCGGGCCATACATGGCCTTTATATCAAAAAAATTGCGGGCCACAATCTCAAAAGCATCATCCCAGCTTGTTTCCACTAAATGGCCGTTGCGTCTGACAAGGGGTTTTTTCAGCCTGGATTTGTCACGAACAAACTCATGGGCGAAACGGCCTTTGACGCAGAGGGCACCATAATTAGGCGCTAAATCCGGGTCTCCGGTAATCTCCATGATCGTATTACCCTTCACCTTGAGAACCAGCTGACAGCCTGCACCACAATATGGGCAGGTTGTTCGAACTTCTTTCACTTCCTCATGGACAATGGGCACGAGGGATGCTTTTTTAACCAGGGCCCCGGTTGTACAGCTTTCCGCACATTTTCCGCAATTGACACAATTGTCTTTAAAGACAAGCTTTAAGGACCGGCCAACACCGTTTTCATCAATCTCTCCAGCTGTCACCTCCAAAGCATTGTATTCACAGCTGTTGGCGCAGGTCTGGCAGAAAATACATTTGTTAAGATCAACGCTGATGACAGGATGAGAATCATCTTTTGCATATACCGGCTTTATCCCCATGCCGGTTTTATTGATATTTACCTTATAATCAATATCCAGCCGTTTGAGATCACAGGTATCAAAAGCCCTGCAACCGCAGGAAAGGCATCTATCAGCTTCCTTTTTGGCCATCTGTTCATTAAAACCGAGCTTTACCTCATCAAAGTCATGCCTGCATATCTCAGGAGGCCTTGTCGGCATTTTTTCCCGCAGTTTGATATTAACACCGTCGAAATTAGAAAGATCGACTTGATCAAAAGACTTGCCGCGGGTAAAATTAAAACGATCATCAGCCGGGGCTTTGCGCACATCCATAATGTGAGCATGAATATTTTCCGCTGCCCTTCTTGCCGCAACAACGGACTGAATTACCGTGCGGGTACCGTTCACCGCATCTCCAGCGGCAAATACACCGGGTACCGATGTGGTAAAATCACGAGGTGAGGCAATAATGGTATTTTTGTCCGAAACCTCAATGGCCTCTTCAAGCTTACCACCCTTAAAACCGTCATCGCACGCCATCTGTCCGAGTGAGGAAACAAGAGTGTCAACATGAAGGATATTGCTTGTGCCGGGGATAGCCTCGGGATACCTGGCCCCTTTTGCGTCGGGCTCACCAAGTTTCATCCTTATCAACTCAACGGTAAGTCCTCCATCACCAGGCTGACATACATCGCTGTTTTCCGACTCGCATATCTGTACTGGAGAAGCCATGAGGAGAAACTGCACTCCTTCCCTTTCAGCCTCTCTGATAATACGCTGATTGGCCGGCATCTCTTCCTGTGAACGGGGATAAATAACCGTTACTTCAGCAACGTTCCGGCGCAACAGACAACGGGCAACTTCCATGGCAATATTATTGCCGCCGATGACCGCAGCACGACGTCCATAGTCTTTCTTTCTGCCTACGGCAACATCCTTGAGAAAATTTGCCGCAGAAAGAACCTGTGGCAATCTCCCACCGGGAATTTCAAGAGGTTTATCTATACCGGCACCGGTGGCGATCATGACGGCTGCATACCCATGATCTTTTAAATCCTGAATGGTAAAATCAACGCCCCATTTCTGGCTGAGCTTGACTGAAATGCCCATACGCAGAATCATGTTCATTTCATAATCAAGCACATCACGGGGAATCTTATATTCAGGAATGCCGTAACGAAGCATACCTCCGAGTTTCGGGTTGGCTTCGTAAACGGTTACATCATGTCCCTTGCGGATAAGATAAAATGCTGCTGTCAAACCGGTTGGGCCACCACCTATGACGGCAACCCGCTTACCTGTCGGTTTATCGCGGGGAATTTTCAGGTCGATATTGTGGGTCATGCACCAATCAGCAACAAAACGCTTCAAATGGTTTATTGAAACAGGTTCATCAACAAGAATACGGCGGCAGCGGGTTTCACAGAAACGAGGACAGACACGTCCGACGGAAAAAGGTAGTGGATTACGCTCCATGACAAGCCGCATGGCTTCTTCATATTCACCCTTACTCACGTGAGCAATATATCCCTGGACATTGATCTGTCCGGGACAGGTGAAATTACATGGCGCCGTACAGTCGCCGAAATGGCTGGACGAAATAATGGCCAGCCTGTCCTGACGATGTTTTCTGAGGGCGGCTGTGTCGGTCTGCACCTTCATGCCGTCCTTAGCCAATGCAACGCAGGAGCGAACAGGCTCGTCAATGCCCTCGATTTCCACGACACACATGCCGCACGGAGCTTCACTATTCTTGCCGTTTGTCGAACAGAGAGTTGGTATTGCTATATCTGCCCGTCCGGCGACTTCAAGGATTGTCAAGCCGGATTCGGCGACAATTTCCATGCCGTTTATTTCAATATTTATTGTCGACATAAAGCTGGTCTGATCGTCCTGTTGTTCTTGCTTGTCTTGCTTTTATTCGTCCTGCACCAATCTGATCAACCGATTACTCAGCTGTCATCATTTGACAAATTAACAAGTCAGTTGCTAACTATTCAGCCAAAGGCTGATACGTTTCAAATTCTCAATAATGGAGCTATGCAGCCGGCTTCCACTCTTTCAGGAATGCGGGCAGATGACCAGCTTCCCGGGGACCGATAATAATAGTCCAGCCCGGCAGTTCCTCTTCAAGCTCACCTTTAAGGCTGGCAAGATAACCGGGAATAATAAGGTCACGATGCTTAACCTTATCGAGGATTCCCGATTTATTAATAAATTGGGCAATCAGGTCGGCGCCAAATTTTCCGGCCGCCCACGCTGTAAGAACTGAAAGTCCCTCCGTATCTTTTATCAGCAACCATGAAGGGACCTTACTGCCCTCAATCTCACCGGAAACAATAAAATAGGTAAGTGAGAAATTACAGGTGATAAGCATCGGTGAATTCTCATCCGGACCATTAATATTATACACATCCTCCTGAACCACCATGGGCCGCTGGGGATCGGTGAAGATGTTGAGCTGCTCAAGGAGAAGTGGGAAGAGAATGTCGCCCTGCAAATCAGAAAGAACAACAATTCCGGCATATTTAGCAATAAGCACGGATGAAATCATTGCCTCCATCATCGGATCATCTGTCATTTCACAGGGAAAGGAAATGATGGGAAAACCAAGTGGTTTAAACTTGGATTTAATTGCAGCACGGCGGCTAACCACATTATCCTCAAGGCAGGCCCTTAAAGTACGTGCACCACTGTCAATCACCAGATCTTTCAATCCTTCCGCCTGGAGTTTCTCGGAAAGCTCAACAGTACCGTCAAGATTTGAACCACGGAGTCCCAATGGACATCCCGCCTCTTTGGCCATTACTGCCATCTCTGCTGCATTATCGGCAGTTGCCCCATAGAGAAGCGGAGTGCGATCACCACATATTTTAGCGCCTGCAGCAAGATTAACAGCCTTGTCACTCATGAGAATGAGACTGGCTCTTGCAGATCCATCGATCACTTTCCGCACAAGGGCGGTAAATTTCCCCTGGTCACCGTCAGCGTCTTTCACGGCAATGAGATCAGCCTGCATTATGACACCGACACGCTCATAACTCAGAGAATTGAACCGCTCAATTCGACCATCAACATCGGCATCGGACATGGCAGTTGTGACAAGTACAGCGATACCCGTGGGATTCTCAAATCGTTTCTCATGACGAAAAAGGCACGTCTCACCGCCGGTTGTAAAAGCGGAATCACCGGAACCGAATTTAATGGTTCTGATTGGCGGGGCAGATGCTTCACTGATAGTTGCCTTGGTCTCATCTGTGACGTAAGGACATTTTTCAATCTCAGCCTGACCGGCCGCAACTTTCATGGCAAAGGCGAGGCAGGTGGGAATCGCGCACTCCCCGCAATTCTTCTTGGGGAGCATTTTAAGGATTTGTATCCCGGTAAGAGCCATTATTTATCTCCTATTAATAAGCATATATAAAAAATTTCAATAGCCCTATGGCTACATTGCAGTTTCCATTTCCAGGGCGGGATGTCCTTTCTCTTTCAAGAATGCAAGAACCTCCTCTTCAGAGGTGCCCACTTCCTCATCGGCAATCATATCGAAGAGCTCGGGCATACCAATTGCCTCACAGCGTGCAATAAGTTTGTCTTTGAGTTCTTCCTTCAACATTTTAGGCAGCCAGACAACCCTTTCCAGACCGCCTTCAGCCATAAAGAGCTTGGCGCTGGTCAGATAATGCTTGCTGACACCCATGAAACCGGGAGTCTGCGCGCCACCGCCTGCCATACCGGCAAGTGATGTAAATTTCATACCACTGGGGGTCATCCCCATATAGTCACGGTTCACAACCATAATACCATTACACTGGGGCAACATGGCGGCAATGGCCTCAAAACAACCACAGGCTGTCATTGGATTATTCATCAGGGAATAACAGCTGACCTCAGGTACCGCACCGCGGGAAGCCTGATTAACAAAATCATTGATGCCGGCAAAAGCGCCAAGTTCAGCGTCGACACACTCGCCTTTTTCAATGGGCTGATTCGGGCCGGTGGGATTTATCTGGTAAGAAGCCTTGCCGTCAAGCCAGTTGTATGCACCGCACATGCCGACCCTTTCAGGGGTGATAACACAGACATGGCTTGGAGCAAAAGACTGGCACAGGGTGCATGAGTAGAAGACCTCCTCGGTCTCATCCGTCATGCTGCCAAGACGTTTATCACGTTCCTCATAAACACCTTTGGCAAGTTCCTTAACCTCCTCAACCTTTTCCTGAATGGTGTATATCTTCACCTGAACTTTATCAAGGATTGCACCGAATTCCTGGTGCAGCTTGCCGTGCAGCACCTTGCCGATATGTTTGAAGGAAAATCCTTTTTCAACGGCAGCCTTACCAATACGAACCCACATGATATTCCGCTGGCCGATATGCATGATACCTTGCACATAGTTAATCAGGTGGTGGAACTGACGCTCCAGAATGGGCTCGAAATCCGACTGCATCTCACGACCTGCAACTTCTACAAGGATAGCCAGGGGCAGATTCTCACCCTGGCTGATATCTGAAATATCCTTGCCCTCAAGAATGACCTCGCCATCGGTAATCTCATTCATATCCTTGGAGACGAGAACCTCAACACCACTGGTCCGACCACCGCCGCATTCCATGTACAGATCATCCTTTCTGATCCTCTCACCTTCAAAGGCCGGACCAAAAGACATGGGGATATCAATTTTAGCAATATTGACCTTCAGTCCGCGTACCTCGATGGCTTTCTGGACGATTTCATCATGGGGTACATTGCTGACAACATGTTCATAGGTACAGATACCGGTGGGCAGAACCTCGGGTATATCGTAATCGGAAATAGTGGGGAAGCCCCAGTTGATGGCACCGGCTGCATTGGCGTACCACTCGTCACTGACCGGACCAAAAGCCATGACAAAGGCAAAGGTCCTGTCTTTGTTATAAATTAAATTGCCTTTATAATCTCCGGGCTTAATGCCGCCGAAAGCCATGGCAACACGGCAGGCAAAACCAATGGCAAAAACAGCAGTGGTGTAACTGTCGCCAAAAGGAACGAGACGGGTATTCCAGCCTAGCTGGACATTATTGTTTACCAGCTGCTGCGGCATATTTATTCCGTTTGACTGGTCATGCATGAAAATGTAAAGATTTTTTTCCTGCAGTTCCAGGGCAATTCTACTGGCCACATCCTTGTCTGCCGGAGAGCCCATGATAGCGGCAAAACCCGGAGCAGTGCCGTC
The DNA here is from genome assembly GCA_030667965.1 of Deltaproteobacteria bacterium. GTDB lineage: Bacteria > Desulfobacterota > Desulfobulbia > Desulfobulbales > SURF-16 > JAHLLM01. The sequence goes on from DAOUUW010000002.1 coordinate 15,007, forward strand.
TACAAACTCAACACCGCGTTTGCGGAAAATAACATCGTCGGCAGCACCAAGCCAGAAATTGGAATCTGTCGGATCTTCTGTTTTGGTATAGTATTCAGGCTGCTCTAAATAACGAATAGACTCATACATCTCCTCGGCAAAGAATGTTGCCATACCAGCGTCGAGAGCCGGGGCCAGATAAGGCAGCCAGACATTATCAGTGACCAGATCAGGCATCAGCTTACGACATTCCAGGAAAATATCTTTCATATCACCAAGTTTTTCGACCTTGGCGCCCAGCATACTGTAAATGACCGGCAAAAAGTAAGCGGTATTGGGAAAAGAGATTTCCTGATCAGCACCATATTTCTGCAACGCCGCCTCAAATTTTTCCTCAGCCATATCCACGATTTTATGTGCACCACGGATAGCGGCTGAACAGATTATTTTTGACATTGTATTTGCTCCTTCTCAGATTATCTAAAATACGGTCTTACGCCATCAAACTTTTGACAAGAGATTTCGTAAGATTAATGGCCTTTGGATGCCTCATGATCAACACTTCTCCACCGGCGAGCAGCATACATACAGCTGTAATCGCCTCCATCATGATCCCGCGGCGTTCCTGATCTCCTATCAATGCATCGGAGGGCATACGGCATTCTTTTGCTTTCCACACTTCACGACCAAGATTACAAATGATCGGCACCTGTAGTTTTTCATCCTGCTGGGTCAGAGCGGCTATACGAATACGTTCCATGACGGAATAGGTATATTCAATACCGTATCCAAGCGCCCCGACAGACGGATCCATCATAACTGACTCGAGTGAAACACCGAGATTTTCAAGAAGAATATTAAGCTGTTTGGCAAGGTTCACATCAATGGGAGATGCGGCAACCATTGGATGCTGGAATGCCATTGCCGTTGCTCCGAGAGAGCGAAAATTTCCATCAGATAAGGGTGCCAGGCAGACTTTTTTGTCGCCGACAAGAGCGGTTATTTCACGAAGTGTCTCCGTATCTTTATCTGCATTACCGCAACCCCAGATGATGGTGGGAACGTCGATGTTGTTAATGACTTCAGCAGCCGCTTTTGCTGCTTCGGCAGCATTCCTGTTCAATCCGTTAGGATCGGTGCTGACAAGGGAAAGACAGATGGCTTCGGCCTGATAGTCATCAATGCATTTTTTCGCCCATGCCGGAGGATTATCAAGCACACCTTCAAAATGTCTGGTCAATGTCTCGGGCCACTCGTCAGGAGCAACATCGAGAATATCCATGGCAATGACGGGTTTATTGGGCATAGCGCCTTCAAACAGATAAAATGGCAAGGACTGCTCGCCACCAACTGTGAGCGCTGTATCACCACTGCCCAAAATTGTCTGTTTGATTTCTCCGGTATATTTCACTGCGTATGAAGCAGCCGGTACCTTTGTAGCACGTTCAGCAAGGGGGATTTTTTCCGCTGCAATTTCGGCTGCGGCCAGATCGCCGGTAGGAGGGGCTGCTATTTTGACGGCAACTTTTTTGTCAGCCTCCTGAGCCTTACCGGCCTCTTCTGCTGCTTTTGCTGCCGCTTCTTTTTCAGCTGCCGTTTTTGCCTCAGCTGCGACTTTTGCCTCAGCCGATTTTTTGGCTGCAGCTGCCTCTTCGGCAGCCTTTCCGTCTGCAGCCTTTTTGGCATCCTCAGCTACTTTTGCTTCTTCTGCTTTTTTTGCCAGTGCCGCCTCTACAGCAGATTTTGCCTCAGCTGCTTTTCCGGCTTCATCGGCTGCCTTGGCTTCTGCCGCTTTTTTAGCCTCCACACTGGCTGCATCGTCCTTGACCGGCGCTGCAGGTGCAGCGGAAGAAGGGACTGCGGTCTCAGTAGGTCGTTTCAGGACTGCCTCGGCACGGGCAAAATTCGCCAGGGCTTCAAACTGGTCATCGGTCAGATTAAAAGCCTTTCTCAAGGCATCAAGTCCCATTTGCACAGACTGCAACGCCATCTGACGTTCTTTTTCGTTCATGTCATGCTCTCCTGCATCATCATATTCCGTGGCTACGCCGGCTTTTACTGATGGAACAGCTTCAGCCCGCATTTTTTCAACTTCAGTACGGGCTGCGGCTACGATTTTCTCAGCCTCAGCCTTGGCGTCTGCCAGAAGTTTATCAGCACCAACAGTAACTTCTGCCGTTTCAACAACTTTATCGGATGCAGGGACAGCAACTTCTATAGCTTCCTCAGCAACCTTTTGCGGTACATCATCATCAAGGACCGGACGATCGGAAAGTCCCGCCCGCTTGACTATCTCAGCGACTGCTTCCTCCCATTCGATAGCCATGATGTGAACACCGGCAACTCCTTTGATTTCTTTTACCTGGTTTATGACATCAACACAGATATTGATCCCTTCATCCTGTTTATCGGACGCATCCTGCATACGCCGAATGACGTCATCTGTGACATCCATACCGGGAACAAATTTTTTCATATATCTTGCCATACCAACGGATTTAGGCGGTGTAACACCGGCAAGAATATATACATTTTCATGGATACCGAGATCACGAACCATTTCCATGAATTTGGCAAACCTTTCAACATTATAAATGATCTGCGTCTGGACAAAATCAGCGCCGTTGGCAACCTTTTTACCGAGACGTGGCGCACGAAACTCAAAAGGATTGGCAAAGGGATTAGCTGCACAACCGAGAAAGAGCTTCGGCTCTGCGCCCTTGATGGCCTCGCCGCACTGAAACTTTTTCTCATCACGCATGGAACGTACCATGCCGAGAAGCTGGATGGAGTCCATGTCGAAAACACCCTTGGAACCGGGATGATTGCCGAACTTCTGATGATCACCGGTGAGGCAGAGAAGATTTTTCAGTCCCAGGGCGGAAGCTCCGAGAATATCACTCTGCATACCGATCCTGTTTCTGTCACGGCATGTCATCTGGATAACCGGCTCAACACCTTCCTGCAGGGTTATGAGCCCTGCGGCAATGCTTGACATCCGCACAATAGCGGTCTGGCAGTCGGTTATATTAGCTGCATCGACATGGCCTTTCAGCATTCTTGCCTTTTTCCTGACAACTTCAGGGTCACTGCTTTTGGGCGGTCCCAATTCTCCGGTTACCGCAAATTTCCCGGATGTCAGAATTCTTTCTAAACGACTTCCCGATTTCATTCGGTTCTATCCTTATAAATTGTATCTTTTATCTTTGAGGGCAAAAGTGCTTAGTTCAATGGCTTATTTGACAGGTCCGGTACAGCCGACATCCTGCAGGCCACCGCCACCAAGATCACGCCGCATCGCCATGTCAAAGAGAACCCTTTCACGCTTCTTGTCAATACCAAGAGCTGCTCTCTTCTTATCAATGTGGGCAATCATCTTTTGCGCCAGCTTGAGGGGATCTTCCTCAATGGCCCAGACTCCGCCATAAATCTCCTCCATTCCTTCCGTCATAAACTTGTTAAATTTTTTGGCACCCGTAACAGGAAGATTCTGGAAGATAACAAATACGCCGCTGGAGACAAAATACTGCCCGATTGCCACTGCTTTTTCACTCATCCAGGACGTTGCAGTACCAGCCAGAGGCAGGTCGGAAATATCATCACCAAGCCCGCCCTCCTTGACCATTGCCGTGGCGGCAATGAGAAGGCGACTGTTATCAACACAGGAACCGCAGTGAAGAACCGGAGGCATACCAACTGTCTCGCATACTTCGGCAAGCCCGGGGCCAGCCTCTTTAGCGGCTTCCGGTCGCAGAAGGCCAACACGCCCAAGCGCGGTTGCCGCACAACCAGTAGCAAGAACAAGTATATCGTTTTTAATCAGCTCCCTGGCAACGATCTCATGATGATTATCAGACATTTTAAAATTATCGCAGCCGACGATTGCGGCAACACCGCGAATTCTGCCGTTGATGATATTATCGTTTAACGGGCGATAACTTCCGCGGAAACGGCCTCCAAGCATATAATTAATAGTTTCATGACTGAAACCGACAACCACATCAGATTTACTTTCCTGGGGAATATAAAAATCTCCGCGTTTCTTGTAATTGGAAATGGCCTTTTTCAGAATCTCCTTGGCACTGCCCAATGCGTCTTCTTCTTCAAACTGAATATGAACGGCTCCCGTCATCTTGGCCCGGTAGTTGGTGGTGATAATATCAGTATGAAAGGACTTTGCAACTTCAGCTACAGACTGCATGATGCACTGTACATCGACCACCATTGCCTCGATAGCACCGGTGGCAAGTGCCATTTCCTGCTGGATGAAACCAGCTGCAACGGGAATACCGCGACGCATGAGAATCTCATTTCCGGTACAGCAGACGCCGGCCAGGTTGATACCGGTTGCCCCTGCCTTTTTAGCCAGTGCAAGAATCTCTTCATCCTGGGCGGCAAGACAAAGCGATTCGGCCAGCAGCGGCTCATGTCCATGCACGGTCACATTCACCTGATCCGTCCGGAGAACACCGAGATCAACAATGGCGCGAATCGGCACGGGGGTTCCGAACATGATATCGGTCAGCTCGGTTGAAAGCATGGAAGATCCCCAGCCATCACCAATTGCGCAGCGGGAGCCCTGCAGCATGATATTCTTGTACTCCTGATCCACCCCCATATGGGTACGATGCAAGACCTCTACAACTTCCCGGTCTATGCCACGGGGTTCAACACCAAGTCTTTCCCATAATTCCTGACGTTTTTTTGGAGCCCTCTTCAGCATGGTTACCGGTTTATCATCCTGCTTGCCGAAATCAGCCAATGCAAGTTCGCCGACCTCAAGGGCAATTTCATTTTTGTCCTTGCCTTTGGTATCAACCTCAAAGACCTCAGCCAATTCCATCAGCTTATCCACATCTTTGATCTCATGGGGGGTCTCCCCTTTGGCGGTGGCAATAAACCCTTTTACCATCTCGCGGGCATGATCCGTGTGGGCTGCTGAACCGGCAGCGATGGTACGGGCATAGTTCCTTGCGGCGACAGTATCAGCAGTGGCTCCGCAGATACCGATCATCTCATCAACGCCATCGATAATCTGGCAGGGGCCCATATTACAATTACGGCAGCATGTGCCGGAAGAGCCGAAAAGACAGGCAGACATGCCACGCGACTTAACCCGGTCATAAGCAGTAATGACATTCTTAGCCGAATCCTGGGAAAGGACCTCCTTGGTGGATGTACAGGTAATATCGTTGCAGCCTTCACAGCCGGTTCTTGAGATTGCCATAATTTTTCTCCGTCAAATATTATATCCAACCGGCAGCCTGCCTGGCAGCCTGCACGGTATTTTTCATTAACATGGTGATAGTCATGGGGCCAACGCCGCCCGGCACAGGCGTAATGGCTGCAGCTTTTTCCTTCACCGAATCAAAATCCACATCACCGACCAGAATAGCCTTACCACTTTCCGACATGCCGATACGATTAACACCGACGTCAATGATGACTACACCTTCTTTTACCATATCAGCCGTGATCATCTTTGGTACGCCTGCGGCGGCTATTATGATATCCGCCCGTCTTGTGTGAGACGCCATGTCTTTGGTGCGCGTATGACAGACGGTGACAGTGGCATTACCTGCTTCACGTTTCTGCAGCATGAGATTAACCATCGGCTTGCCGACAATGTTGCTGCGGCCGACAACAACGACTTCAGCACCGCTGGTTTCAATACCGGAACGGATCAAAAGCTCAAGCACGCCATGGGGTGTGCAGGGCAGAAAGCATTGTTCCCCAAGGACCATTTTACCAACATTGACAGGATGAAAACCGTCCACGTCCTTGACCGGATTAATGGCATAAAGCACCCTGCCCTCGTTAATATGTTTCGGCAGGGGAAGTTGAACCAGAATACCGTTACAGGCATCATCTTTATTATATTTGTCTATAAGGGCCAGCAGGTCGTCTTCACTTGTGTCGGCGGAAAGGGTAACCTGCTTGGAATTGATACCCAGAGCATGGGCTGTTTTATTTTTTGCGGTAACATATGACTGGGATGCCGGATCCTCACCAACCAGAATGGTTACCAGTCCGGGCACCACATTGTGTTTTTCCTTTAACTCGGCAATTTCTGCTTTAAGTTCTTCACGAATGGCTTTAGCGGTTTCGGTCCCGCTGATAATTTTTGCTGTCATTATCACTCCTTATCTGGAAAAGACGTAGATCAAGTTATATGAATTCGGAAATTGTAATGTATCGCTGAGATTTGCTGGGAAAAAAAATAAAAGAAATAGCAAAACTGAACTAGTTATTATAGTGAATTAGTTTTCATTTTGCAAGATTTTTTTGAATTAGCACCTGCCACCAGATAGAGGAAAAATATATGATTCCAACTAGTTAGGTAATAATACCTAGAGACCTTCTATCGACCTCTATTTTCAGCCAAGGTGACAATAATTTCATTGGCCTGCCCCAGGCGCGTTACAAGAGTTTGGAAAAAATGCTTCGCAACATTAGGATGTTTTTCAATAATCTCCATAATCTTGTCACCGGGAAAACGCTTAATGGTCGATCGGCCCTTGGAAAGAATGGAAGCGGACCTGGGCTCCCCGGATATGGCCGACATCTCACCGAAATACTCGTACGGCTCGGTAATTTCAGCTATTTTCTTACCGTCTTTAACCACCATCACCCCACCCTGAATCAACTGAAAAAAATCAATATCCTTGTTGCCCTGACGGATGATGACATCGCCGTCTTCATATTTTTTCACATCAGGATTAACAAGGTAGGCAGGGAGGCTTTCCTCGGTAACAACCGTTCTCCTGAAAACTTCCTCAAGGCTGGTTACTCCCTGAATGGCCTTTCGAATAGCGGCATTGCGCAGGGGAACCATCCCCTCCTGGATCGCCACCTTACGCAGCTGATCTTCGGGCACTTCGGCACTGATAGCTTTTGCCACCTCATCGGTCACTTCCATCAATTCAAAAAAGCCAAGCCTGCCCTTATAGCCGCCACCGCGGCATACAAGACACCCCTTCGGGCCATAGAGCTTGAGGCCTTCAATCTGGGCCTCACTAAAGCCGTAACTGAGCAAATCCTGTGCCCCGGGGACAGGAACCTCCATCTTGCATTCGGGGCATAACCTCCTCCCGAGTCTTTGTGATTGAATCATTGTCACCGCCGAGGCCAGCATAAATGACGGAATGCCGATGTCAATAAGACGGCCGATGGTGGCCGGACAGTCATTGGTATGCAGGGTGGAAAAAACCAGATGACCGGTCATGGCGGCCTTGATGGCAATTTCCGCTGTTTCCATGTCACGAATCTCACCAACCATGATGATATCAGGATCCTGACGCAAAAAGGCCTTCAGGGCGGCGGCAAAGGTCATGCCCACCTCCTGGTGCACATTAACCTGGTTGATCCCCTTGAAGTTGAACTCAACAGGGTCTTCAGCAGTTAATATCTTTGTGTCCTCCTTGTTGAGCGAATTAAGCGCTGAATAAAGGGTTACCGTTTTACCGCTGCCGGTGGGACCGGTGACCAGCACAAGCCCCTGGGGCATATCCAGACTTCGCTGCAGGGCCGCATATGTTTCAGGCTCAAAACCGAGCTTGGTCAAATCAACATTAAGGGAGGCCTTATCGAGAATACGCAGAACAATACTTTCACCAAACAGGGTGGGCAGGCTTGAAACACGGAAATCAACAACCTTGTTTCTGCCGATACGCATCTTTATCCTGCCGTCCTGGGGTACGCGCCTTTCTGTGATATCAAGACTTGCCAGAATTTTGATCCTGGAGTTCAGAGCATTTTTGATGCTCAAAGGCAGGTTCATCGATTTATAAAGAGAACCATCAAGACGGTAGCGTACCTGCAGAGTCTTTTCATAAGGTTCTATATGGATATCACTGACACCATCCCTCACTGCCTTTATAAGGATACCATTAACCAGTTTGATGATCGGCGCATCCGAGGCGGAAAACTGCTCCGGTCCATCGAAGTCATCATCCTCGATGGCCATATCTTCAGCAGCCTCGGAAGCAAGGGAGCCGAAATCGTCAATACTGGTGACCTCTTCTTCTTCTTCCTCAATATCCTCGTCGACGCCAATAAGCTCGAGGTAATCCTCTTCGCTTATTGTATAATATTTCTTATAGGCCTCATGAATATCCCGCTCCGTGGAAACACAGACGGACAAAACCCTTTTGACTTCACTCTGCAACTCTTCAACCGCACTGGTATCAGTGGGTTCAGCCATGGTTATCTGTAGGGTATTGCCAGTCATGCGCAAAGGGAGCGCACAATATTTTTTTACAATTTCAAAGGGAATAATCTTGAAAACTTCAGGATTGGGCGGTTCTTTTTTAATGTCAACCGAAGGGAAATTATGGATACGGCTGAGCACATTGAGAATAGTGGACTCTTCAATGAACCCAAGCTTGATAAGGATACTGCCCAGACGCTGGCCTGATTTTTTCTGAATGGCCAATGCCTCGTCAAGCTGCCTGGTCAGGATATGCCCTTCCTTCCTGAGAACCTCGCCGATCTTGAGCTTACCCGCTCCGGACTGGTCTTTAACGGTTGACCTGAGGGCGGATTTTTTATTCTGCATTTTTTGCGCTGGAAAAGCCATATGGTAAGTGTCTAAAGGTTATAAGTAGAAAAGATAGTCTATTCAGGTTCAAGGTAAAAGGTTGAAGGTTGAAGGTTGAAGCCTATTCACCTGAGCAGTTCCAAAAAACATATCATATCAAATTTGGCCTCACAACAAAATAAAAAAAGGGCGGCAGCGAGAATGCACTCCGCCGTCACCCTTTAATTTAAGGACCACTTCAAAAAAACCATATGACTAGAAGACGCCTTTCACCTTACCGGTTTCAACATCAACGTCTATGCGGCGATAGGCGGGATCGGATGCTGTACCCGGCATGAGGCTGATGGCACCAGCAACCGGGACAACAAAACCTGCACCTTTGTAGGTGAGGATATCACTTATAGGTAAAGTCCAACCTTTAGGCACACCTTTCAATTTAGGATCATGGGACAGAGAAAGATGTGTTTTAACCATACAGGTTGAAAGCTCATTGATCTCAGGATCAGCCTTAAGACGATCAAGTTTTTGCTTTGCTTCCAGAGTATAACTAACGCCGTCCGCACCATAAACTTCCTTGGCAATAAGCTCAATACGATCATCAAGCGGAGTATCAAGCTCATAGAGAAATTTAAAGTCATTATCTTCCTCACAGGCATCAACAACGGCATCAGCAAACTCAAGAGCACCCTCTCCACCATGCTCCCAATGACGAGAAAGAGCAACACGAGCACCAGCAGATTCACCAAGACGACGAACTGCGGCGATCTCCGCATCGGTATCAGTGTAGAATGCGTTAATACAAACAACAGGATTAATACCCGCCTTCTTAACGGTCTCAATGTGGTGAATAAGGTTTTTACACCCTTCTTCAACCCAGCCCACATTCTCGCCGTTATACTCATCCGGCATTGGCTTACCAGGTACTGGAATTGGAGCCCCACCGTGGCATTTTAATGCGCGGATAGTGGCAACTACCACTGCACAGTTAGGCTTGAGTTTACTGTAGCGACATTTGAGGTTCCAAAACTTCTCAAAACCAATATCAGCACCAAAACCACTCTCTGTAACGTTGTAGTCAGCAATTTTAAGACCAACACGGTCAGCAATAACGGAAGACTGACCAATGGCGATGTTGGCAAAAGGTCCGGCATGAACAAGAACCGGCTGACCTTCAATAGTTTGCATAAGGTTTGGGTTAAGGGCCTCAACCATCCAGGCAGTCATGGCACCATCAACTTCAAGATCAGCAGTTGTTATTGGTCGATCCTGCTTGTCATAAGCAACAACGATTTTCCCAATACGCTCACGCATATCTTTAAGATCAGAGGCAATGGAAAGGATAGCCATGATCTCGGAACTTACCGCAATGGCAAATTTGGACTGCATGGTGAAACCGTCCATTTTACCGCCGATACCGATAGTAATATTTCTCAGGGCCTGGGCGCAGAAATCGATAATCCAACCGAATTCCACTTTTTTAGGATGAATATCAAGACGCTTGAGATTCCTTTGGGCCAGCTGCGCATCTGTATAATTTGCCTCATGCTGCATACGCGAGGTCAACGCAACCATACCGAGGTTATGGGCATTCATGATGGCGTTGATGTCGCCGGTCAGACCCAGAGAGAAAGGAGTAAGCGGAATACACTGGGCAAGTCCACCGCCTGCGGCGCTTCCCTTGATATTCATGGTGGGGCCGCCGGAAGGCTGACGTATGGCGCCGACCACGCTTTTATTCCTCTTACCGAGACCCTGGACAAGACCCATGGCGCAGGTGCTTTTCCCTTCTCCCAGCGGTGTAGGAGTAATGGCTGTAACATCAACATACTTGCCGTCAGGCCTGTCTTTCAGACGATTGAGGATTTTACGGTAATCGAGCTTGGCAACATAATGACCATGGGGAAGCAATTCTTCCTTTTCAAGGCCAAGCTTCTCACCCAGCTCGTACACCGTTTTCATGTTTTTTTCCGCATCTTCAGCGATTTCCCAATCAGCGTGCTTGGTTGGATCAAGAACCATAGCTTTTCTCCTTCTAAAATTTGTTAACTATTTAATAGTTCGATATAAATGACAATGAAAACCAGGGGATTACTTCTGTGAAGTGAAGCTTTTGAAAAATTTCAATTCAGATACTACATATTCAAAATGAAGACAATCCGAAAAAATACCTAGTTTTCAACATTCAAATCAGCAAAAACCGTCGGGAAGAGCTGTTTGAAATCATCGAGAAGCGGTATCATCACTTCCCGCATGGATGGATCCGCCCCTTTTGAGGTGCGCAGCTTAAACATATGCGCCCACTGAAGAAGATTTGCATAGACAATAAGCTCGGTCTTGCAGGAATTTGGCAGCACGGTGCGGGCAGCCTGGGCCGTGGAAGTATCGAGCAGTTTGATATAAAGCCTCTCCGTTTCCTCCATTGCCGCCTGCCAGATGGCATATTCCTCGCTTCCCTCTTCGTAAAACAAGGGCTTTATAAAGGTAACCTGATTGCCGAATTTACTATCACCGTAGCGGCAATACCTCTGGCTCTCCTGCAGAAAGCCGCAGGGACGATGCCGCACCATCTCATGGGTAACGGCCCGGTTCACGACAAACTTAACGGCTATATAACGATGCTTGGCAAGCAGATCACTGGAAAACTGCTCCACTTCATCCAATGGAACTTTCTCGACAAAAACGCCGCCCTGCGGAACAAGGCCACGCTTGGGAAGTATATCTTCAAAAAACAACGGATGCTGCTCAGCAAGAAAGTGGGTAATGCTCTTGACAATTTTCAATTTGCCGTGTCCCTGGAAAAGCTCGCGAAAAGCGCGGACTGAACCGCTGATAAGAAGCGTTTTCTTCTCAATCCTGTCAATCTGCAGATATTTGGGAAGAACAGCAAAAAGCTGGACAGCATAAGACTCCGTATCAAACTCAACTTTCAACGTCAACACTGCCATTTCAGCAACAGAGTTATGACCGTGCTTTAATATTCTGCGAATAAAGGGTGGGGCCGAATCGACATTGATCTTATCTTCACTTTTATAACAGAGACGACCGCATACTTCGATACGAACAGCAAGACTCTGCTTGTCAAGATCAGTCAAAATTTCGTAGGAAGGAGAAATAATTTTCATAGCTGCGTAACCCGGTCACTGACACTGTTAATTTTTAGCCACGAAACCCACTAAATTACACTAAATTTTTCGTGTTTTTTCGTGGATCTCGATGTCTCGCATACTCGCTTATCGGATGTCTCGCATACTCGCTTATCGGTGGCCAATTAAATCTTTACCTGTTTTTCCAAAAAGGCGACATCTCGCGCAAATTGGCGATAATCCCCGGCATTTTATCTAAAACAAAATCAACCTCATCTTCATTGTTATAAACGCTGAGGCTGAAGCGAATTGAACCGTGGGCTGCGGTAAAAGGCACCCCCATAGCCCGCAGGACATGGGAGGGTTCAAGAGAACCGGAGGTACATGCCGATCCGGAAGAGGCGCAGATACCGAAACGGTCCATATGCAGAAGAATGGCCTCCCCCTCCACATACTCAAAGCTGATATTGGAGGTATTAGGCAGCCGCATTGTCTTATGCCCATTCAAAAGGGCACTTGGAATACGTTCCATCAAGCCCTCTTCAAGTTTATCACGCAAGGCTCTGACCGTTGTATTTTCTTTGGTAATATGATCGGCCGCCAATTCACATGCCTTGCCAAGGCCGATAATGGAGGAGACGTTTTCCGTGCCGCCCCTGCGGCCGTGCTCCTGGTGTCCGCCAATAACAAAGGGTACAAAAGGCGTTCTTTTGCGTACATAGAGAACCCCCACACCCTTAGGCGCATGCAGCTTGTGGCCGGAAAGAGAAAGAAAATCCACCGGTACTTTAGACAGATCAATAGGAATTTTGCCCACTGCCTGCACCGCATCGGTATGAAACAGAACCCCGCGGTCTTTGGCAATCTGCACCATTTCTTCAATGGGGAAAATAACTCCTGTTTCGTTATTGGCCCACATGACGCTGACAATGGCGGTCTCAACTCCAAGGCTGTCTTCAAATCTTTGCAAGTCAATGGTTCCATCGCTTGCAACCGGCAGCTGGGTGACCCGGTGTTTGTGGCCGGTGAGGGAATCAAGGCTTTCGCAGAGATTTTTCACGGCCGGATGCTCGACCCTGGTGGTAACAATATGCCGTTTATCCGACTGGGTCTGCAGGGCGGAAAGAATGGCAGTGGAATCACTCTCTGTACCGCAACTGGTGAAAATAATTTCTGAAGGATCAGCATTCAATAGACCGGCAACCTGTGCCCTGGCATTTTCAACCACTTTGCCCACCTGACCGCCAAAGACATGCATGCTGGAAGGATTGCCGTATAAATCCGAGAAATAAGGCATCATGGTTTCCAACACTTCAGGGGCAACCCTGGTGGTTGCGTTGTTATCCATGTAAATTACGTTAGCCGCTGCGCTCATATCTTGCTCTCCTCAACTATCAGAGTTTCAAGTACCTGTTCCCTCAATTTTTTCTCCACATATTCTTTTAAAGTGGTTTGAGATTTTGCACAGCTGACACAGGCGCCCCGGAGAGATACAATGACAAAATCGCCATCCACGTCAATGAGTTCTATATCTCCGCCGTCTTTTTTCAACGTCGGACGCACCTCCCGCTCAAAAACCTCCTCGATTTTCTTGATTTTCTGAATATTGGTCATGCGTTTGGGTCCGCTCATGGGAATGAGGATGGGACGTGCGGTATGTCTCACCTCATCAAGAAGATCCTGGATACGCTCTTCACATTTTCCGCAGCCGCCGCCGGCCTTGGTAAAATTCGTCACCTCTTCCACAGTGCGCAGATCGCTTTCTTCAACAGCACGCTTAATCTCCAGATCGGTTACGCCAAAACATTCACATACCACCTCGCCTTCCGCCATGGGAAGAGCAACCCCACGGAAATTAGCTATGGCCGCTTCCAGCGCCTCTCTGCCCATGACAGAGCAGTGCATTTTCTCTTTGGGAAGTTCCACCAGGAAATCGGCAATATCTTCATTGGTGATCTTTTCCGCTTCTACCAGGCTCATCCCTTTGATTATCTCGGTCAAGGCCGATGACGAGGCAATGGCGCTGGCACAGCCGAAGGTCTGAAACTTGGCATCAACGATGATCTCCTTGGCGTCATCAAGCTTCAGGAAAAGTTTCAAGGCGTCACCGCAGGCCAGGGAGCCAACATCCCCTATCCCGTCGGCATCCTCTATTTCCCCGACATTTCTAGGGTTTAAAAAATGTTCTTTTACTTTATCGGTATATTCCCACATAACCAGTCGTGTCCTTTTTCGTTAACTAAAACAAACCAGCAGATTTTTCTCGTGTCGCAACAATGGTCCTGCAATGCTGCCGGTTCAATTTTTCTGATCACTTCCCTTTTTTACTGGCAAATAACATAGTGATTCGACCCTCAAAAAGCAACCAAATAAAACAGAGTTCAGTGCTGGTGAAAAAAATCATAAACAGCTCGGGCAAGTTCCGGACCAAAGCCGCTGACAGCGGACAGTTCGCCAATTGATGCTTTTTTGATACCTGCCAGGCTGCCGAATTTCTGCAGCAATTTCTTTTTGCGGTTTACACCTATTCCAGACACCATGTCCAGCTCTGAAGCAAAGGTTTTTTTATGCCGCAGCTTCCGGTGAAAGGTCACTCCATATCGATGGGACTCATCCCTCACCCTCATGAGAAAGAGCAGAACCTGTGAGTGGCGCGCTGCAGCAATGGGGTTCTTGCGGCCCGGCCTGTAGAGTTTTTCTCCTTCCTCTTTTTTTTCCTTGGCAATGCCAACCAGCTCCACCCTTCCCTCCAGACCGAAATGTATCGCCGCCTGCCTTGCCACATTGAGCTGTCCTTTCCCTCCGTCCACCATGAAAAGATCAGGCAGATCATCATCGCGTATGCCTCGCTCAAATCTTCTCATGATCACTTCAGCCATCATCGAGTAATCATCCGGACCCATGACGGTCTTAATCTTATAATGTCGATAGCGTCCTGCCGCCTTTTCTCCTTTGATAAAACACACCAAAGACCCCACAGCCTGTTTACCGCTGATATTGGAGATATCAAGACACTCGATCCTGTCAGGCCTGCGTGACAACCCCAGTGATTTTTCAAGGGAGGCGGCAAGCACTTCCCAGGTCTTTTCCTGCTTTTCCCTGTCGGCAAAAACCTGATCAGCATTGGTCTGGGCCATAGTAATTAAATGACGCTTGTCGCCGCGGACCGGCACCTTAAACAATACGGTGCTGTTTTTGTTTTCCGAAAGCCATTGTGTAAGCAGGAGACTGTCATCAGGCATAAAGGGGACAAGAATTTCCCCGGCAGGTATATCGCCATCGTCGTAATACCTTTTTACACTTTCCGCCAACACTTCCGCGTCCTTTCCAACAGGCTCAGCCAGATAAAAAACCTGCTGCCCAAGCACCCTGCCGGACCGGACAGTGATAATGGAAACAGCAACAGAGGCGCTTTTCCGGACAAACCCGAAGACATCCAGATCATCGGACAGCAATCCTGCCACGATCTGCTTTTCCAATGTTTTCTCAAGGGCGGCAATGCGGTCCCGGTAAAGAGCAGCTTCCTCAAAACGCAGTACAGAAACAGCTGCCGACATATTGGCCTTCAAACGCTGCATCAGCTCGGAATTTCTTCCCTCAAGCACCAAAAGCACATCACGTACCATTTCCAGGTACCGTTCAGAATCCGCCTTACCGACACAGGGCGCCATACAGCTTTTCATCTGGTGGTTGAGACACGGTCTTGCTCTTTTTTTAATCTCTTTCCCCTTACAGCGACGCAGGGGAAACATTGACTGCAGGAGTTTCAGGGTAGACCACATGGCCCCCACGGAACTGAAAGGGCCGAAATAGCGGGCCTTGTCCTTTTTCTTACGCCTTGTCATCAAAACCCTGGGCCATTCTTCATCCACCGTGACTTTAATAAGCGGATAATTTTTATCATCCCGCAGAATGACATTATATTTGGGGCAATGTTTTTTGATAAGGGAGGCTTCCAGGATAAGCGCCTCCTTTTCCGTACGGGTGATAATCGTCTCCACCCTGTCAATGCGGCCCACCATAACCGTGGTTTTAGAGTAGTCTTCGCCCTGGTAACGGGCATACGAAGCCAGGCGCTTACGTAAATCCTTTGCCTTGCCGACATAAATAATCTTGCCGGCCCTGTTTTTCATCAGGTAGACACCGGGCGCACGGGCAACGGTTTTGAGAAATGCGGCGTTGAGTCTCGGGTGCTTCTGATTATGTTGCGGCATCATAAAATCTAATCACTTCTCTGAACTTAGCGCCCTATACGGACGGGCTTTAGACAGGATCAACAAGATAGACATCAATGTCATTAACTTAAGCTATCAATTTATTTTTCCCCTCACCTAAATCCTCCCGGAGTCTCTCTCCGGTCGCTTACCTCCCAAAGGGGCGAGGATTTTAAAGGATGGCTTAAGTTAATGACATTGAGATAGACATGATAAAAAAATCCAGTTAATCCTGTCTAAAAAAAAACAAAAAATGGGAATTCCTATGCTTTTGAATTATGGAAAGGGTCTGCATCTGCAAAGGTGTTTGCAAAAATGTTAGTCTCCTTTAAAGCAGATTGCAGTTCCGCAATTGCATGAACGTCCTCAATCGGACACCAAAAGAAAGCAACCATCCGATATTTAAAGAAAAAAAGCACACACCATCTTTCTGGCATGCAAAATGCTAATTATTTAGGAAAAACCCGTTTTCTCCAGTGAACAGGTGTCAATATGAATCGCCCCGGCAGCTCTCTTTTATTTTTACCGCCCCGTAACCTTGTATGGCAGGATAATGTTTTCAAAATGAAGAATAATAAAACCGGAAAGACATAACTGTGATCACGAAAAAAACAACACGCCAGGACAGACATGCCCGCCCCGTTTCTTTCGTAACTCCTGCAGATACAACTGCTGTACCAGACCAGCCAAAGGACGATTTTCGTCAAATCTCAACAGAAACTATCCTTGAAAGTATTTCCTACGGTGTTTTTACCATTGATATGGATTGGCGAATCACCTCTTTCAATAAAACCGCGGAAGAATTGACCGGCATAAACCGCCTGAACGCTATTGGACGCCGTTGTACTGATATTTTCCGATCCAACATGTGCGGCAAAGACTGCGCCATCAAGCAAACATTGGCAACACATACCCCCATTATTGACCGCACCGTTTTTATTCGCAACACAGAGGAGAGACAGATCCCTGTTTCCGTTTCAACGTCTGTTCTGCATAACAACCAAAATGAAGTTATTGGTGCTGCTCAAATTTTTCGGAACCTGCAGTATTCTGTAAAACTGACAGGCAAAGAAACCAGACAAATACACGTCAGTGAGTTGATAACCAGGAACAAGAACATGGGGAGAATTATCAGAATTCTTCCCCAGATTGCTGCCAGCGAATGCCCGGTCCTTATTGAAGGTGAAAACGGAACAGGCAAAGAATTGCTGGCACGTCTCATCCATACCCTCAGCTGCCGCAACAACAAACCATTTATTTCTATTGACTGCGGAGCTCTTGCACAGCACCTGCTCGAGACGGAATTATTCGGCAGCGACCCAGAGATACTTACCTGTTCCTGCAAGGTCAGGCCGTGCTGCTTTGAGCGAGCTGAAGGAAGCACTCTTCATCTTAACGGAATAAACACTCTCAGCCTGCCTGTCCAGGCGCGGCTCTTACAAATTTTACATGAAAAAACCTGCGAACCATACTGCAACGCAAGTCCTATGCGCACAGATATACGGATGATTAGCTCAAGCACCCGCCGTGTTTCTTCACTTATAAATGAAGGAACATTCCTGCAAAACCTGTACTACCGGATCAATATTATAAAACTTACTCTTCCGCCTTTACGTAACCGCAAAGAAGATCTCCCAATGCTGATTGATCATTTCATTTCCCAATGCAACCTGTCACAGAACAAATCCGTCAAGGGCGTCAGTCATGAAACCATGGATCTGTTAATGAGATATGATTTTCCAGACAACATCAGCGAGCTGAAAAACATAATAGAAAATGCTTTTTTACTGTGCTCCGAAGACCATATAATTCCCGCAAATATTTCAGTAAAACCAAGGAAGAGCACTTTTGTCAAGTCCCAGCCCCTGGCCATGGGAATGGCTGTTCAGGCCGTTGAGGCCCAGGCCATCATCGCCGCACTGAAACGAAATAATTACAATAGAAAAGCCGCAGCGCATGAGCTTGGTATTCACAAAAGTACGTTTTTCCGCAAAATCAAACATCTCGGCATATCATTGCCACAGGTAAACGACCGCTTCCAAAATTCATAAGCCGGAACATTCAACTCGACAAAGCCGGTGCAGGAAAATAAAGCCAGAGACAGCATAAACACCTTTCATAGTTCTAACTCAAATCCCAAACAGCGATTCATTGCATTCATGCAAACATGGTAATATACTTTATTGCAGGTACGCAAAGTCCATGAAGAGTCGCAATTATGCCCAAAGAATCAACATTTTGATATCACTACAAAAAAATCGTGTCGCATTTATGGCACACTACATGCAGATACCATAATTAACTTCTTTCTTGACCTCCCCCACCTAAGGTTATGTAAGAAGTTGCAAAAAAAATGAACAAAGGAACCCCCATGAATTATTAATTTTATTTCTGGGAGTTACTTAATAACTAAAAACCTCTTTAAATGAAAAATCTGGAGGATTATCATGAGCGAACTATTAATTCTATTGGCTATAATTCCCCTGGCCTGTTACCAGCTGACCAAAAATTTCAAAACTAAGCATAGATGGGCGATGATTGGAGTATCCAGCGGCCTGGTTATTGCTCCAATCAGTTTTGGACTGCTTCAGTTTACCTACGTGCCTATTATTGGTAAAATCATGGGATTCATTGGTCTTATTTTCAACCTGACTCATGGTTCAGTGGGTTATTTCTGTCTGGTAGGCAGCGGAGTAATTGACCCGGGCGCCGTGCTTTCAGCCTCACAACTTGTTATGATTAACGTTGTGAATGCGGCCCTTTTTTCCTTCGCTTACGGAATGATCGGATACTCCGTTGACAAGAAGATCGAAGAGACAAGCCCTCAACCTCAACCGAGCTACAGCACTGTAAAACATTAATCTTCCCAAATGAGAAATAATTACAAGCAAGTACCGTTGAGACGGTACTTGCTTTTTTTTTCTACGACAATGACCGCTAACATGCCCCTTGAGGGTGAACATCTGGAGCACTGCTGAACAGTTACAGACCGAGTTTTTCATAACTTTTTTACACATGCTGAATAGTTACAAAATTTGGAGTGATCCCCAAAATATTCGTTCAATTTTTTCAAGGCAACCTTTGGAGCTTTTCTTTTCCCTGCCGGTTTTTCCCTAACAAGATCGGCAATTCCACTAATGTTGCCATTCCATAGCAGTTCCCGAACCTGTGTGGAGAGCTTTCGGCTTTCCTTGTCTGACATTTCAGGGCATCAGAGATTAATTTTTTCACAATGCTGATATTCTGATTTGCGTGTGTATAGTCCAAAATCCGTTTTGTATCACTACTTTTTTGTATTGCACCCCTTTTGAGCAAATAGTATTTTTTAGAATTATCAATGCATTACAGTGTTCACTGGAAGACTGGCTGAGTTTCAGTGGTAATCACAATAAAAAAAACTTCCTGCTGAGAATAAACTCAAAACGGCCCATAAAGCGGCTGCATATTTGCAAAAATGTAAATGCAGCACCTGACGGATTGCAGTTCCGCAATCATGCGCAGTTCCGTTTCTCCCTCTCCTGTGTCAACCAACTTATTGATATCTAAAGACAAAAAAAACAAGCGTAGATTTCTGGCACACAAAATGCTTTTTACACGAACAAAATGCTTTTTACACGAGTAAACTGCTGGGGTAAATATCCCAGAATAAAGGGATAATATCACGTTTGCTCGGCTAACTAATCTTTTTTTCCGTCATTGTAGGGCAGCACCTGAGAACAGCCTCTTGAATTTTATTAACCCCAAAAGACTGAAATTTAATGCAACTCAGGTTTTCCAATAAGTTAACAAACAGACGACCTCAGCTGGAGATGACGAGACTGGTAATCCTCTCAAGAGAAACAAAGCCCGCAAAAGAGCTTATACGTGAGTGCTAAAAAAAAAAGGTATTTGGAAAAGGGGAAATCATCCGCCACCTCTGTTGTGTCTGCCGACAACGTTGCAAACGTGAAACAAACATGTCAATTCCGGCAAATTTCAACAGACTTAATTATGGAAAGCATTTCCTACGGAATTTTTTCAGTAGATTTGGATTGGAGAATCACGTCTTTCAACAGGACGGCGGAAAAAATCACCGGGATTAGCCGCCTGAATGCAATTGGCCGACCCTGTTCAAGTATCTTTCTTTCAAATATGTGCGGAAAGGATTGTGCGGTGCAACAAACATTGTCAACAAAATCTGCCGTTCTCAACAGGACAGCTTTAATTACCGACTCTCAGGGACGACAAATCCCTATTAGTATTTCAACATCACTTTTGCGTAACTGTAATAACAAAATCATAGGATCAGCACAAATTTTCCGAGATATCAGTCAGTCAGCATTTCCCCCAGGTATTGAATCCAGGCAGATACACTTAACAGAATTGGTGAGCAGAAACAAAATAATGGGGAAAATCATCAAAATACTTCCCCAGATTGCAGCCAGTGAAAGCACTGTCCTCATTGAAGGAGAAAATGGAACCGGCAAAGAAGCGCTGGCACACCTTATCCACACCTTCAGCTGTCGCAACAATAAACCCTTTGTGAGCATAGACTGTGGAGCTCTGCCTCCGCACTTGCTTGCGACGGAGTTATACGGCAATGAAGACGAGTTCCTCACCTGTTCCAGCAAAGCCAGACCGAGCTGTTTTGACAGGGCTGAAGGAAGCACTCTTTTTCTCGACGAAATAAATAAAATAAGCTTGCCCGTACAGGAACGACTTCTCAGGATTTTACAGAAGAAAACCTGTGAACCACGTGGCAGCACCAATTCCATGCATACTGATATCCGTGTCATTACTTCTAGTTCCGATCAACTTTCTTCACTCGTCAAGGAAGGGGCATTTCTGCAAAATCTTTATTATCAGGTCAATATTATCCAACTGCATCTTCCTTCCCTGCGGGACCGTAAAGAAGATCTTCCCCTGTTAATAGATCATTTTGTCTTCCGGTGGAACAGAATGAAAGGCAAAACCGTTAAAGGCATCAGTCATGAAACAATGGATCTGCTCATGAATTATGACTTTCCCGGCAATATCAGTGAACTGAACAAAGTAATAGAACATGCCTTTGCCCTATGCGACGAAGACTACATTCAAACTTCGCATCTGCCGGAGAAAATAAAACAAGAGGCGCGGATAAAGTCCGATCCTGTGGGAATAGAAACCGCTGTCCAGGCCGTTGAGGCCCAGGCCATTATTGCGGCACTTAAACGAAATAATTTCAACAGAAAGGCGGCTGCTCTCGACCTGGGCATCCACAAAAGCACCTTTTTCCGCAAAATAAAACATCTGGGCATTGTTCTGCCGCAGGTTGACGGACGTTTCCGTCAACCTGTAAACGGCAACAACAAATAAGATTAACAAAAATAAGATTAACAACCGGATCGCGCAGCTGCAACGGATTGAAGAGGATATTGCAAACATGCAATATCTAAATTGCATGTTTGCACCCACGCAAACAAACAAAGAGTCGCAGCAGCACCATGTGACACCTAACGACCTGACATAACTTAATAAAAAAATGAGTCGCTCTTATGGCACACTCCATGCATTAATACTTTAGTAAAACACATCGACATCTGCAAGAAGGACAAAAGAGCAGGTCACCCGATAACTATTAACCTCTTTACAAGAGGAGGAATACCATGAGCGAACTACTAATTCTTTTAGCGATCATACCTATAGCCTGTTATCAGTTAACCAAAACTTTCTCTACTCGGCATCGGTGGATGTTATGCGGTGTTACCACCGGTCTGGTTATCGCCCCAATCAGTTTTGGCCTGCTTCAATTCACCTATGTACCGATAATTGGTAAGGTCATGGGATTCATAGGTCTCATTTTCAACCTGACTCATGGTTCGGTGGGTTATTTCTGTCTGGTAGGAAGCGGAATACTTGATCCGGGCGTCTTGATTTCAGCCTCACAACTTGTCATGATTAACGTTGTTAATGGGGTCCTTTTTTCCTTCGCTTACGGCATGATCGGATACTCCATTGACAGGAAGATCGAGGAGACAATCCCTACACGGAGCTACAGCGCTATTAAGCACTAATCTTCCTAAAATGAACAAAAATTATACAAGCAAGTACCATTGTCGACGGTGCTTGCTTTTTTCTGTGATCATAACAGCAACCAGACGGAAATTAAAATGATCAGCACGACGAATACAAAGACAAAAAACGATTCAGCAACCTATAACACCACTTCCGGCAATGCCGATAATATAGCTGACAATGTTAACAACGTGACATTTATCATTTTGATATGTCTGGCCGGTATTATTGGCTTATGGGGTTTTTTAAGTCTCATAGCCGGACTGGTATACAGTGGAGGAATACTGGATCTTGCTTCGGAATGGTTAGGAGCCGTGATAGGTCTGTAATTGTGATATTTTGTTAACATTCGGATGATCACCAGCAAATCCCCCCAACTCGTTGGGGGGATTTGCTGTGTTCAACATAAACAAAAACGACAATGGCGTATCCACACGTAATGCAATAATCATTACAGGGTCATGAATAAAATTTTTTCAATCCCCTCCAACTATCATCATAAAGCTATCATTAAGCAAATCTTGATACATCACTCTGTCTCTCCTTAAATCAATGCAAACATGCAAACAGACTAAATTGTAGAGTTGCAGTCATGCAACTCTACAAAAAGGCCATAGTCGCCAACGTAATAACATAACTATTTGATATAATAACAAAAAAAATTAAGAAATCCCCATGGCACATAAGATGCATTTTAAGATGTTTAACGTGTTTGATATTGCACATCGTCTTTCTCTATCACCACCGGTTCCATGTTATTTTTGGATGAACCGCAAAAAATGATAAACAGAGTGCCGCAACTTTTTATGAATAGGAGATGAAATGCTATGAAAAAAATGACCAGGTTAACAAAATGTTATGGCTTATTTTTTCTTTTTCTATGCTTCCTGTGGCCATCCGCAGGTTTGGCGATAGAAAACTCGGAATGTATGGATTGCCACAGCGATGAGAGCCTCACCAAGGAATGCACGGACAACATATTGCAAACCAGCATTACAGAATCGCTTTATGTTGATGAAGACAAATTCAACCACTCGGTCCACAATATCAACGGCATAACCTGCATTGATTGCCATACCGACATTGAGGAGCTCAACTGGGACGAGGAACTGCCGCACAAGATGTACCTTGAACCGGTCGTCTGCACCACATGCCATGAAGAGGAAGGAGAAGCCTACAAGAAAAGCGTTCATATGGAAATTCTCAAAAAGGGCATAACAATGCGCTGCTATGCCTGTCATGGCTACCATTATGTTGAATATTCGGAAACGGCAACAGTTGCAGAACGGGGAAACAATTACTGTCTGAAATGCCATAACCCCTATCAGTACCACGAGTGGCTGCCGGCCAAAGAAGCACATTTTTCCATGGTTGAATGTGTTGTCTGCCATTCTCCAGAAGTACCGAATAAGATCCATCTGAACTTCATTGATCTGGTAAGTAACAAGCTTTACACCAGCAACGAAATCCTCGATGCACTGGGCGTTGATTACGACGAATTCATGCCTCTGCTTGACACAAACAAAGACGGCATCATTAATTCCTCTGAACTTGAGAATCTCGCTCTCATGCTCAGACTAAAAAATATTCATGCTGTTTTCCATGTGGAACTCCTGGCAGAGCTGCTACCAATTGCCCATGAGGTAAAAAGGGGTACGGCAGAACAAGACTGCGTGAAATGTCATTCAGCCAATTCCACTTATTTTGATTCCGTTTCCATTCTCATGACCAGGGATGACGGCACCATCGACCGCTATGAAGTGGACAGGGCCGTACTGGAAAGCTACAACCTGAGTCACTTTTACCTGATGTCGGGGACACGGGTGAAACTGCTGGACAAAATAGGCTTTCTCCTGCTGGCAGGTGGCGCCTGTGGCGCGCTTGGACATTTGACCATCAGAATTTTTACGATCCCGATACGTAGAAAAAGAAAAACTGACAAAAAATGATGCTCTTGTAAAAATGGTCAGCCTTTTTATGAAAACATCACAACAAAATATTTAGGTAAAAGAGGAGTTAACGTCATGAATAACGAAAAACGGTTATACGTCCATCCTGGGCCGGTTCGTGTCTGGCACTGGGTAAATGCCTTAGGTTTTGTCATTCTCATTCTCACCGGCTTTCAGATTCGATTTGCGGATATATTGAATATAATGCCCCTGCAGGATGCCATCACCATACATAACTATGTCGGCTTTACACTCATCGGCAATTACTTTATCTGGCTTATTTACTATCTGAGCACCGGTAAGATTAAAATATATATCCTGGACGTCCGCACCCTTGTTCCCATGGCTATTAAACAGATGCTGTATTACGGATATGGTATTTTCAGGGGAGATGAAAACCCTCACCATATGACCCCGGATAACAAATTTAATGCCCTGCAGCAGCAGGCCTATGCAGCTATCATGCTGATATTTCTGCCGGCCCAGATGCTCTCCGGTGTCTTTTTATGGAAGGTAAAAGGCTATTCAGACTATATTCACCTGCTCGGAGGAATCAAAACTATAGATACCATCCATGTAATCCTCTTCTTCTTTTTCGGTTCTTTTGTCATGATCCATTGCTATCTGGCAACATTGGGCCACACACCCCTTGCCCATTTTAAAGCGATGTTCACCGGTTACGAAGACCATTAATATCTAAACAGGCCTTCCTCCTCCCCTCTTCCCGAAGCTCATCTCGGGTTGGGGGGTTTTTTTTGTCCTTTTTCCCAGCTTCACTTGTAACTATTTATAGGCTCGACTGTTATTTAAACTGGTTCTTCATTTTAACGATGGGCAGGATGATCGTGAAAAGGGCCCCACCCAATGAGCTGTTGCTTGCCTCAATATCTGCGCCAAGCTTCTGGATAATGCTGTAAGAGATTGCAAGACCAAGCCCTGTACCTTTGCCGGGTTCCTTGGTGGTGAAAAACGGATCAAAAATTTTATCTATTATTTCGGATTTAATACCAGGTCCGTTATCTTCAAATTTGAGCACAATTTGTTCAACAGTGCTTCTGGTTGTAATCTTTACAACTCCGCCATCTCCTGCGGCATCCATGCCGTTGTTTGTCAAATTAAGAATGACCTGCAGCAACTTTGAGGCGTCGGTCATTGTGGTTGGCAGATCTTTTTGCAGATCTTTTTCAATGCTAATTCTGCTGTGTTTAGCGTCGGTTTGGAGAAAAGAAATTGCCTCTTCCACCACGTCATTCATATTCACGGCTTCCTTTTCAGATTGCATTTTTCGGGAAAATCCCAACAATCTGTGGGTAACGCTACTTGCCCTTTTCACGTAGTGGCGTATCTTTTTCAGGGACTCCCTGTATTCTTCAGCATTTTTAACATTCAAAGAATCCTCTTCACTCATCAGATCTTCAATCCAGCCGACCTGGTCGGTAATCAGCTGCAGAGGATTATTCACTTCATGGGCAACGCCACCTGCCAGTCTTCCCAGGGAAGCCATTTTATCAACTTGCAGCATATGGCTGTCCAGTGCTGCCTTCTCACGATCAGCTGCCTCCATGCCTTTCATCATCCAACGCATCATTAAATTCGATATGAGAACAATGATCCATGAAGCAATAAAAATTGAAACCAGCACCATATTGCGGCCACTGGAGAACATGTTAATATCGCTGGTTGATTTGACTTTAACAACAAGAAGCCATCCAACGTCTCTAATCCAGCTTGTCACATATAGATGACCTTTAATTTGTTTTACTTCGGTCCCCTCATGAGAATAAACAAGTTCCTTTTCTTCCTCAGCCAGTGCTACTTGCCCAAATCGGCTGGGCGTCTGAAATTTGCCCTTGTAATTGACAATAAAGGCATCACCGGCGTCTCCTATCTGGGCGCTTCGTACGAGACCGTTTAAAATCTCAGAATTTATTGTGCTGCGTAACACCCATTTTTTCAAAGGACCGGCAACTGCCACCACGATATGGGGCAATCCACGATAACCGGATGAAATATCGCTTATATGACTGCCACTAATCATTACTTCTTGAAACCACTCGGTATCTGCATAATTTTTGCCAACAAGTTTTTGCTCATAAGGACCGACATATGCTACAAGATCTCCTGAAGCATTAAGCACGCCCAGATCAACAATACCCACATCTCCCAGCGACATGAATACCTTCTCCAGGTCATCCTGACTGGTTAAATCATTACAATTGCAAAGTTGAATCAGCTGTTCCAGTAACCCTTTTTGTCCCTTAAGAAAAAAAGAAATGAGCTCCTTTCTGTTTTCCACCGTTCTTTTCAATCCGACGGCAGTGTTTTCCACATAAGATTTTTCATAAAAAGTTGAGGAGCTCCAACTGATCAGGTACAGAGGGATAATTGACACAAGTATCAATATGATTGAAAAATTCCTCCACAACCTCTTATAATAAGTAATGTTCTTCTGCATTGTATTGGAAAATGTACCTTATGATTCTGCCTGTAATGTAAGTTTGATGGTCTCGTAAAAAGTCTAAAATTCGGATTTTTTGCGTCGTAAGTCGTTGAGTTAGTGTCACCAATTTTTGAGATTTCGACTTTTTACGAGACCATCAAGTTTGTTTATTTATGAAAATTTCCGTTCGAGATCCAGGCCTGCGGAAAAAATAACCGAAGGTATATACTTGATATTCCGAGGATTATTTTTTCCGCATTACGCAGAAATCGGGCAAAAAGACCATAAACAAAAAAACCTCCGCACACACCTCGATCCTTTGACTCAAACGGAGAGAGGTGTGTGATTGTAAGAACGAACAATCAGTTTTTGCTAACTCTGAAAGATTCCTGGTCAATGTCGTGCTTTTTTATTTTGTCATATAGAGATTTCCGGGAAATCCCCTGGGAATTATACACTGCAGTGATTCTGCCTTTATGAATTTGCAGCGCCGCCTGGATATGCTCCTTTTCCGCTTTTTCAACCACATGTTTTAACAGCACTTTACGTTCAACCGAACTTGTGACAGCATCTGCATCATCGTCAACATTAAAAGAGGAATTGCCGAAAATACAAAGTCGGCGGACATGATTTTTTAATTCCCTTACATTACCGGGCCACACTTGCTCCAGCATATGGTCTATTGTGACCTTATCGAAGGGTTTCACCTCCCGCTTGCTGTCACGGCAATACTCTGCTCTGAAATATTCAGCCAAAAGCAGAATGTCTGATTTTCGTGAACGTAAAGGCGGCACCTCTATCGGCAGCACATTCAAACGATAAAATAAATCCTCCCGAAAATGCCCTTTCTCAATCGTCAATGTTAGTGTATCATTCTTTCTGCAATTTGGATTTGGCCAGGAGGAGGTGAATCCAAAAAAGGTTGAAAAAGGTGGGTCAATTCACATCCTCTAAATTTTTTCCACGCCAGGAAAAGGAGGAGCTTGATAATGACCCACCAACCGGAACCTACCATAATTGATAAAGTAATTGAAACCATTATTGCCAACGGCATTGACGGATTAGGGGAGGCTTTCACTTTACTGTTCAACGAAGCCATGAAAATTGAGCGATCCAAGGTATTACGCGCTGCCCCATGGGAACGAAACGAGGAGCGACTGGGACACGCCAACGGCTATAAACCAAAATCCATTAATAGTCGTCTTGGTAAACTGCATTTACAAATTCCACAAGTACGTGGAGATATTGAATTCTATCCATCATCTTTGGAAAAAGGATTGCGTAGTGAACGTGCGCTGAAGAAAGTGGCCATGGCCGAGATGTACATACAAGGCGGCTCAACCGACAAGGCTCCATCGGAGTGTTATTCTTGCCTGAGCTACATAGCTCAGGGGCAACATCACCGAAGGCTTGTCATTGACGGTCGTAGTCGAACCAAGTTACTTCGGATGTGCCAATAAGATGAATTAGTTTTCAACTTTTACAGAATAAATGTTTCTTTATCAAAATTTTTTCATATTAATCTTATGGCAGTCAGCAACGATCGATTAATTGCCGGCCATAAAACCATGATTGATTCATGGGGTATTAATGATGTCACACCTACTTCGATATCTATAAAGCCTTTTATAAACCGTATGAAAACTCTGCTTTCATAAAATCAAGCACTGCAATGAACAATAAATATTACGCAAGCCTCCGCAAAAGGTTCTTAATTCTAATAATTGGCGTGTCCCTGACGCCCCTTGTGGGCATCTCCTGGAGCACAGCCTACTACTTCCATAAGCATGCAATAAAACATGTAACACATGACCTTGAGCGAATGGTCTCTACAAGACAAGAAATTATCACACGTTCTCTGGAAAACCAGAAAGAACAGTTGGCGAGACTGTTAAGACTGTATTCGTCCGAAGACCTGAAAAACCAGAGCAATCTTGAAAGAATCTTTGTTGCCCTTTCATCCGACTCCATAATTGACCTGAGCGTGATAGACGGCTCCGGAAACCATGTAGCATACGTCGGACCGTACAGTGAAAAACTCTTAAGCCAAAACTACAAAGAGACTCAATGGTTTCAGGATGTAATGCATAAAGGCAGCTATATAAGTGATATTTTTAGCGGTTTTCGAGAGGTGCCTCATTTCGTTGTCGCCGTGGTGAACCCTCTTAGAAATTTGATTTTACGGACTACGATAAATTCCGATTATTACAATTCACTGTTGCGTGGAGCACAAATCTCCGTAAATGGGGATGCATTCATTGTCAACCGGCTGGGAGAGCTTCAGACACAAAGAAGGTTCGGTGAAAAAACCATATCTGAGGAAGAAGCGAGATTGCTCACCTTTCATGAAGGGACGCAAGTCAATTCGATAAAAAATAACCTCTATGTAACAAGCTGGATGAAAGACGGGGAATGGCTTCTGCTGGTCAAGGTTAAAAGAAATTCTGTGCTCAAAATGTTCCTTGAAGCACGCAACCTTGATATTGTCCTGCTGATAATCGCTTCGCTGCTGATTATAACCGTTTCAATTATGATTGTGCGTCAAATGGTTAATAAAATTGCAAAAGCTGATTACAAAAGAGCCTCGCTGGATAGTCAGATGTTACAGGTTGAAAAGATGGCGTCACTTGGCAGGTTAGCTGCAGGCGTGGCCCATGAAGTCAACAACCCCCTGCAGCTTATAACAGACCAGGCAGGTTGGATTAATGAACTCATGGACGATGAAGATCCGAAAAAAATTAAAAACATCGTCGAATATCAAGCGTCTGTTAAAAAGATACTAAACAATGTGAAAAGAGCCAGCGCCGTCACCCATAAACTGCTTGGATTTTCAAGAAAAATGGAGACGGAAAAAGAAAACGTTGACATAAATATTCTTGTTCGAGAGACGGTATCCTTTGTTGAAGACGAAGCAAACAAGGAAGAAATCTCCATAAATCTCGATCTGCAGGATGAAATACCGGCCACAATGACTGATGCAGCCCAGATTCAGCAGGTATTTTTCAATCTTATTAATAACGGCATGGACGCTGTGGAAAAAGGCGGTTCCATTGATATTTCCACCACAAGTGACAACAAAAATATCATAATTTATTTTGCCGATTCCGGGCCTGGAATTGCCGATGCAATCTTAGACAAAATTTTTGATCCTTTCTTTACAACTAAAGCTCCGGGTAAAGGAACCGGCCTAGGGTTATCCATCTGCTACAGCATCATTAAAAAATTGGGGGGGGAAATTAATGCAAAAAACAGAGAAAAGTACGGAAGCGTTTTTACGGTCATACTGCCTATTGTTAATTTAACTAACAGGGTTTCATAGTCAAGCAGAAATCCGGACCATAAAAAACCTATTAAGTTGGTGACAATAATGAATGATTTCAAAGTGTTAGTTGTCGACGACGAAAAAGACTTTCTGGAAATGACCGTTAAAAGGCTAAGCAAAAGAGGGATTGACTGTCAGGGAGTTCAAAGCGGTGAAAAAGCTGTTGAAAAGATGAAAAACTATCACTGCGACGTGGTGCTTCTGGACGTAAAAATGAAGGGCATGTCCGGCATTGAAACTTTGCGCGAGATAAAACGGAGCAACCCCCTTGTGGAAGTAATCATGCTAACAGGTCATGCATCTGTGGAATCGGGAATAGAGGGTATGAAGCTCGGGGCCTTTGATTACCTTATGAAACCAATGGAATTCGAACCGCTTCTTGAAAAACTTCAGGAAGCTTACGAGAAAAAAAATTCATGAACAGAAACTAGAGTTTGATGGTCTCGTAAAAAGTTAAAATTGACTGGGAATGACGACAAAACGGACTTTTTACGAGACCATCAAAGTTAACGCAAATCAAAATGGCAAAACCATACTGAAATTTTTTGTTCAGGACATACAACCTGGTTAAAGATCGACAAAGACAAAAGAGACAAATCGCACTTTTTACGAGGCCATCTTAATGTGAGGCTGGAAATTTATTTGCGCCAAGGTTCAAGGGCAAAAAAAACAGAACCGGGAATAATGATAATTGGGCTTCAATTTTGACATAGATAATACTTCCAGCGACAAGGAAAGTATAAAAAAATACTTCAGAGAACTTCGAACAAGGCTCATTATCTGGCTTTTGGCCGGTTTTGTTGTGCCTTATTGTGCCTTGTATGCCTACTTTCATCTGCAATATGATTACACATTAAAAAAAACCAGCAAACTTAACCTTACAGTCCTTGCCGAAAGCCAAAGAAACACCGTTGACCTTTTCCTTCAGGAAAGAGTTGTTAATCTTTTCAACCTTTTCCACTGCTGCGAATTCCGCATCTTCCCCTCACAAGAAGACATGGATGCCCATTTACAAAACCTCCGTCATGTGAATTCTGCATTTGTTGATGTCGGATTTCTCAGTTCAGATGGTATCCATATAGGGTACGCCGGACCATTTCCATATCTCCAGGACCAAGATTACAGCGGAGAAAACTGGTTTAAAACTCTCATGGGGCAAGAAAGAAATTATTATATCAGTAATATATCCACAGGGTTCAGGGATAAACTTCATTTTACAATCGCGATCAGGATGATGATCGACAACCAGTTTTTCATTATGCGCTCCACGATGGGCACTGACACATTCAACCCTTTCATGAAATCTGCAGAACACGGAAGGGAAGTTGAATGTTCACTGATAAACAAAGAGGGACTATACCAATTCGTTTCTCCGCACAGGGGGACATTGCTTGAGATGAGCGACTACGTTCCGGAGAAAACCACTGGAACCGGGGTCGATCTGGTGAAAAAAAACGGCGGCGCAACCCTTGTCGCCTATACATGGCTTACGGAAACTCCCTGGGCGTTAATTGTCAGACAGCCTTTAAGCATCGTTCATTCCGGCATGGAGAAGGCAAGAACTATTATTATCAGCAGTTTCATTATTATCATCATTATCTTTGTCGGGCTTATCTGTTTTTTCACCACCTGGATAACAGCTAAAATACAGGCTATTGTGGAGAAGAAGAATGAACTGCTCTTCCAACTCCAGCATTCTTCCAAACTGGCATCTATTGGAAAACTAACTGCTGAGGTGGCACACGAAATTAACAACCCCCTGTCCATAATCACCTCCACCAGCGGCGTTATCAGGGACATGTTGGACCCTGAAATCGATATGGACTTTTCAGGTCCCAAAAGTATCATCGCTGAACTTGAAACCATCGACAAAGCCGCATTCAGGGCGAAGAACAGCACCATGTACCTTTTGGAGATTGGCCATAAACATGCACCACAACTCACTTTATGCAATGTTAATGATATCCTCGAAGAAATAATGATCGGTCTTAAGGAACGTCAATTCCAACTTGACAACATCAAGGTCTGCCGGAATTATGCCCCGGACATACCGGAAATCATGGTCGATCACGACCTTATTACCCAGGTTTTGCTTAATCTTATGAACAATGCCGGCGACTCCATTCCCGGCCCTGGGACAATTACGTTAGCCACAAAACATGATGACGAATATGTCCATATTTCTATAACCGATACTGGTGCGGGAATGGATTCAAAACAGCTCAAAGAGATATTCAATCCTTTCTACACAACAAAAGAAAAAGGAAAAGGAACCGGCCTCGGGTTGAGCCTTTCTGTGGATATTTTAAACGCAATGAACGGAAAAATTGATGCGCAGAGCATTAAAGGCACTGGAAGTTCATTTACCGTATCATTGCCGATAATAAGAAAAGGAGAAGAAAATGAAGGAAAACAACATTAATCTTCTTTTTGTTGATGATGAAGAGGAGTTCTTGAATTCAATGAGCAGAAGGCTAAGCAAGAGAGGTTTTAATGTAATTACCGTTAACCGTGGAGAAAAAGCCGTTACGCTGGCAAAAAGTACTCCTTTTGACATTGCTATGATAGATATGAAAATGCCGGGAATTGGCGGAGAAGAAACACTCAAGGCAATAAAAGAAGAAAACAAATATCTGGAGGCAGTGATTCTTTCAGGGAACCGTTTTGTTGGGGACGGTTTTGCCCCCAAAGATAGCGCGGCGTTTTTATATCTGCAGAAACCCTGCGAACTGGACAAAATCCTTGAGGCTCTAAATAAAGCTTATCAAAAAACTCTTTTAAACAGGAAGGCATAATTTATTAGTCCTGCTTTTTTTAGATTGCAAAGCAATTTGCACCAACCTCTGGTAATCTTCTGAACAGTGATGAAAAAGTATACCATTCAATTTCCAGCTAAAATAAAATAAATGGAAAATTTTTTAGTTAAATACTTGTTTCATAAAAAATCCCCTCCGGAAGGAATCCGTCTTCACTCCAAGGAAATGCTCCAGAATTTTCGTTTCCTGCTGAATGCCCAAAACAACTGCCTGGATATCTTGGCTGAAATGAAACAGGCCTTGAACAGCGACAAGCCCTACAGCATGTCCTTTATCCGCTCCCGCAGCACTGCAATGCTTGTCAACACATATAAAATGATCCGGCATCTTCTACAGATGACAGGCGGACGCCATGTGGATCTTGAAGATGCCTTTACCGATATACAGCATCAACTAAAATCCATCCTGGAAGATAATATCAGTACAACGTCAACAACGTGGATCATAGCAATTGAAAATATTGACCACGGCATTGCTGATATGGTTGGGGACAAAATGGCTGTCCTGGGTGAAGTGCGCAACAGGTGTGAAATACTCGTTCCTTCCGGTTTTGCCATCACCTCTGTCGCCGGTCGATATTTTTTAAGTCACAACAATCTCCAAGATGAAATTAACCGTCAACTCCAGACACTGAATCCGGAAAACCTTGAAGAACTCTACAGGGCCTGCAGTTCCATTCAACAATTTATCATCAGAGCGCCTTTGCCACGAGAACTTGAGGAAGCAATACTTGCAGCCTATGATACGTTGTCCCGGCAAACAAAGCCCGACGTCCCCCTTGCCGTGATTTCCAGCGCTATTTTCGATGACAGATATCTATCATCCTATGACTCTCAATATCACACGGAACTGTCAGTCACCCGGGAATTTCTCACACAGGCGTATAAAGAAATTATTGCAAGTAAATACACGGCCAACGCCAAAATGTACCGTTTGAAAAGAGGGTTTTGGGGTGAAAATCTCACTTTGGGAGTTGGCTGTCTGACCATGATTGAAGGAGGCATCAGCGGGTTCATCTACTCACGTAACCCGTGGGATATAAATAGTTCATGGACACTGCTGCGCTATCACAACAGGCAGGACGGTTCCAAAGCAGCCATCACCGGCAAGACAAATAAAGTCCTCATTGACCGACACCCTCCCTATGAAAAAATTTCGGAACTTAAAGATATAACAGAACTGACGGGAAAACAGACAGAAGAGCTTGTACAGACCGCTGTCCGCCTTGAGAAACATTTCGGCGCCCCACAGCATATTGAATGGATAATCGATGAAAAAGGCCGGCTTGTCATTCTCCAATGCCGCCCGCTCCATGCTCCGTCCTCAAGTGATGACGGGGCTATACTTTCAGAACCATCAACAAAGGAAGAGGAGGAACCTTTGTGCCGGGGAAAAGTTACAGCCAGTCCCGGTATCGCCACAGGACCGGTGTATATAGTACGATCAAATATTGACCTGCTTCAATTCCCCTCAGGCGCTGTGCTTGTTACACCACACCCTTTACCACAATGGGCGCCTCTGTTAAATAATGCTGCTGCGCTGGTAACGGAAACAGAAGACATTGCCGGTGATCTTGCCACTTTAGCCAGAGAATATGGTCTTCCTGCCCTTTTCGGGGTGAAACAGGCCTGCACGAAACTAAAAAATAAAGATCTCATCAGAGTGGATGCCGGTAATTGCCGTATCTATTCAGCCAGGCAGGAAAACATTACAGACGACCCGGTTAAGCCTCGCAATTTAATGACCCGAAGCCCTGTTCAGCTTAATCTAAAAAAAATTCTACAGCATATTGCCCCTTTAAACCTTATCAACCCTGATTCGCGTAATTTCAAAGCAGACTCATGTAAAACCCTGCACGACATCATCTGTTTCTGTTATGAAAAATCATTGCTCGAGATGTTTAATTTTGGCAAAAAGCATCATGATGTTGACCTTACTGCAAAAAAAATCTCGAATAAAACCCCGGATAAATGGCTGCTTATCGATATTAAAAACGGTATTCGCCCCGGAACGGACAAGAAAAATAAAAGTATCAGCATTACAGACATCGTCTCGCTGCCCATGCTGGCCATGTGGGAAGGTCTGCATGCCTTTCCCCGGAAGGGAAAAAAGAATTATATCAGTAAATTGAGAACTGTTTTAAGAAAAAAACCCCTGAAAAAATGGAATTATTTTCTTATATCTAAAGAATTTTGCAATACCAGCATCCGGCGGGATTCCTTTTTCTCAATGTCCGAAGCCGTTGCAAGCGAGCGTCATAAAGCTAACTACATTACTTTTCATATCAGCTGTTTAATTTCGGATAACCATCGAAAAGCTCTACATTTACATCTTTTATCAGATATTTTGCAAAATTTCGGTTTCAGAACATACAAGAATGAAAACGTATTAAACGCCAGACTGACGAATGAAGCACCGGAACTTATTTGGGAAAAGTTAAAAGTTCTCGGGTATCTTATAATGAATACAGGACTGAATGAACTGACTCTGACAGGAAACTCACAGGTAAAATCCTGTCGTGATCAGCTTCTCAACGATATTGACGTCATCCTTGCAAAAAATTCTCACCCAGCAACAAACTTTCATCATTAACATATAAAGCAGACCTTCTCTTCAGCAGAGAAAAATCTCGTGTTAAAAATTTCCCTTTTTTCCAGCTTCACTTTTTTCTCGCCTTCAGCTAAAGACTTTAGTAGATTTGCATTCATTTTTCCCTGCAAACAACCATATCAAACAATCTTTGATACATTTTCAGATAACGTTTAACTACCATAAGGATGTCCCATGAAAAAAATAGCTGTTTTAGCCGGTGACGGTATCGGCCCGGAAGTAATGAATGAAGCCATCAAGGTGCTTGATGCAGCCCGGAAAAAATTTTCCTTCTCTCTCAAGTATATCCATGAGGATGTGGGAGGATGTGCCATTGACAACCACGGCCAGGCCCTGCCTCCCCATACGTTGAAAACCTGCGAGGAAAGTGATGCCATTCTTTTCGGCTCTGTCGGCGGGCCAAAATGGGAGAGCCTTCCTCCCCACGAGCAGCCGGAACGAGCCGCCTTGCTGCCGCTGCGTAAACATTTCGACCTGTTTTGCAACTTCAGACCTGCAAAGGTTTTCAAATCCCTTGTTGCAGCCTGCCCCCTTCGGCCGGATATTATCAAAGACGGATTTGACATCCTCTGTGTGCGGGAACTGACCAGCGGCATCTATTTCGGCGAGCCCAAGGGACGTGAAGGCAGCGGCCCTTCGGAAAAAGCCTACGACACCATGGTCTATACCAGGGCGGAAATTGAACGTATCACCCGTATGGCATTTGATGCAGCCCGTATCCGCAATAAAAAAGTGACTTCCGTGGATAAGGCCAATGTTCTCACCACCATGGTTCTCTGGCGCGAGGTCGTGTGTGAAATAGCAAAAGAATATGATGACGTGGAACTTAATCATATCTATGTGGATAATGCCACCATGCAGCTTGTACGTGACCCACACCAGTTTGACGTGCTGCTTTGCGGCAATATGTTCGGCGACATCATTTCCGATGAATCAGCCATGCTCACCGGCTCCATGGGACTTCTTGCCTCAGCCAGCCTGAACAAGGACAAATTCGGTCTATATGAGCCTGCCGGCGGTTCCGCCCCGGACATTGCCGGACAGGGCATTGCCAACCCCATTGCCGAAATTCTTTCCGCCGCCATGATGCTGCGCTACAGCTTCGGCTATGACGAAGCGGCGGATGCCATTGACACGGCTGTCGCCCGGACCCTGGATGCCGGCATTCACACCCGTGATATAGCCGTTGATCCGGCAAAAACCGTCAATACGGTAGAAATGGGTGACGCTATTGTCAAAAATCTGCTAACTATTACAAAAATATAGAGAATACCAAAAAAAATTATCAAGGATAAAAACTTGACTTGATAACTATATAAAAGGTAACCTTTTTGTAACCTTTTTGTTATATTGTTCGTATTTTAACGATATTATTAGTATAATAAAGAATTCCCGCAAAAAGTCATAACTAAACGCAAAGTAATATTCATGCAAAAGTCTCCCTTTATATTCATTGTTTTTTTGCTGGGCTGGACTCTTTTCTGCATTAAACCCCAATCGGCCGGGGCAGCTGAGCAGGGTATTTCCGATTCCAGCATACTGGTCGGCACATCCGCGCCGCTCACGGGACATGCCTCCTACCTCGGCCACGGTATTACCGGCATGAATGCCTACTTTAATCACATCAACAACCAGGGCGGTATCCTCGGACGTACGATCGAGAGTATAGCCTACGACGATGATTATAACCCGCCTCTTATGATCAGCAATGTACAAAAACTGATTGATAAGGATAATGTTTTCGCCCTTATCGGTCTTGTCGGCACACCAACTACATTGACCGTGGTCAACCTGTGCCAGGAGCAGCAAATACCCATGCTTTTTCCATTTACAGGCGCGATTGAGCTCCGCCGCCCGGTAAAAAAATACATTTTTAATCTTCGCCCGAGTTACTGGGACGAATGCGCCGCAGCTGTGGACTATTTCATCAAGCATGGGAAAAGACGTTTTGCCGTGTTTTATCAGGATGACGCCTACGGTCTTAACGGACGCATCGGGGTTGAACGCCGCCTGATCAAATACGACCTTGATCTGGCGGCAGAGGCTTCGTATATCCGCGGGGAGTCGGATGTGGAAAACCAGGTGCAGGAGATCAAAAAATACAATCCTGATGTTGTGGTCATGATCGGCACTGCTGATCCCTGTTCCGCATTTGTCCGGATGGCGGTCGGGCAAGGAATGAAAGACGTCTGGTTCTCCAATGTCTCCTTTGTGGGTGGTCAAGAACTGGCAAAATATTTGCTGGGCTGCAAGGCCGCGGTGTTCGCTACCCAGGTGTTTCCCTCCGCATCCGATACTTCTTACCCGGCTGTCAGGCAATACAGGCAACTCATGAAGACATTTTTCCCGAAAACCGAACCCAGCCAGATTTCACTTGAGGGGTTTCTCAATGCCAAGCTTTTTGTCGAGGCCCTGAAAAGAAACAGCAATGTTCCTGACAGGGAAAGGCTTGTCAGCGCCCTTGAAGATATGCATGAAGTTGATATCGGCATTGGGGAAAATGTCAATTTCAGCCGGATTGATCACCAGGGACTTGAAAAGGTTTATATCACCAGGATAGAAGATGGAAAAATCATTTATCTCCAGGATTAAAAGCCTGTTCCTAGCCGACACATCATACCACATCACCCGCTCTTTCGCCGGCAAAATGCTTCCACTTTCCTTCCTTGCCGGTATCTTCATATGTGTTGCCATCCCCACAAGTTATTATTATCTGGAAAGGATCGACGCCGGCAAGCGGGCACAAACGCATGCAAACGATCTCGCCTCCTTCTTCAGACAGGTCCTGGAAACAGATCCCCTGACCTGGAAAGAAGAGGTTCATTCGAAAGTCGCCGTTGCCGATATAGACTGTATAAAAATTTTTGACCGAAATCATAACCTGATTGCGCATTTGACACCACACAATCTTCCTAAATATTCATGGTCACTCATAATGGCGGAAAAAAAAGTAATGTACGGCGGCGATACTTATGCCGTGGTCAGAGTGGGCATTTTTCTTACGGAAATAGAAAAAAACACCCTCATGTTACTGCTGTTTTCCCTTGCATGTGGAACGATTGAAGGCATTGCGCTCTTCCTGCTTCCTGTCTTCAAAATACAGAATGTGGAGGACAGGGTCAACAGGACGCACCAGAAACTTCTGGACGAGCAGCACAAACTGAAATCCTCCGAAGAGAAATTCAGGACCTTTTTTGAATTTTCCCCTGACGCAACCGTCATTTCAACGGAGAACGGAAAAATACTTTCCGCTAATCAGGCCTTTCTGGAGATGTTTCAAATTGATAAAGAGGATTTCAGCAGCATAAAGACGACGGATCAGTATTGTGATCCAGGCGCAAGAGACCGGCTTCTCGCCGAGTTGTTCGAGAGCGGAGAAGTAAAAAATACGGAAGTTGTTTTCAAGAAAAAAGACGGCTTGGAGCTGCCCGCACTAATTTCCATGAATTTGATCAGCGCCCTCACCATGGAGGGTGATGGCCGCCTGGAAAACGAAAAGTTCTTGCTGCTGAGCGTCATAAGAGACATCAGTGAAAAAAAAGAAACGGAGAAACAGCTTACCCAGGCCCAGAAAATGGAAAGTATCGGCATGCTTGCGGGAGGAGTGGCCCATGACTTCAATAATATTCTTGCGGGTATGATGGGGTACGCAGGCCTGATCAAAATCCAGACTCCTGAAGATAATGATCTGCACAAGTATGCGCAGATAATGGAGAAGACGGCACGAAGAGGCTCCGAGCTGACCAGTAAGCTCCTGGCCTTTGCCCGGGGAGGGAAATACCTGCTTGAGGATGTCAATCTCAATCAAATAGCCGAAGAGGTACTGGCAATACTGAAGCATACCATTGAAAAGAAGATTGTTATTGTCAAAGAATTTGACCCGGACCTCAAGAATGTGAGGGCCGATGCCTCGCAAATAAACCAGGTGCTGCTCAACCTCTGCGTCAACGCCAGGGATGCCATGGCTGGTCTGGACGAATGTAAACTCTCGATCAAAACGTTTAATATTCATCTTGAACAGAGGGGTTTTCCTATGGGGAATGTCTGCCAACCCGGGGAATACGCAGTTATTTCAGTCTCTGATACAGGTTCCGGCATATGCTCGGAACTTTTGACCAAGATATTTGATCCTTTCTTCAGCACAAAAGAAAAGGGGCATGGAACCGGCCTTGGACTTTCCATGGTTTACGGTATCATAAAAAACCATGACGGATATATTGATTTGATCAGCGAATCCGGAAAAGGCACCAGCTTTGTGATATACCTGCCTGCCGTCCAGGCTGTGGAAGAAGGGAAATATGTCACGACCGCGAGAGACCGAAAAAAGGCCGAGGAGATACCCGGCGGAACCGAAACAATCCTACTGATCGATGATGAAGATGTTGTCCGGAACCTCAGCAAGGCTCTTCTGGAACAAAAAGGGTACAAAGTTCTGCCGGCAGAGGACGGCAAGGAAGGGATATCCGTTTACAAGACCGAGCACGACAAAATTGATCTTGTGCTCCTGGATATGATTATGCCGAATAAAACCGGTTCGGAAGTTTTTTATGAACTTAAAAATATGAATCCGGATGTACAAGTCATTATTGTGAGCGGCTTCAGCCTGGATAGCCAAGCCAGGCAGTTGCTCAATGACGGAGCCTGTACCTTTATCCAGAAGCCTTATCCGGTACATCAACTGCTGCATGCAATCCGCAAAGTGTTAGATTGACGCCCAACTACATATCCTTTCGGTTCTCGGATGGGGATGAAAGTACCTCCATTCCTACTTGTTTTGTTGGATACATTGTTTGAGCCAACATTTTTTCTCAAAACCGATGAGCTATTTGTTTCCAGCTCCTTAATGATTTAAATGAATCGCAACTTACCAACCGTTGTTCTGGTGGAACCCCAGGGCGCGCGCAATATCGGCTCGGTCTGCCGGGTGATGAAAAACTTCGGTTTTTCAGATCTCAGGCTGGTACAACCCCGGGCTGACCATCTCAGTAAAGATGCCGGGGACATGGCGGTCAGCGCAAAAGATATGCTGCCAAAGGCCGGAGTTTACAAGACCCTGGCCCATGCCCTGGCAGACTGTCATTATTGTCTTGGCACCACCCGCCGTTTCGGCAAATACAGACAAAATTTTCTTGAACCCCATGAGGTAAAAGCAACTCTCGCGCCTCTGCCGTCTGCAGCAAAATCCGCTCTGATTTTTGGCCGGGAGGATAGCGGTCTCACCACAGCTGAGCTTGATTTATGCCAGGGTTTTATCACCATTACCACGGATGAAGCCCTGCCGTCAATGAACCTTGCCCAGGCGGTCGGCATCTGTCTGTATGAGCTTTCCCGCGACTCTATTGTAAAACACACCGAAGATATCCATGACCTCCCTGACAATAAAACGTTGGAACGTATGTATGACCACATGCGCCGCAGTCTGCTCGACGCGGACTTTCTTGATCCCCAGAACCCCGATCATATCCTGCGAACATTTCGCCACATTTTCGCACGCTCCGGCCTTGACCAACGGGAAGTCCGCATTCTGCACGGTATCTGGAGGCGCATTGACTGGTTAAATAGCGAAAGAAATCGTTTGATCGACTCACCCACCAACCAGCTGCCATGAGCGAATACAGCCAATTCACAGCAAACCTTCTTGAGTGGTTTACCATACACAGCAGGGACCTGCCCTGGCGCCGCACCTATGACCCCTATCATGTGTGGGTATCGGAGATTATGCTGCAGCAAACCCGGATGGACCGGGTTGTCGCCTATTTCAGCCGCTGGATAGTACGTTTTCCAACGATAAACATCCTGGCCGATGCAGCAGAAGACGAAGTACTTCGCCTCTGGGAAGGATTAGGCTATTACTCCCGGGCACGCAATCTTCACAAAACAGCCCGTATCCTCTGCGAAAACGGCTGCCATCTACCGGAGGATTACGAAAACCTGCTTGCCCTGCCCGGCATAGGACCGTACACTGCCGGAGCCATTATGAGTATTGCCTATAATAGATGCTACCCTGCCGTTGATGCCAATGTTGAACGTGTTTTTTCCCGCTATTTTGATCTTGCCTCTCCTGTAAAGGAGAAAAAAAACAAATCGTTTATCCTGGCAAAACTTAAAAAAATGCAGCCTGACGATCAATGCCGCTTCTTCAACCAGGCATTGATGGAGCTTGGCGCCCTCATATGTCTTCCTGCAACTCCTGTTTGTCATAAATGCCCGGTTGCCGCCTTCTGCCTGTCCCGACAACGCGGAACCACGCCAAACCGTCCCCTTCTTCAACCAAAAAAGAAAACAATCCGCATTGATATGGCCACCGGTATCGTGTTCAGAAAGGGAAAAATCCTCATCCAGAAAAGACTCAGTGATGATGTGTGGGCCAACTTATGGGAATTCCCGGGAGGAAGGATCAAACAAGGAGAAACGCCTGAACAGGCAGTAATCAGGGAATTCTTTGAAGAAACAAATTTACATATCAATGTGACAAAAAAAATAACCACCGTGCAACACAGCTACATGCATTACAGGGTTACCCTGCATGGCTTTTTCTGTGAAATTTCAGACGGGAAAAACAAAAAACCAGCCCTGCACGCAGCACAGGAAAACAGGTGGGTGGCAATTGACGAACTAAAAAAATTCGCCTTTCCGGCAGGACACCGAAAACTGATTGACTATCTGCTTGAGGATATTCAGGTAGATAGGTTGAAGGCTGAAGGTTGAAGGTTGAACACTTTCCTGCTTAATACGAGAGAGAAACGACAAGGCCAAGTTTTTTAATCTGATCAAGCAACTGATCCATCTTGATCGGTTTGGTCAGATATGCCTCACAGCGCCCGTCAACTTTGGCTTTTTTGATATTTTCAGGGTCACTTAAGGCCGTTATCATAATCACCTTGACCTGCAGGCCGTCAACAACTCCCAGATCATCTTCAACCTTCCGTATCCTCAACAACGTCTCCTGACCGTCCATCTCAGGCATCATGATGTCCAGGCAGACAAGATCAAAAGGATCTCTTTCCTTTAAGGCTTGAGTGAAAAGATCGATTGCCTGCCGGCCATTTTCCACCGCATGGGTTGTACCAACTTCGGTGAGCATTTCCTGCAAAACAGCCCTGGTCATTACATCATCTTCAGCTATGAGAATCTTCATGGAGCAGACTGTACCTTATTGCTATACATAAAAAATTGTGATTACCACTAATTTTCAGCCTCCTGCGTAAATAACTGGCGAAAAATGAGGGTGGGAGCGGATTTATCCGCGAATTTTCTGGGTTGGCAAGCAAGCAGTTCCATCTCCTTGCCGGCCCTTTTCGCGGCTAAAGCCACTCCTACAGCACTGCACTGATGAATGGCTGAATTTCGATGGTAATCACATAGAAAATTATCTCACAGAGGCACTGATCACAGAGTTTTTTTTATTTCTCTGTGTCTCTGCGCGCTCTGTGAGAGATTTCACCGAAAAACGTCAATTATAAATTCATACGGATAATAATTTTTTAATCTTTTTTTTGCCATAACTTTTTTCGGGCGGTAATCAGGGCAATCTTTGCCGCCCTTTCTGAAGCCCCTTTTTCGCCAAGCAATGTACGCACCTCAGCTAATCCCTCCAGCATTGCCTTCCTCTCCGGCTTGCCGGGCCAAATATCATCAATAGCCGCTTTAATCTTTTCCGGTGTGGAGTCATGCTGCATAAGCTCAGGGACTATTTCTCCGCCGGCAACAAGATTTACCAACGACCCATAGTCAACATCAACAAGAAGATTGCCGACAAACCAGGTCAAAGGCGACATTTTATACGAAACCACCATGGGAACATCAAGAATGGCAAGTTCAAGTGTAACGGTCCCCGAGGCTGCCATGACACAATCGCATGAGGCCATGAGATCGTAACGGTTCTCGCTGATAACCCGCACATCCTCCGGGAATGTATCAACACCGCAGTCACGCAGATCATCAAGGGAAAGGGTGGGCGCCAGGGGCAGGAGGAAGGTTATATCCGGATGTGTTTGGCGAAGCTTATCAGCCGCATCCAGAAAAACAGGCAACATGGCACGCAATTCCTTTTTTCGGCTACCCGGCAAAAGTCCGACAATTACCCTGTCCGAATCAAGGCGGTGGATCCGGCAGAAATCCTGCCGGGTCATGGTTGTTTTCACCGAATCCATAAGGGGGTGCCCGGCATAATCAACCTCAACGCCCTTTTTCCGGTAAAATTCTTTTTCAAAGGGCAGGATAACCGCCATACGATCTACCAGACGGCCTATCTTTTTTACCCGGCCGCTGCGCCAGGCCCACACCTGGGGGCTGATATAATAAAAAATAGGCACACCCAGTTTTTTTGCTTTAGCGGCGAGAAGAAGATTGAAATCAGGATAATCAATAAGGATTAAAAGGTCCGGAGGATTATTG
The DNA here is from genome assembly GCA_030667965.1 of Deltaproteobacteria bacterium. Lineage (GTDB taxonomy): Bacteria > Desulfobacterota > Desulfobulbia > Desulfobulbales > SURF-16 > JAHLLM01. The sequence continues at coordinate 58,389 of DAOUUW010000002.1, forward strand.
CGCAGCTCGTTAACCAGGCTTTTCCAGGCTGCCCGAATGTCCATGAGATGGGTCAGCACTTCAACAAGACCGACAACCGCCATTTTGGCGGCATCAACCAGTATGTCAACACCCTGCCGGAGCAGATACTTGCCGCCCATGCCGCAGAAGGAAATCTCGGGCTCGATCTCTTTCATGGCGGAGACTAGATGGGCCCCGTGCAGATCGCCGGAAGCCTCTCCGCTTACGATCATTACCCGCAGCACAATGTGTCTTTATAACGATTCAAATGATTTTTTATCTGGTTAATGATCTGCAAGGCAACATCAAGTGCCTGCCGCCCTTCCCGGCCGGAAACCCGAGGCGTCTGCCGTGTTTGGACATTTCCGACAAAATCAGTCAATTCATCAGCCAGGGCATCTTTTTCGGTAAAACAAAAATGAATTGTTTCCTCATTTGGATACCCATTGTCCTGCATGCCGTCGCGTCGCTCAATGACAGTGATCTCCTTGGTAGCATAATTCACCGTAATAGAGCCTCCCGGCTGATAAATCCGCAGACTGCGTACATTGTCATGGGCAACGCGGCTCACCGTTACATTTGCCGTACAGCCGTTTTCAAAGAAAAGTTGGGCAGTGGCCACATCGGTTTCCCTGGTCACCACCGGGGCGCCGATGGTTTTAATGGACTGCAGAGGTGAAGGAACAACATGCAAAATGATGTCAATGTCGTGAATCATCAGATCAAGCACTACATCCACGTCGGAGCCACGGGGATTAAATGAATGAACCCGCTGCGATTCAACAAAAAGCGGGCAGGTCAGATAATCCTCCATGGCAACAATTGCCGGATTAAAACGTTCCAGATGACCAACCTGGAAAATACGCCCACCCTGATCGGCCCTGTCAATAAGTTCATCGGCCTGGGCCAGGGTTACAGTCATGGGTTTTTCAAGCATGACATCGACATTTTCGGCAAAGCAGGCCTTTGTCAACTCAAAATGCAGTGGAGTCGGCACCACGACACTGACAGCATCAACCCGGCGCAGCAACTCTTTATAATCCACGAAGGCAATAGTTGCATTTTCAGCGGCCACCCGGCGGGCGGCTTCAGCCGAAACATCAGCAACGCCGACCAGGTCAACATCCTCCATGGCAGCGTATTTCTGCGCGTGGAATTTCCCGAGATACCCCACTCCGATGACACCGATTTTTATTTTCTGCATTGATTTTTAACAGAGTAATGATTTTAAGCTGGATGATTTCTTTCAGAGATATAAAGATAACAGATTTGCCCTGTCCTGACACTGAATTGTTCAAAACAAATCGTCAGGTCAGTATAAAAAAAAGGGGGGGGAAAGGAAGGATTGCTATAGATTGACGGCAATTCCTGCAGCAGATTTTTTTTCAGCATTATCCATGGAAACTTCCCTCTCTCTTTTCGGGACTTTTCGGCAAGATCACGGTAAACAATGTTCCCTTGCCCTCTTCCGATTCAACGGTAATATTACCGCCAAGTTTTTTTACCAGGCCATAGGTAATTGAAAGTCCCAGGCCGGTGCCTTTGCCCTCCTTTTTCGTTGAAAAAAAAGGATCAAAAATACGATTTATCACTTTGGCAGGCATTCCCTTGCCGGTGTCTTCGATAAGCACATGAATGTTATTTTCATCCCAACAAGTGCTCGTTATACGCATAGTGCCGTCTTTACCAATGGCATCAATGCCGTTGTTTATTATATTAAGAAAAATCTGCTGGAGTTGCCCCCGGTCGCTGTAAACTGTGGGCAGATTATCGTCAAAGCTAAGTTCAAATACTATATGGTTATACAGGGCCTCCCTTTCAAGAAAACCGAGCACCTCCCTGAGAAGAGCATTTATATCAATATGTTCCAGGGCGGCATCCATCCTGCGGGCAAATCCCAGAAGCCGGTGTGTTATAACCTTGCAGCGCTCAACCGCGTTCTGAATTCCCTCAATAGATTTGCCGAACTTGTCCTTGTATTGAAATTCATCCGACATCTCCAACAGATCCGTCATCAATCCGGCCTTCTGGTCGATGATGGCCAGCGGATTGTTTATCTCATGGGCAACGCCGGCTGCCAGACGTCCTATGGAGGCAAGTTTGTTCGTATGTTCACACTCGGACATGGCAGCATTACGTTTTTCATCGGCCGCCTGGAGGCGTTTCGTGATAATGCTGACCGTCTGGAGAATGACCATCAGGGCCACAACGGAGCAGCCGAAAAGAATCATACGCTGGTGATACCGGAAGGACTTCCACTTCTCACCGTGGATATAACTTTTTTTTATCAATCCGAGAATCCAGGGAGTATTTTCTATGTAAACACACGTTTCCAGAAACTTAACATATTCATAGCTTTGCTCCTTCATGCATATTTCGCCCGTTTTGGGGCGTGAAAACAGGGCAAACTCTTCAAGAACATCACCGAACATATGAGACTGAGTCTGCAGGATGCCCTTGTGGTTGAGCAGGAAAACATCATGGGACGCCTCGGTGCTGATAGTTGCAATATACTGCTGCAGGGTAGCGTAGTTGATGCTTAGTCTCAGAATCCAGGATTCCTCTCTGCCCGGCATTTTATTACTCACCGCAACAACGAAATGGGGTATTTTCCTGAACCCCATAAACACATCACTGATGTAAACCTGGTCGCCAAGCACCTTGTCGTACCAATCCTGATCACTGTAATCATAACCCTGCAAACGAAAAGGTCCGGCATAAACCCTCTGAATTCCGTCAGGATCTATAACTCCAAGATCAACAAATCCTTTGTAATGCTCTTTTAAATGGACAAAGAGCTTGCTTGCGGCTCCCTGGTCAAGAAGCTCATCATAGGTGTACACACTGGCAACAAAGGCAACAAGGGCGCGCAGCTCGTGGACAAAGGCCTCAATTGTTTTCTGGGATCCCGTGGCGTTCCAGCTCAGCTGCTCTCTTTCCTCCTGCACTAAAAGCTTGCTGTATTCCACGGTACTCAGACCTGTTGCAAAGACAAGAGGGGTGAGAAATATGATAATCATCGACAGGTAGAGCATTATCCTCAGACGCTTGTAGCTCCTCTGATTTTCAGAACCGAAAAAAACTGAAGAAAAAAACTGAATCAGCTTCTCATTAAATTTATTCATTCGGTCGGCCTGATTTTTTTGGCGCCTGAAAGGATGGTTCCGGGCTTGAGCGTACCCTCTTTTACCATGTCAAGTGCTTCCCGGTAAGGACCTATGATAGAGTCAAGGACTTCAATTTTTTTCCATACAAGATATTGCAAATGGGTTTCTTCAATGCCGCCGCAGACAACTCTTGATATATCTTCTTTGATGATGAGTCCGCAGAGTTCTTCCGGGGAGGGGCGTGTCATCAGTATAATCCTTAGTTTGCCGATAATATGCCGGCCCCGGTAATCTGCAATAAGAACTTCCGAGGTGAGATCAAACCTCGGCGCCACATTGTTTTCCTGTATGGTAATGAGAATTTTCATGTTTTCTATGCCAGGCCGTGACGATTCAATTTGCGCCACAGGGTTGTCCGGCCCCAACCAAGTATTTTGGCCGCTCTGGAACGATTGCCGCCTGTTTGTTTTAATGCCTCCACAATCATCTCTTTTTCTATCTCTTGCCAGCTTCCGCTTACAGTTTTTTCTCCGGTTTTGGCGAGAAGCTCCAAAGCCGGCATGGCTTTTTCGGAATGTTCATCTCTTCTTTCATAAGCTGAAATATGCGGTTTTCCCTCAACAGGAATAAAGAGATACCTGGGCAGACCCTCCTTCTGTATTTTCTCTCCCTGGCATATATTGACTGCATATTCAACGATATTTCGCAATTCACGGACATTTCCAGGATAGGCATAGACTGTCAAGATATTAAGAGCCTTAGGGGTATAGCCTTTTATCGACTTGTGCAAACCTGCGCTAAACTCACGTACAAAAAAATCCAACAGCAGGCGGATATCCCCTTCCCGTTCTCGCAAAGCCGGTACGTGCAGGCGCAGAACATTGAGACGATAAAAAAGGTCTTCCCTGAACTCTCCTTTCTTGACCAGTTCCCGCAAAGGCCGATGGGTGGCGGCAATGATACGCACGTTAACATGCACCTTTTTGACTCCCCCCACGGGGAAGAATTCCATGTCATCAAGTACCGAGAGAAGTTTAACCTGCAGGGTCAGGGGCAGATCCCCTATCTCGGTGAGAAAAATTGTACCGTCCTGGGCTAGACGGAAAAGGCCGGGCCTGTCCTTGACCGCCCCGGTAAAAGCCCCCCGGACATGTCCGAACAGTTCCGATTCAAGCAGGGACTCAGGCAGGGCGCCGCAGTTGACCTTGATAAAGGGATATCGCGATCTTTTTGACGACTTGTGGATGGACTCGGCGATCAAATCTTTGCCCGTTCCCGTCTCTCCAGTGATGAGCACTGAAGCATCGGTGTGGGCCAACACCGGCAGGAGTTCAAACATTTCCTGCATTTTAGGGCTATGGCCAAGGATTTCCTCAACGCCGCTCATGGTATGCCGTTTTTTGTCAAAGGACTGAAGGGACGAGATGTCCTCAAGGAAAACCAGCAACCCGGTCGAATCGCCGGATTCGTTCTTTAAAGACGAAACCGTAAAATGGACCGGTATTTTTTTGTGATGCCGACTGATAATGTCGCCGGAGATGGAAAGATACTCTTCTGTTTCAATTACATTACGGAACAACTTTCCGTTATTGCCTATATTACTGCGCAGGATGAAATCAGCATGCACCCCCCTGGCGTCGACATTGGCAAATCCGGTGAGGACTTCAAGGAAACGGTTCATTTCCATTATACAAAGGTCTCTGTCCAGAATGGCGACGCCATGGGGAACACCATTGAGTATCTCTGTAACGGGAATGTTGTCACAGTTTGCAAAAGATGCTGGTTCCATAAACTATCTCACCTGATGCATTTATAGGGCTGGATCAGTATTTCAGCAGG
>DAOUUW010000071.1 GCA_030667965.1 Deltaproteobacteria bacterium
CATTATTTTCGTTTTTGATGGTGTTTTTTGCATTCATCAAGACAATGATCACATTGCTCCCAATCAAATTCTGTGGAGGAGCATTTACTGAATCTTTGCAACCAGTCCTTTCCCGCCCTGGGGCAGGTATCAATAAAAGCAACAAACTTAACGAGCTTGTTAATTGCCGCCCTGTCCATGGTATGTTCAATGCGACAAGCTGTAAGTTCAGCTTTAGGTGCTTCAATAGTTAGCACCCGTATCAGGAAATCTTTTATGATTTTATGTTTTCGGAATATTTCCCGGGCAATGGTTTGCCCCTTACTCGTTAAGGTAACAAATTTGTAGGGAGCGTAATTGATCAGCTCCCTTTCGCGAAGTTTTCTTAGTGATGCGGTGACAGAAGCAAGACTTACCCTCATCTTTTCAGCAATTTCTGTTGCTCGGGCAACCTTGTTTGTTTCTTGCAGTTGGAGGATTACTTCCAGGTAATCCTCCAGGCTTTCACTTAGTTCCATTTTTCTAGACATAGTTAACCATTCATAACATTTTTAAACAAATCAAACTTTACCCGACTATCCTTTTTAACACAAGAGAAAGAGGCCGGAGAAAGAGGCCAATCCTGTGAGTATACCAAGCAAAAAAAAGTTCACGTCGACTAACTTTCTTGTTGACCCCAAATAAAATGCGTGTTAAAGAGGGCCGAAAGTTAGGCGCCCCTAACTTTTATGGACAGGTCCATCACTTAGTTTTTTTTGATAGTAGCCGTTCTCTCCCTCCAGCATTACCTGGTGGATTTGTCCTTATTTATAGCACCGGTCTATTGGCCGGTTTTTTTTAGGGAATGTGAGTTTTGTAAGTCTAACTTTGTTTTACTCGGTGAACTTTTATGTGTGTTTGTAAACAAACAAAACAAAAAACAGCCATGGGGCAAAAACGCAGACGCCGGATCTGGGAATTGGATGATTATCTCTGTTCGATCATTGGCACCTGCCTGTCCATTGATGAGCTTAAAAAACTTGGCAGGAAGACAGAAATTGAGGTCGATTCATCCCTGTCTGCCTACGAGCTGCATGTCCTTTTTGTCCAGGAGGGTAGCCGTGCATGCCGTGACAGCCGGTTGGTTGATAAAAAACTGAACAAGAAATTCCAATTAGCCATAAGGCAGGCGAAACGAATCAAATCGGCAGATGAACTTGCCGATTTCTGGCATTACTCCAAAGAGCAGAATTGCCTGGCTGGGGCCTATTGGGCCATTTTGACCCATCCTCTGGCACCACCTTCCCTCTGCCGCAAAATTCGCGGCGAAGTTCATATGCTTTCCCATCTTGCTACCCGGAAGTCACACCATGACGGGCAAAGGCTCAGGGACCAGAAGAATATGATTGAAGTTCTTCAGGAGACCCTGCAGTTTGCCAGGAGTCAGGCAAATCAGGAGATCTGCCGGCGGGATGAAGAGATTGCCGAATTAAGAATGAAGCTGGAAAACAGTGGTGAGCTGAAGAACAAATTGCAACAGGCCTTTGCTAAAATAGCAGAGCTTGAGTCCGGACAAAAGCATAACGAACTGCAGGCCCGGAATAGTCAACTCGCGGAAGAGCTCAGGAAAAAGTCTGAGGCCTGTATGAAGCTTACGGAAGAAAACAACCAGCTTGGCAGGGACCACCAGCAACTTTTAGAAAACCAGGCAAAACTGCAGTCCGAATATGCTGAAACCCGACTGAAAAACCAGGCAATGGAGCAGCTGCTCCACAGCCAGTCCTCCCCTTGCCCATCCTGTGACACTTGTCAGTGCAAGGACTGCCCGGGTCTTGACCTGTGCAGTCGCTGTGTTCTCTATGTCGGTGGTCAGCATTCACTGGTGCCGCGCTATCGCCGGATAGTGGAAGGGTGTGGTGGAGAATTCATCCACCATGACGGCGGCAAGGAGGAGGCCGGAAGACGGCTGCTGACAAAAGTGAGCCAGGCGGATATGATCCTCTGTCCGGTGGACTGTGTCAGCCATGATGCCTGTCTCTGTGTCAAGCGTCTTTGCAAGCAAGAGGCTAAACCATATGTCATGATGCGAAGTTCCAGTCTGTCCGCATTTGCCAATGGATTAAAGGAGATAACGCAACAATGAGCCAAGAGGAGAAATTTATGAGTCGATTAATGATACGGAAGATGCAGAAAAATCAATCAGGAACTATTGTTGCCGCCAAGGAGGGAGGTGGTATCCATCCTGGGCATCGCCTATTCCCTGGGCGGGTAAAACACGGCCTGGCGCAAGTTGAATGGATGCCGGGAGCTTATCCTCGGCACTTTTTTTGTTTTGCAAGTTAGGCATCCCTGATAAATATCGATTGCCCAAACTTCAACAGCTGTTAAAAAAAAGTCTACAATGAACACCACGAACATCACTCCCAATATTCAGACCGATCAATGTAACGATAATTTACACGTCAGAAAGAAGAAAAAGTGTTGCGGCAGGTGTGAAAACTGCTCTTGCCAAAAAAGCGGTAGGGAGAAGCCAGAGGGTGAGAAGAAGTGATGGCGAAACAGATGTCTCCGTTCAAACAGACAACGTGCCGCAAGATGGATCGAATCAGCGCAGCCGACAGACAGCTGCTGAGCCGGTCCTCCCTCACTGCTGATCTGGAGCCGCCCCTGTTGGAGCGCTTGGCGTCTATGGTAAGGGTGATAATTGTCAGGCGAGGCGATTTTCTCTTCTTTCCCGGTAATCAGGCCCGCTCTTTTTATCTTGTTCTGGAGGGCAAGATAAAGGTCTTTCATCCGGATCAGGATGGCCGGGAGTGTATCATCCGGGTTGCCGGCAGCACCGATATCCTCTGCCTGGCCGCCGTCTTTGGTCATCAGACTTACCAGGCTGTCGGTGAGGCAATTTCCGCCTGCCGGGTACTGGCCTTCCCCGGTGCTTGCTTTATGGAGCTCATGCAGGGTGAGTCAGACTTGACCCGCAACGTACTGCGAATTCTTTCTCTGCGCATCGAAAATATTTGCCGAAAACAATGTCTGGCCAGGAACCTGCCTGCCCAGGCTCAGGTTGCTCACTACCTCATGGAACGGACGACAGAGTGCAATGGGTGCGGATGTTGCCCCCTGGATTTGCGGCCGCTCCAGATCACGGCCCAGGAAATCGGTATTGCCCGGGAGACCCTGTCCCGGATAATCGGCCAGATGAAGAAAGAGGGCATTATTGATTGTTGTCGTGGCTCTGTAACCATTCGTAATAAGGAGTTTATTGAAAATTGCGCCTGTTGCTGTCAGGGACGGAACCCCAAAAATGCAAAACATAACAAAACGTGACCCATTTTAGTATTTTTAAACTTCTCACTGCTACGGATTTCCTCTCCCTTTTTCACGCACGTAACCGGAATCAGTGGCTTCCGTTTACGCTCCTGTCCACACCCCCCAAAAAAAGATTAAATTTTTTTGAAAATGTGACCGTTGTCACATTTTGTAAAAACAAATGAAGTTATATATCCAACATTGTCACTACGGCATACTTTTTAAGTTGCCAAGGCGCGAACTGTAAAACAAAATGAATGGCGAAGAGATGACCAGTAAAAAAGAACGTCATTATCTCCATGCAACAAGAAAGAGTAGATATTGTTGATTCCGCTGTCATGCAGGGTATCGCCGGTTCGCACTGACATTTATCGTCACCAATCAAAACCACAAAATCGTGTTCATGTTAAAATTAATATTGAGGTGCAGTAACACAATGAATATTAGAAAAATCACATCATTGACTATGTTGATTTCGTTTGTGCTTTGCATAATGACGAGCGTTATACTTTACATTATGCCCCATGGCCGAGTCGCATATTGGTCACATTGGCAGTTTTGGGGATTAAGCAAGAATCAATGGTGCGAATTACATCTCAACTTAGGTTTTCTGTTTGTATTATCTGGATTTCTGCATGTTTATTATAATTGGCAACTAATAACAGTTTATCTGAAAAATAAATCAAAACAAATGAAGGTGTTCACTGTAAATTTTAATATCGCTATGCTGTTAACTTTTATAGTTGGAATAGGGACTTATTTTCAAATTCCACCAATGAGTTCAATAATTAATTTCAGTGAATTGATTAAAGATTCGGCGTCAATCAAGTATGGCGAGCCTCCTTATGGTCATGCCGAGCTTTCCTCATTAAAAATGTTTGTCCAAAAGGCCAACCTTGACTTGTCAAAAAGTGTGGAGTTGCTGAGGCAAGCAGGCGTCAAATATAAAAAAGAAACTCAGACCATCGATAGCATCGCAATAGACAATGATATGACCCCAATGCGGGTGTACGAAATCATTAAACCTGCGTCTCTCACAAAGAATACAGGTGAACATTTAATTTTTCCAGATTCACCCCCCCCTGGTTTTGGCAGCAACAAACTTGACGATGTCTGCATTACTTTTGGCTTGAATATTTCGGAGATAATTCAAACTTTGTCTCAAAAAAGAATAGAAGCTAAACCGTCACAGAGTATCAAAGAAATTGCAGGAACGAATAGTATAAGCCCCATGGCTATTTTTGAGATAATCAAAGCTACGAGCAACAATACACCTTAGAAGTCTGGAGTGATAAATCATGATTTAAAAAAATCGCCAATGTATCTGTTTCTATTCAGGTAGGACAGCAGTTCTCCCTAACAGGTCTTGTCTGTTTTGATTTCTCTAAATTTTTCAATAAAATACAAAAATGTGACCCAGGTCACAAAACAAAAACCTTCTGTGTGCTAATAAAGAGTCAAGAGTTGGTCAAATCTAACTTTATTACCTGGCTTTAATTTTTTTTGTCCGCATAAGGAGGCCTGTTTTGTATTTTTACCCCACCGATCGGAAAAAATATTCAGTTGTTGTTGTATCTCTTCTCTCCCTGGCACCATACTGCCCGGCCGATGTGGCCGGGCAGTATGGTGCCGCTTCAACCGACGCCATACAGGCTCAGGCTGTGACCGTTACCGCCACCCGTACCGAAGCGGAGATTGCCGATGTGCCGGCCGCCATTGAGGTGGTTGACCGGCAGGAAATTGAGGAGGCCGCTCAAAATAGCGTGGCTGATGCACTAAAATACAGTGCCGGCGTTTATATGTATGACGATATGATGCGCACCACACCTTCCATCCGAGGCTTTGAGGGCAAACATACCCTGATACTAAAAGATGGCCGCCGTTATGCCGGACCACAGGGTAAGTTCAATGATATGGCTCGCTTTACCACCGAATCGGTGGAGCGTATTGAAATCGTTCGCGGCCCCCAGTCAACCCTCTATGGTTCGGAGGCCATGGGTGGCGTTATCAATATTATCAGCCGCTCCCCGCAAGAAACCTCATTTACAACGAATGGCCGCTACGGTGCATACAGTCACGGCGATGACTATTACTCCGCTAGCTTCACCGCCACCTTTGCCGACCCCTCCCGTAATGATTGGCTGGGACGTATGGGTTTGATCTTTTCTGCCCAGACCACACAACAGGATATGCTCAAAGTTGAGGCGGATGGAACCATGCTGCCGGATAACGATACCGTTAATCTTGACACCACCCTTCATATTAAACTTACCGACAGTCTCAGTTCTAAGATAGGTGGAACGTACAGTGAGAATGACCTGGGTAGTCAAATCGAAAAATCCACTGGTTCGCCGCCCACCTATTATTTAACTTCCAGTGAAGACGAGTATAAAAGCTATGATATCCACGCCAGCTTGGATTTTAAACAAGACGCTATGTCCGGCATGATCCGTGCCTATTACTCCCAATACAATAATGATTACGTCGCCCGCTATCTCGAAGATGTGGGTAGCCACAGCGATGGAGATATCTTGGCCGGTTCCTCCAGTGTTGATGAAGGTGTGCGGGAGACCACGACTCTGGAGGCACAGTTTTCCAACCTGTTCATGGATCTGGCCGGTGACCACCTGGTGACTATGGGCGGTGAGATTCGAAAAGAGGAGTACGAATCGCTGCGCGTCAGCAATGACCCTTGCGGCACAGTGAACAAAGAAGATTTCACGGGTCAGCTGGGATGCTATGAAGGGAATACCTATGCCATGTTCCTGCAGGACGAATGGCAGCCGGCTGAGTCGCTACTCCTGGTACCCGGAGTACGCTATGACCATTACGACCAGTTCGGCGACGAAGTATCACCGAAATTCGGTTTAACCTGGAAAGCACTTGATAATCTCCGCGTCAAAGTAAACTACGGACACTCCTTTCGCGCTCCCGGAGTAGGTGAGCTATACAAGGACTCTTACAGCAAGGGAGGCAGAGACCACATTGTCGGTGATCCAGACCTCAAACCTGAAACCGGCGACGGTTATGATCTCGGCATCGAAGGGGAAATCGGTAAATTTAGTGGCCGTGCCTCATATTTTATGAACCAAATTGATGACCTTATCGACACCGAGTATATGGGGGTGGAACCCAGCGGCGCTTATCTCTATGAATTTACCAATATCAGTGAGGCAGAGATATCCGGCCTTGAACTTAGCGCCTCCTATGCCTTTACCAATGATCTCTTGCTAGACGCCAATTACCAGTACATTCATGCCGTGGATACCAGCGGAGATGATGATAGCCGCCTGGCCGGCAAACCACGCCACCTGGCCAATGCCTCGCTGGTTTACCTCTACACCCCATGGCAACTTCGCACCAGTGTGAAGGCGCATTATGTAGCCGATTACGGCTATGAAGTAGGTCAAGGCTCAGCAATAACATTTGAAAATGACAACAGTTTCACCATGAGCCTGCGGGTGGATAAGGATTTAGGCAAGATGGTTACCGTGTATGCCGGGGTGGATGATCTCTTTGACAAGTATCGCACCTATCGCGGGGCAAACGAAGAGAATGGTACCATGGAACAGCCCGGCAGTTTCTATTATGTCGGTCTGAAGTTTACTTATTAAGAGTTTGAAAAAAATGGCCAACTTATGATCGATTTATTAACTAAAAGTGGTGCGCTTGGCGTTATCCTGGCTGTGCTGTCAGTTGTGTCCTGCTATCTCTTTATCAAAAACGTCGCCTACCTGGTTTGGGTGACCCGGAGTTTTAGCCATAATAAAATAGGTAGGGGCAGCGAGGAGAGTAAAAACCCATTGCAGGCGGTGATTCAATCCGCCCTCCATGCCAGGGTTCCCTGTGGTCCGGATCTGAGAACCGAGCTTGCCTATCTCTTCCATCGCCATTTTTTTGGGGTAGAACGTGATATTGCCCTGCTGCGGTTAACAGCGGCAATTTCCCCGCTTCTGGGGCTCATGGGTACGGCACTGGGCATGGTCAAGGTCTTCCAGGTTATTGCTACCCGCACCTCGGTAAATCCAACAGTGCTGGCCGGTGGAATATGGGAGGCACTGATTACCACCATCATGGGTCTGTCCATCGGCATCCCCACCATGTGTTTTTATTATGTACTCGCCCTGCGCATGCAGCATTTGCGCATTGTTGCCATCGAACATTCATGCCGGGCAGTGAGCCGAGCCGATCAGCCACCGGCAGTACAGGCTAATGAGTGTTGCGCGGCAAGACCGGTGGCCTGCCGTGCCGAAGGAGCAATAACATGAAAGACGGCTGGGGGGTTGCACGTTCTTTTGAGGACGGTCCCAATATCGACCTGACTCCGCTTATTGACATGGTTTTCATGTTACTGCTTTTTTTTATCCTCTCCACAACTTTTTTGAAACCGGCTCTTGAGGTGGACTTGCCTCAGAGCGGTGGAGAAATGGCAGGCCAGACAGAAGATAAGGTTATTGTCGTAACCATAGGTAAAGATGGTGAAATTTATGCCGGGGATGAAAATGTCACTAAACGGCTACATATATGGATGGCAAGTGTTGAACCGGAGACCAGCCTTGATTTCCAGGTAGACCGCACTGCTCCTTTTGAATCTTTTGTGCGAGTGGTTGAAGAGGCAAAGAAACTGGGGCATGACAAGTTTACTATTATCACCAAAGTGGTTGAATCGAGACGGAATGAACAATGAATGCCCGACAGAAAATAAAAATGTTTTCCTTGGTGGCTGCCATTGGCCTGAACCAGTTGCTGCTTATTGCTCTGGCGGTTAATGCTCACCCCAAAGTAGCAGTGTCACAACCAGAAAAGGCTGCTAAAATTAGTCTGGCAGCCCTGCATATACGCCAGTGTGCTCCTCCTAAGCAATCCCAAGCAACCGTACAAAAAGAACTGAAAACCTCTGAACCAAAATTTCAGAAGGTAGTTGAAACTGAGTTGAGCAGCTTGTCTGCTCAAACGAAACTTATGTCCTTGCAGTATAAGAAAAAGATCGTACCTTCAAAACTTCAGCCCAGGTCTGTGCAAAAAGAGATTGTTGTACTGGAACCGAAATCGGCAGTGGTGGCGAAACAAGCTGAAAAAACACCAAAGACACCAGTAAAACAGGAACTTGCCGCATCTCCCCAGCCTGATCCCGCCATTGCCATACGACAGGTAGCAGAGGCAGCCAGACAGGCAAAGGCAAACTCGCAGAAAGAGGCCATCATGGCCGAGCTTATGAAAAGGTTGGAGCAAGAGAAAAAATTCCCTGCCCTTGCTCGCCGTTTAGGTCTATCCGGCACAGTAATGCTGCTCATTGAGCTGGAACCGGGCGGTGTCATCAGCCATTACGAGCTTGTTGATGGACAAAAAGGCCACAAAATATTATGCAAGGCAGCCTTGGCCACCGCTCGCAGGGCTGCTGACAGACCCCTAACTATGGCGGATCTCGACAGTTCTCTGCGAGTCAAGATCCCCATTGTTTATGAACTAATTTAAAAGCAATTAGAAATTAGGAATGACGAATTAGAAATAAAGGCACCTATCTAATCAGATAATTTCCTTTGGCACAGCAGAAGGAAAAGATGCCGTTGGCAACTGCCTGGATGACCTGGGTGACGTGGTAATCGCTTGGGGCCGCAAGAGATCCATCCTGATTATAGAACTCCACCTTCACCTAGGCATAGGGGACAGGCTCATCCCATTCTTAATTGAGGTCGATTCATCCCTGTCTGCCTACGAGCTGCATGTCCTTTTTGTCCAGGAGGTCAGCTGTGCATGCCGTGACAGCCGGTTGGTTGATAAAAAACTGAACAAGAAATTCCAATTAGCCATAAGGCAGGCGAAACGAAACAAATCTGCAGATGAACTTGCCGATTTCCGGCATTACTCCAAAGATCAGAATCGCCTGGCTGGGGCCTATTGGGCCATTTTGACCCGCCCTGAAAGAAAAAAAATGCGGCAATTGTAAAAATTGCAAATGTCATAAAGAGCGGACAAGCACACAGGCCGTGTCAATATATTCACGGTGAGATCAACATCTATGAAAAATGCCCGATATATTGTCAGGCCTGTTGAAATTCATGAACATCGTTTTGGCAATGAACCGCTATGCCGACTTACGGTGACCATCCATCAACTTGCTGAAGCCCTTGGCCGCGCTATAGATCTCAAGGACAGGTATACCCAAAACCATTCAGAGGATGTGGCTGTAATTGCCCATCTCATTGCCAAGGCTATGTCCCTGGAAAGTAATACTTGCGATATGATTCATATTGCCGGTCATCTTCATGACATCGGTAAAATAGGCGTCAGCGATCAGACACTAAAAAATGAGGGGCGGCTATCGGATGACCAATGGCTCGAAATGCGTAAACATCCCATGCTTGGCTACGAAATATTAAAGGATGTTAACGGGTTGAGTCAAAATGGCGGGATAGCTGACATGGTGTTATTTCATCATGAAAGATGTGATGGCAGCGGATATCCAGAGGGCCTGACAAAGGATGCAATCCCTCTGGGGGCAAGAATTTTGGCGGTTGCCGATTCTTTTTCAGCCATGATTGACGACCGACGGTATCGGAAGGGACGCCCACGGGAGGAGGCTATTACCGAAATCGTCCGGTGCAGTGGTAATCTTTATGACCCGCAGGTAGTAACAGCTTTTCTTAACATAGAAACTGAGTCAAAAGACTGGCTTGCTTCTCTTCGGTTCCGATCGGGAGAAAGACACATGGCAGGTGTTTCTGGTGGCGGCAAATGGAACTGCGGTAGGGAAAAACAATAAAAGAGGTGTTGTATGAAGTTGTGTTGCCGGAAATCAAAATGTTGCGATCATGAGGATGCAGGCGGGGGTACGGCGGGTGGTGCGATGTTCCCCCTGGCCTTTGCCGGCGAGGGAGAACAGGTGGAAGTGGTTGCCATGGGCAAGTCCAAAAAGGTGTACGAACGTCTACTCAGTATGGGGATCGGCGTTGGTGATACCCTTGATATTGTCAAATGTCAGGGCCAGGGTGCGGTGCTGGTTGCCAAGGGGCGAAATCGCTATGCCCTGGGCGGCGGCATGGCGCAGAAGATATATGTAAGGTAACACGTTTTTTTCAATGAATCAGGAGGAAAGAGAAAGAGATGAAGACGAAATTAGCAGATTTGGCAACAGGCCAGACCGGTACGGTCGTAGGCTTCAGCAAGGGCAGCAAGCTCTATCGCCAGAAGTTGATGGCCATGGGACTTGTCAAGGGAACAGAGTTCAGCATAACCCGGGTGGCGCCCATGGGTGACCCGGTGGAAATAGAAGTACGGGGTTTTGCCCTTTCCTTACGAAAAACTGAGGCCGAGGCCCTGACCGTGGAGGGTGCGGCATGAAACAATTTACCATTGGCGTGGCTGGAAATCCCAATTGTGGCAAGACCACCCTCTTTAATGCCCTGACCGGTGCCAGACAACGGGTCGGCAACTGGCCCGGGGTCACGGTGGATCGTAAAACCGGCAGCTATAAACATAATAATAATGCCGTGGAGGTGGTTGACCTGCCCGGCATCTATTCCCTCACTGCCTCTTCAGTGGATGAAGAGGTGGCCCGTGATTACATCCTGGGTCGGGATGCGGATCTCATCGTTAATATTGTTGATGCCTCCAATATCGAGCGTAATCTGTACCTCACCAGCCAGTTGCTGGAGATGAAGGTGCCCATGCTTATTGCTCTCAACATGATGGATGTGGCCCGGGACAAACAGATCTCCATCGATATTGACGCCTTTGCCGACAAGCTGGGGGTGCCGGTGGTGGCCATTGTTGCCAGTAAAAATGAAGGTATAGATGCCCTGAAACGGGCCATTTACCAGGCCGCCCTGGACAAGAAAATACCTAAGGTCCAGGTGATCTACCCTGAACCATTCAGTCAGGCCCTGGAAGAGCTGCTGCCCCTCATCGACAAGGAGGCCAAGGCGAACCTGATTGATTCGTACTGGCTGGCCGCCAAGCTGTTGGAAGGCGATGAGGGGGCCATGAAAATGGTGGACTGGACAGTCCATGAGCCATTGACCAAGCTCCAGCAGCAGGTGGAAGAAGAGCTTGATGAGGAACCGGACATCATCGTCGCCTCCAGTCATTACGGTTTTATCGCTGAGTTGACGGGTGACACGGTGCGCAAAACCAGCCAGGTCACCACGGAGATTTCCGATAAGATCGACGATGTCGTGCTCAGCCGTGTCTGGGGTATCCCCATCTTTCTGGCGGCCATGTACCTGATGTTCATGTTCACCATCAACCTGGGCGGCGCCTTTATCGATTTCTTTGACGGCTTTGCCGGCGCCATCTTTGTGGATGGCTTTGGCACATTGCTGGAAGGGGTAGGGGCGCCGGTGTGGTTGATCACCATCCTGGCCGGCGGTATTGGCGGCGGTGTCCAGACCATGGCCACCTTTATCCCGCCCATCGGCTTCATGTTCCTCTTCCTCTCCTACCTGGAGGATTCCGGCTACATGGCCAGGGCCGCCTTTGTCATGGACCGCGCCATGCGGGTCATTGGGTTGCCCGGCAAATCGTTTATTCCCATGCTGGTGGGCTTTGGTTGTAATGTGCCGGCCATCATGGCCACCCGTACCCTGGAGAATGAGCGCGACCGAACTCTCACCATAATGATGAATCCGTTCATGTCGTGCGGGGCCAGGTTGCCGGTCTATGCCCTGTTTGCCGCAGCGTTTTTCCCGACCGGTGGCCAGAATCTGGTTTTTCTACTCTACCTCATCGGTATCGGCTTTGCCGTGCTCACCGGGCTGGTCCTGAAAAGCACCCTGCTCAAGGGTGAGGTCACCCCCTTTGTCATGGAACTGCCGCGCTACCATCTGCCCACGATCAAGACCGTGCTGCTGCGCACCTGGGACCGTCTTGCCACCTTTATGTTCAAGGCCGGTCAGGTCTTGATTCCGGTCATCATGGTGTTGAGCTTTCTTAATTCCGTGGGCACGGACGGCAGTTTCGGCAATGAGGATTCTCAAAATTCCGCCCTGGCTGCCATGAGCAAGACCATTACCCCGGCCTTAAAGCCGCTGGGTGTGACGGAGAAAAATTGGCCGGCCACCGTGGGCATCTTCACCGGCATCTTTGCCAAGGAGGCGGTGGTGGGCACCCTGGACTCCCTCTATGGCCAGATGGATGCGGCTGAGAATAGTGAAGTCGAGGCCGAGGAACCCTTCAGCCTGATGGCCGCCATTGGTGAGGCCTTTGCCACCATCCCGGCTAATCTTGCTGAGGTGGCGGGAACCCTGACCGATCCTCTGGGGCTTTCCGTGGGAGATGTTGCAAGTCTTGAAGCGGCTGCCGAAGAGCAGGAGGTGAGCGCGTCTACCTTCGGTTCCATGGTTACCCTGTTTGGCTCCAGGGTTGCCGCCTTTGCCTATCTCCTCTTTGTCTTGCTCTACTTCCCTTGCACGGCTGCCATTGCCGCCGTCTACCGGGAGACCAATCTGAAGTGGACGATCTTTGCCGGGACCTGGACCACCCTGCTTGCCTATATGGCCTCCACTACCTTCTATCAGTTGGCCACCCTGGGACAGCATCCGGCCTTTTCCTTGACCTGGATCGCAGTGGAAGGGTTGCTCTTTATCGGGCTCCTTGTCCTGATGGCCCGGCTCGGCAGGAAAAAAGAATCCGGGCGGGTCATTCTGGCCGGGGCCAGCGCCTGATCGTTAATTACGAATGAAGAATTACAAATGGTCCAAACCGTCTCATGGACAACTTTCAGACATGTGTAATTCCTAATTCATGATAGAGGATAATAATGATACTCACTGAACTGAAAAAATACCTGATGGCCCGCAAGATGGCCCCCTTACAGGACATGGCCTTTCATTTCAATATGGAGCCTGAGACCATTAAACCCATGCTGGAAAAATGGCTGGCCAAGGGGAAGGTACACCGTCATGAAAATAACCTCGGCTGTGCCAAGGGCTGCTGTAAATGCGATCCAGCCACCATTGAGACCTATGAGTGGATTGGCTGATTTTTTTTGCCCTCGAAGTAAGGGGCGTCTAATTTTGTTTTGCACTATTAACAAAGGAGATTTGTTGTGAGAAAGAGTTTGCCGAAATACCTTTTAAGCGGGGCGCTTATTGCCCTTACCGCCACCACTTGTTGGGCAGGGCCAGCCCTGGAAGAAAAAGTACAGGCCTTGTCGCGCCAGAACCAGGCCCAGTCAGAGCTGCTCCAGGAATTGCAGAAAAAGGTGGATGCCCAGTTAGGGCAGAGCAAGGATGACGACGGCTAGCTGCAGGCCATCAATGATCATGTGGATTTAAGCGCCCTGATTGATAAAGGCACGATCAGCTTGGGCAATGTGGAAAAATTTCCATTCATACTTACTGCCGGTAAGAGGCCGGCGATTTTACCGTCACCGGTGAATATGTCGCCGCCCTGGACAATTTTGCTCCAGGTGAGGTCAATTTCAAGGGCCAGGGCGCCGAACCTGAGGCGTATAACCTGGAAGTAGCCTATCGCGTGGAGATAGCAGGCCGGGCAACCACCTTTGCCCTGGGCTATCAGGCCACGGACGAGGCCCTGGACCTTGGTCTGCCCGAGTCG
>DAOUUW010000141.1 GCA_030667965.1 Deltaproteobacteria bacterium
CTGGCCAACAGCGGGGCAGAGGCCAACGAGGCCGCTATTAAGCTGGCCAGAAAACACGGTGGGCCGGGCCGATATGAAATTATTTCCCTGGAAGGGTCGTTTCACGGCAGAACCCTTGCCACGGTGGCCGCCACCGGTCAGCCAAAGTTTCATAAAGGATTTGAGCCGTTGCCTGAAGGTTTTGCCCATGCCCCTTTTGGCAATCTGGATGCCATGGAAAAGATGATTTCAGGTAAAACATGCGCGATTTTTGTTGAACCCATGCAGGGGGAAGGCGGTGTACGCCCATTGCCGGCAGAGTATGTGCAGGGCATACGTTCTTTGTGCGACAGGCACAACCTGGTTTTGATTTTTGACGAGGTGCAGGTCGGCATGGGCAGAACAGGCACCCTTTTCGGGTATGAACATTTTTCTGTGGAGCCGGACATCATGACCTCGGCCAAGGCCCTTGGTAACGGTTTGCCCATTGGCGCCATGTTTGCCCGTGAGTCTGTTGCCGCCTCTTTTGCCCCGGGAGATCATGCTTCCACCTTTGGCGGAAATCCTGTGGCCTGTGCCGCCGCCGTGGCTGTGCTGCATACCTTGCTGTCTGAGGGTTTCCTGCAGACCGTGCGGCAAAAAGGTGACTATTTTGCTGCAAAATTACAGGATATTGCCCGCGATTTTCCCGCTTTGGCCGCTGGAGTCAGAGGGCTTGGGTTGATTCAGGGGCTAGTGCTGACAGAGAAAGGGGTGGCCCTGGGAACTGATATGGTGAACGGACTTTTTGAAAAAGCTGTCCTTGCCAATTTTGCTGCTGGTGCGGTGCTGCGTTTTCTGCCGCCCCTGATTGTCAGTGAAGCGGAAATAGACACGATGATTGTTCGTCTGCGGGAAGTTTTTGCGGCCCTTTAAGAGAGGAAATTGTAAAAGGGAGGTCAAGAGGAGAAAAAACTTCCCAAAGATGTTCTTTTTTTGTATGGATTACCGTTTGGGGCTGTAAATCTAACATAACAGTCAGTCAATCAAGAAGTTATAACAAACCCGAGACGCTGCATTTCCCGGAAACGGTTGCGCGTGCTCCGTCAATGTTCAGGTTTCTCCGGTTTCAATTTTTTTGTGTGAAATATATGTCAAATCATCTGCTACGCCTTTGGGATTTTAATAAAGAACAGCTCCTCTCCTATATAGAGAGAGCATTGCAACTGAAAAAGGAAGCACGGGAAGGTGTGCGCCACCAGCAATTGGCCGGCAAGGTCATTGGCATGATTTTTGAGAAACCTTCGACCCGTACCAGGGTTTCTTTTGAGGCCGCTATGTATCGATTGGGCGGCCAGGTCATCTATATGTCCGGCCGTGACACCCAGCTTGCCCGTAATGAGCCTTTAAAGGATATGGGCCGGGTCATGGCCCGTTATGTGGACGGCGTTGTCGTCCGCACTTTTGGCCAGGAGGTGGTGGAAGAGCTTGGCCGCTACTCCGATGTGCCGGTGATTAATGCCCTGACCGACCTGTACCATCCCTGTCAGATACTCAGTGATATCATGACGGTCATTGAGGTGAAAGGAGAGGTTGAAAAACTCCATATTGCCTGGGTCGGTGACGGCAACAATATGGCCAATACCTGGATTGAAGCCTCCAGCCGTTTTGGCTTTGAGCTTACCCTGGCATGTCCGGAAGGATATGACCCGGATGCGGGCATCCTTGATGCGGCCAGGAAGCAGGCCGTAAAACCGATCAGTATTGTTCGTGACCCGGTTGAGGCGGTTGCAGAAGCCGATGTGGTCAGCTGTGACGTTTGGGCCAGTATGGGCCAGGAGGCGGAGCAGGATGAGCGTCTGGCAATTTTCCAACCATACCAGGTTAACGAAAAGCTGCTTGGGGCAGCCAAGCCTGGTATAACAGTGCTGCATTGTCTGCCCGCCCACCGGGGAGAGGAAATCACCGACTCTGTGCTTGAAGGGCCGCAGTGCGTGGCTTTTGACCAGGCGGAAAACAAAATGCACATCCACAAAGCCATCCTGGAAAAGCATTTATTGGCTTAAACCTTTTTAGCCACGAACCCCACGAAAGAACACGAAAAAAAATATTTGATTACTAAAACGTCAGCCAATTTGGCAGGTTTAGGTAGCTTATTGATTTGTTGATTTAATAATTGCGTTGTCATTCGGAGTCTTCGCTTTCCTCGAACGAATGTGAGAAATCTTTAACTCTTGAGATATGTTTTTACATTCGTCCCAGGTGGTAAATAAAAGCGCAACTACTTTAGCATAAAAAATAAAAAAAACTTTCGTGTCTTTTCGTGGGTCTGGATGTCTCGTACACTCGCTTATCCGTGGCAATAAAATGAAACCGCATATGTCTGAAATTAAAAAAATAGTTCTCGCCTATTCAGGGGGCCTTGATACATCGGTCATCCTGAAATGGCTGAAAGAAGAGTATCAATGTCCGGTGGTGGCCTATGCCGCTGATGTGGGTCAGGAAGAAGACTGGGATCAGGTTCGGGAAAAAGGCCTGGCAACGGGCGCCGAAAAAGTGGTGATTTCCGACCTGAAAGAGGAATTTGTGCGGGACTATGTTTTCCCCGCCTTCCGCGCCAATGCCATTTATGAAGGTTCCTACCTGTTGGGCACATCCCTTGCCAGACCGGTGATTGCTAAAGAGCAGATGCGCATTGCCCACCAGGAGCAGGCGGATTCGGTAAGTCACGGCGCCACCGGTAAAGGAAACGATCAGGTTCGTTTTGAAATGGCCTATCTTGGCATTGATCCGAAGCTTACCATAATTGCTCCATGGCGTATCTGGGACCTCAATTCCCGGACAAAACTCATGGCCTACGCGGAACAACATGGTATTCCCATTCCGGTGACCAAGGAAAATCCATACAGTTCGGACGAGAACCTGCTGCATATCAGCTTTGAAGGCGGCATCCTGGAAGATCCGTGGAATGAGCCGCAAGAGTCCATGTTTAAACTGAGCCGTTCTCCGGAAAAGGCCCCGGACAGGTCGACGTATATTGAGCTGACCTTTGAACAGGGCAATCCCGTGTCCATTGACGGTGAAACGCTGTCCCCGGCCAACATGCTGGCTCGTTTGAATGAGTTCGGCGGTACGAATGGCATCGGTCGTCTCGACATGGTGGAAAACCGTTTTGTCGGCATGAAGTCCCGCGGTGTTTATGAAACACCGGGGGGCACCATCCTGCGCATCGCCCACAGGGATCTTGAAACCATTACCCTGGATCGGGAGGTTCTGAAGATTCGTGACAGTCTGGTACCGCGCTACTCTGAATTGATTTACAACGGTTTCTGGTTTTCGCCCGAAATGAAGTTGCTGCAGAAAACCATGGATACCGCCCAGGAGACGGTCAGCGGCGTTGTCCGTCTGAAACTCTATAAGGGCAACTGTCTTCCGGTGGGAAGAAAATCCGACCAGTCCCTCTATCAGGAGAGTTTTGCTACCTTTGAGGAAGACGAGGTTTACACCCAGTCTGACGCCGGCGGCTTTATCCGCCTTAATGCTCTGCGTATGACCATGCAGGCGTTGCGGCAATCCCGTTAGACCAATTAAATTAGACGAGTGAGACCAATAAGACCAACATGACGAATAAAAGCAAACTCTGGGGCGGCCGTTTCACTGAAAAAACAGCTGCCTCTGTTGAAGCCTTTACCGCCTCTATTCAATATGACGGCAGGCTCTATAAGCAGGACATTGCCGGCAGTCAGGCCCATGCAAAAATGTTGGTGAAGCAGGGGCTTATCACGGCGGAGGAAGGCGAGCAGATTCGTCGGGGTCTGGTGGATATAGAGCAGGAGATAGAGCAGGGCGTATTTGATTTCAGGCCGGAACTGGAAGATATTCATATGAATATTGAAAAAGCCCTGGTGGATAAAATCGGTCCGGCCGGGGCCAGATTGCATACAGCCCGCAGCCGTAACGACCAGATAAACCTTGACCTTCGTCTCTACCTGCGTGAAGAAACGGAAAAACTGACGGCCCTGCTTGTTGATGTGCAGACCTCATTTGTCAAGCTTGCCGGAAAGTATCTTGGTGCGGTTATGCCGGGATATACTCACCTGCAGAGGGCTCAGCCCCTGCTTGTCTCCCACCATATGCTTGCCTATTATGAAATGTTCGGCCGCGACCGTGAGCGGCTGCTTGACTGCGCCAAAAGGATCAATGTTCTTCCTCTCGGTGCTGCGGCACTTGCCGGCACCGGACTTCCCATTGACCGGGAGTTTGTCGCCAAAGAGCTGGGCTTTCCCAAGGTGACGGCAAACAGCATGGACACAGTGGGCGACCGTGATTTTGCCGTGGAGTTTGTCTCCGCCTGTACCCTTATTCAGCTGCATCTCAGCCGTCTGTCCGAGGAGTTGGTTCTCTGGTCCACTGCTGAATTTAATTTTGTAGAACTTGCCGACAGTTTCTGCACGGGCAGCAGCATCATGCCCCAGAAAAAAAATCCGGATATTCCTGAGTTGATCCGGGGGAAAAGCGGCCGGGTGGTGGGCAACCTGATGTCACTCATCACCATGCTGAAGGGACTGCCGCTTACCTATAACCGCGATCTCCAGGAAGACAAGGAGCCGGTTTTCGATACCATTGACACGGTTTCCCAGGGGCTTGCCATTACTGCTGAACTGCTGGCCAATTTGAAGTTTAATACCGGCCGTCTTGAAGAGGCGACCAGGACCGGTTATATGACGGCAACGGATTTGGCGGATTATCTGGTGATGAAAAATATCCCCTTTCGTCAGGCTCATTCTATTATTGGTAAAACCGTGGCCCACTGCGTTGAAAATAAAAAAGAGTTGACCGATTTGTCGCTGGCCGAATTGCAGCAGTTTTCCGAGGTCATAGAACCCGATGTTTTTGAGGTGCTGACTGTTGAAGGGTCGGTGGACAGCCGACGATCCATCGGTGGTACTTCCATTATTCGGGTGACTGAGGCCCTGGCAGAGGCGGAAAGGAATCTGGGACTGTAGAAGATGAATCGCCATTTGCAGGTCATAGTTTTTCTTAGTTTGTTTCTCTTACTTTCCGGATGTGGAAGAAAGACCCCTGTTATTCCTCCCCAGGCTGCTGTTCCTGCTGCTGTGCAAGACCTGACACAGCAATTTGATGCAACAGGCGTTACCTTGAGCTGGACGTATCCCACATTTTCCGAATCAGGAGAAAAGATTGATTATGTGAAGACCTTTCAGCTGTATAGAAATGAGGTTGAGGCTGAAGATTATTGCCCCAGCTGTCCTGTTGTCTATAATTCATCCACCGGTTTTGTTGCGTCAACCGGCAAACCCGGCAGCGCTCTGAGCTATCGGGACACAAGTTTAAAACCCCATCATCATTACACGTACAAGATTGTTTGCCGTTCCGGCTGGAATATTGTCAGCGCTGATTCGAATCTGGTTTCCTTTCGTTGGGAAAGCCCTCCTGCAGCCCCGGTTGGATTTACAATAAAGGCCGAGGGCGGGAGTCTGTCTCTTGGCTGGCAGTCGGTAACCTCCCTGGTGGATGGCAGGACTGTCTCCAGTCCCATACGCTATCAGCTCTTTCGGCGTGAAAGAGGTGATTTTGCCCCAATCGGAGATCCGGTTGCCGGGCTGTCCTATACTGACAAGGGACTGTCAAGCGAACGGAAATATTTTTATAAGGTCAAGGCTCTGCGCTCAGTAGACGATATCGACATGGTCAGCCCGCCAAGTGAGGTAATTTCCGGAACTCCTCTTGACAAGACCGCTCCTCAGCCCCCGTCAAAACTTTCAGTTGTGCTGACAGGAGAAGGGGCCAAGCTTCTCTGGGAGGACGCAGGTGAGTATGGAGTGATAGGCTATCGTGTTTACCGCCGGCTCTCTGCAGAGGAAAAATATATTCTTATTGGTGAAACCGGCAGGCGTTCCTTTTCTTATGTTGACAAAAATATGCCGGACGGCAAGACGATCTATTATACATTGACAGCCATTGATAACGCATCACCGCCCAACGAAAGTAAGTATGCCGGGGAAGTGGAAGTGCGCAGATAACTGTCTTTATCAGGAAACAAAAATGAATCATTTTCAATATAAAAACGATGTTCTTTACTGCGAGGAAGTATCGGTTAGCGATATTGCCGCCCAGGTGGGCACGCCGTTTTATTTGTACAGCAGCGCTACCCTGACCCGGCATTTTCAAGCCTTTGACGGAGCATTCAGCCATCCTCACATAACCTGTTTTGCCACCAAGTCCTGTTCCAATATTGCTGTTCTCAATCTTTTTGCAAAGCTCGGCGGCGGGGCGGATATTGTTTCCGGCGGTGAGCTGTTCCGGGCATTGAAAGCAGGCATTGAGCCTGGGAAAATTGTCTATTCCGGTGTGGGTAAGACCGAAGACGAGATACGCTATGCCCTTGAATCCGGTATTCTCATGCTCAACGTGGAATCCCACCAGGAACTGGAAGCATTGCAGAATGTTGCCGCAGGGCTTGGGGTTAAGGCGCCGGTTTCTTTTCGGGTTAATCCGGATGTGGACCCGAAAACCCACGCCTATATTTCCACCGGGCTTGCCAAGAACAAGTTCGGTATTCCTATCCAGGATGCGCTCCAGTCGTATATGGCTGCGCAGAAGATGGACAATATTACTATTGTCGGCGTCAGCTGCCACATAGGGTCCCAGCTCATCGAGGTCTCTCCTTTTGTGGAATCCCTGCATAAGGTGAAGATTTTTGTCAGCAGGCTGCAGGAGTCTGGTATTGATATTTCCTATCTTGACCTGGGGGGTGGAGTCGGCATCTGTTATAATGATGAAACGCCTCCTCTGCCGTCCGAATATGCTCAGGCCCTTGAAGAGGAGCTGGGTGATCTGCAATGTACCATGGTCCTTGAGCCGGGCAGGGTTATTGTCGGCAATGCCGGTATTCTGGTGACCAGGGTGCTCTATACCAAGCAGGGCGGTAAAAAATTTGTTATTGTTGATGCCGGTATGAATGATCTGGCCAGGCCAAGCCTCTATGACGCTTTTCATGCCATTAAACCGATACGGCGGAATACTGAAGCTGTTGAGGTGGCCGATGTTGTCGGGCCTATCTGTGAAACAGGGGATTTTCTCTCTCGCGGAAAAGAGGTGCCCCTGTGTGAGCAGGGAGATTTGCTTGCCGTGATGAGCGCCGGCGCTTATGGGTTTAGCATGTCGTCAAATTATAACTCCCGGCCCCGGGTTCCGGAAGTGCTGGTTGATGGGGACGGCTTTCATGTGATACGTAAGCGTGAGACCTATGAGAACCTTATCGCCGGAGAAGTGATTCCAAAGTAACACGGATTATTCTCCCAGAGGCACAGAGTGCACAGAGGTTAAAAAAATCTTTCTCTGTGTGCTCTGTGCCTCTGTGAGAGATCTTTGTTGAGATAACCAATGAACTTTCCAATAGAATTTTCCAAGATGAGCGGGACGGGCAATGATTTTATAATCATTGATCACCGCTCAGCTTTTTTGACAAAAGATGAAATGTCCGCATTCGCCAAAGCGGTGTGCCGGCGCAAGTTTTCCGTGGGAGCAGACGGACTGATCCTTATCGAAAATTCGGATCAAGCTGATTTTCAGTGGCAGTTTTACAATGCGGACGGTAGTGAAGCGGAGATGTGCGGTAATGGCGCCCGCTGCGCTGCCCGTTTTGCTTACACAAAAGGCATTGCCCCGGCCCGCATGAGTTTCACGACCATTGCCGGGGAA